>NZ_JARWOV010000186.1 GCF_029868855.1 Nocardia carnea | reverse complement strand
TAATAACCGCCGACGATTGTCAGCATACGGAGATCCAGAGCGGTCTGATCGCCCACGAATACCTCGTCCTCGACGGTGAACTTCATGCGGACCCGGTCCGGCAGCAGCGTCAGCGAATTCACCTTTCCCACCGCTATCCCGGCCAGCCGGATATCGTCCCCCGGCCGGATGGCACCGGCTTCGGCCATATCGGCGGAATAGCTTCGCCCGCTGTTCGTTCGGGTGATGTAGACGGCCCCGATCGCGGCGAGCAGTATCAGCACCCCGCAGATTCCCGCTATACCCCAGCGTAGTTCGGCATCGCGTTCGGACTTCGACGCGAAAATTGAGCGCAGTGGTGAGAACAGTGCCCGTCGCAGGCGGGTCAACGGTGGCATAGTGTGATCCTTTGTCCGGCGATGAGGATCTGCAGTGGCTCCGGAGCCTGCGCAGATCCGTGTGTACAGGTCATCGCCGCTTCGGGCCCGGTCGGCGGTAAGGCCGCCGCGATCGTCTGGATCAGGCCCGGCAGCCGGCCGAATACTGCCGCGGCATCATGCGGCGACGGAAATGCCTGCTGTAGAAGGGCATCCAAATCCTTGCCGGGCTTGCCGGTGATTCCCAGCACTTCCAGCATGTCCCGCAAAGGCTTCAGCACCGGTGGAATGGTGATCGCGAAATCAACCAGCCCCGGCAGCTTGTCGGTTATCGCGGTGAACAGGCTCGTCAGGTTGGTCAGCAGTTGCATCGAATTTCCTGACCTGCCGCCCAGATGTACCGAGACCTCGGCCAGGTTGGTCACCAGTGTCGACAACACTGCTTGCCGATCCGAGGCGTACCGGCTCAACTTTTCGATGGCATCAAGTGCAGGACCTACACCCGTTCCGTTTCCTTGGATCAGCGCCAGCAGGCTGGTCGCGAACTGGTTCAGATCATCCGGCGACAGTTCCTTCAGTACCGGCTGCAACCCTTTGAACAGTCTCGTGATATCGAAGGAGGGCACCGTTTCCGACGGCTCGAACACCGCCTCGGGGTCGCGTCGCGTGCCGGGCCGATCCGGCTGCTGGACCTCCAGGTAGCGGAACCCGGTCAGGTTCTGATATCGGATCGCCACTGTGCTGTCGACGAATACCGGGCGATCACGGATCACCGTGAAACGTACCCGGGCGAGGCTTCCCGCCAACTCGACCTCGCCCACCTTGCCGACCGCCACCCCGTACATTCGTACGTCATCACCCGTGCGCAGGCCGTTGGCGTCGGTGAACAACGCAGTGTAAGTATCGGTCGCCCCGGCTACCGGCCGCTCGAGTACGCGGAACACTCCGATCAATGCGATGACGATGACGGCCACAGCGGCCGAAACCCGGAGTAAGAGCGATCGTGTCGACATCAGCGAACTCCCGGCGTGGTATTCGGCCCGAACACCGTCGACAACGGACCGGCCAGCCCAGGCACGACCTCCAGATCGGCTGTGGCGTTGAGCACCGGTCCATTCGGGGTGTCGGTGAACGCCGTGCCGAGGCGATCGAGGAGATCACTCAACTGCCGGCCCGAACGTTGCGGCGTGCCGACCGAACTCGACAAGCGGTCCAGCATGGCAGTCATCAGGGGAACGAACTCGGCGAAATAGTGCCGGCCGGTGCTCAGGGTCTGTGCAGTGGCCGGCAGCAGCCGACTCTGGAGATCGGCGAACATCCGGCCGTATCGATCCATGTGCTCCGGGGTCGAGAGATATTCGTTGGTGTAGGCCGAGTACAGAACCTCCACTCCGCCGGAGATCAGCGCCGGCACACCTTCCAATGTCGCTCCGAGTCGGTGGAACAGCAGTGAGGTGGGCATTTGCTGGGTGTCGGTGAACGATCGCACGGTGGTGCCGATGGCCTGCAAGATCGGGCTGAGCGCCCGAACATCGCGCGCTGCCGTCGCCAGCAGTGCCGCCAGCTTCGGTGTCAGTACATCGGTGGTGAGGCCACCGGTGGATTCCAGCAGCGCCGCCAGTGTCGCGTCTCGGAGCCGGTCGGCGTTGTGGCCGGTCAGGTCGATCGTGGCGCCGTCGGTGAGTATCGTGCCACCGTCGCCCGAGTGGAGATCGACAGCACTGATGCCGAACAGGTTCCCCATCGCAAAATCGACGCTCAACCCATCGGTCAGCCCGAACAGCTGAGAACTCTGCAAGCTCAGCGAAATGCGCTGCCTTCCCGAACCGATCCGGTCGATCGACGACACCGAACCAACGCGTACTCCGTCCAGCCGCACAGCGGTACCCGCCGCGACGCCCTCACCGATCTGCGCGGTCAGCAAAGCGACCTGAAGCTGTCCGGCCGGCATACCGCTCGGGGCCATTCGGTGCCCCACGAAAGCAACGAGGGCAAGTGCAACCACGAACACGCCGAGGATGCGGGCGCGGCGAGGACTGACCTCGGTACCGGGCAGAGAATAAGCAGGCACGGCATCATCCTGTGAATGTGATCGGAGAACGGAACCCCCAGAGCACGATCGTCGCGACCATGTCCAATGCGATGATCGAGACCAGACTCGCCCGCACCGCCCGGCCCGACGCGGTCCCCACACCTTCGGGCCCACCGGTGGCGAAGTACCCCTGATAGCAGTGGATCAACACCACAGCGATCGCGAACACGACCACCTTGATGGTGGCCGCAACCACATCCCAGCCCAGCACGAACTGATCGAAATAGTGGTTGTAGGTGCCCGACGGTGTGCCGTGCACGGTTGTCACGATCAGCTCGCAGGAGAAGTAGGCCAGGATCAGTGACACTACGAAAGCCGGTGCCACGGCAACGATTCCGGCAATAATCCGGGTGGTGACCACAAACGGCACCGATCGGACACCGAGGGATTCGATCGCGTCGATCTCTTCCGATATTCGCATCGACCCGATCTCCGCGGTCATGCGGCATCCGACCTGCGCGGCGAAACCCACCCCCGCCGCAATCGGCGCCAATTCGCGTGTCACACCGAAGGCCGACATCAGGCCGGTGAGCTGTCCCAGCGACAGGAGGTTCAGCGCACTGTATGCCTCGATGCCGATCGAGGCACCCATCGCCGCCCCCATCAGCAGCATCAGCGGCACCACCCCGCCGCCGACGATCACCGAGCCACGGCCCCACGTCATGTCCGTGATCACCATGACCGTCTGCCGACGATAATGTACCAGCGTGTACGGCACTGCCGAGGCGGCCTGCCATGCGAAGCCGAGCGCGAACCCGGTCGACTCGATCGGTGCCCACGGGCGCAGCCGGCGACGTAACCGGCCCGCCCACCGCAGTCCGGGCGGAATATAGGGGGAGGCCGTCATCACGCCATCCTCAGCGGGAAGAACATGGTCACCACCTGTGTGATCACAGTGTTGAAGACGGTGACCACGGCGACCGACATGACCACCGCGGCATTCACGCCGTCGGCCACACCGCGAGGGCCGCCCTTGGCTTCCAGTCCGCGCTGGCACGCGATCACCACCACCAAGAATCCGAAAAGAAATGCCTTGACCAGCGACACCCAGATATCGAGCGGGGTGGTGAAGGCACCGAACGACGTCCAGTAGCTGCCCGGGGTGACATCGAGCGCGGCGACAGCGACGAAGAATCCCGAGCCGATGCCCACCACCACGATGAGAACGTTGAGCAGAGGTGCCACCAGCATCATCGCCGCAATCCGCGGGACCACCAGCCGCTGGACCGGATCCAGGCCCATGACCCGCATCGCGTCGACTTCCTCCCGCACCGTCCGCGCCCCGAGATCGGCCGCGATCGCCGCGGCCCCGGCACCGCCGAGCATGAGTGCGCTCGCCATCGGTGCGCCCTGCTTGATCACCCCCAGCCCGCCGGCCGCTCCGATCATGGAATCCGCACCCAACTGCGACACGATATTTCCGACCTGCGCGGACACGATCACACCGAACGGAATCGCCATCAACACACTCGGAACTGCGGTCACTTTGATCAAAAACCATGACTGCGAGAGGGTTTCGCGCGTCTGAAACCGCCCCTGCGCCACATCGGCGATGCCGACGCGGATCGCGTGCCCACTCATCCGCAGGCCCCGGCCCAGCGTGGCGATGCTCGAAACAAGCGTCTCGGACAAGTTTCGGCGTAATACAGTCAGTGCCGCCGTCTCCGATGGCCCGGCCGGCCCGGCCACCGTGACATCGTGACCATCCGACTGGCCGGGAGGGGTTTGCACCATCGGTCACCCTTCCGTCAACCGGTGATATCGCTCGGGGCGAACCGGAGGTCGATGCGGCAGTCGCATGAGCACCCGCGGGAGCAAGGCGCCGGCCGGTCGCTGGAGCACCGGCGTCACGTTTGCCGAGATGCGCATGATGAACAGTTCAGATCATGCATCGCAGCTCGCCGATCTTCGCAAGGAAGCGATCGATCATCCAGGCGGCGGATACGTTGCTGTCGATCCATCGATCCTCCAAGAAAGTGCTGGTCCAAAGGTTCTCATTATCGGCGGCTGCTACTTGCCGGTCAGCTTTCGCCGAGCAACAGTAAAAGGAACTATAAGCATTACAGTGTGCTGTTGTACAGTAAGTTCGGATTCTGAAATACTATCTCGAGGGCAGTGGGACCACGGAGGTTTTGGATGAAGCGGGCACGTTCGAGCAAGGGCTTCGCCAACTCGAGATCGGCAGACTACGTAGTCGTGGGGTCGGGCAGCGCGGGCGCCGTCGTCGCTCGGCGATTGGCCGACACCGGCGCCACCGTTACGCTGATCGAGTCGGGTCGCAGGCTGCGAGGGCCACTCGTCACGATCCCCGGAATGTGCGGAGCGATCCACGCGATGACGTTGTTGCAACGTCGTATCACCTGGCCCGCGTACACGATTCCGCAGCGACACATGAGTGGCCGCAGGCTTCCTCAGTCCCATGGTCGTGCCCTCGGCGGTGGAAGTGTGATCAACGGGATGGCGTTCGTGCGCGGAAACCGGCAGAACTACGACGACTGGGCAGGTGCCGGCGCCGCCGGCTGGGGGTTCTCCGACGTACTCCCTTCGTTCCGGCGGCTGGAAAGTTTCGAGGATGGGCCGAGTGACCTGCGTGGCGGGGCCGGTCCGATCGCGGTAGAGCGGACCACCGGGCTGGCTCCGGTGACACAAAGCTTCATGTCCGCGTTGTCGGCGATCACGGGCGTCCAGGCGAACGACGACTACAACGGGGTTCGGCAGGCCGGTGTCGCCGCGCTACAGCAGAGCACCAGCGCGGGCCGGCGGGTAGGAACCGATCGCGGATACCTGTCGGATGCCCCCCCGAATCTCCAGGTGGTAAGCGGTGTGACCGCAACCCGGGTGCTCGTGGAGAACGGCCGCGCGGTCGGTGTGGAACTGGTTGCGGCCGGTAACCGGCGTCCGATCGAACCTGCCCGTGCCGACCGTGAAGTCATCGTCAGTGCGGGATCACTGGGTTCGCCGCGCCTGTTGATGCTCTCCGGAATCGGCCATCCTGCGCACCTGCGTGAGCACGGGATCGAAGTCATCGCCGATCTGCCCGTGGGCGATAATCTGCACGACCATCTATTCGTCCCGATGTCCTATCTCGCGCCCAGTGGGCGCAGCGCATCGCCGGCGAGTTTTGCCGGGGCAATGGTGCGTGAATGTGTGCGCCCGCGGTCGACGTATCTGGCGCACACCCTGTTCGAAGCCGTAGCTTTCGTGGACAGTGGTGTGCGGAGTCGCGCCGATGTTCCCGACCTGCAAATGTTCATCCTCCCGATGAGCTATCCGGAAAACCAGGACGAGCCAGGACTCCACTTGGCCGCTGACCCGTCACCGTCGCTGACGCTCCTGCCCACCATGCTCTATCCCGAGAGCCGGGGGACGGTGCGGCTCGCGTCGACCGACCCGTTCGCCGCCCCGCTGATCGACCCGAACTACTTGGCGGAACCGCGGGACCTCGCGACATTGATCGCCGGCATGGAGCTTGTGCGGGAGACGGTTGCCCACGGCGCGGTTGCCCCCGGCGTAGGCCGTGAAGTGCTGCCCGGTTCCGGTAAGACCGGCGCAGACCCGGCGGATTTCGTGCGACGCAATGCCTCAGGCGTGTATCACCCGGTCGGCACCTGCCGGATGGGGACAGAGGGTGATTCGGTGGTCGACCCGCAGTTGCGTGTGCACGGCGTCGACGGGCTGCGGGTGGCCGACGCTTCGATCATGCCGCATATCGTCGGTGGCAACACGAACGCCGCGGCGATGATGATCGGTGAGCGCGCAGCCGAGCTGATCACGGGCTGTCGATGACGTGCTCCGGCTCGGCTGTCGGCACGGCAGCGAGCAGACTGTCGCCGCCCCTGGTGAAGGCCACGGAACACTTCCTATCTCGGGGATGGTCGCCTGTTCCGGTCTATCGCAGCGGATTCGGCACGATCGGCTGCGGTTCTCCGCTGAGTTTTCGAAGGGTGGCGATACAGGCATGTAGTTCGTCGAGCGATACTCCGGCGGCCCCGGCGCGAAAGAACTCGTGCAGCTCGCGCAACGACTGCTGTTGTGTCGCAACACCCCGCGGGGTCACCTCGAGTTTGATGACTCGGCGGTCGGTGGGGGATGACGTCCGCCCCAACAGCCCCGCAGCGACCAGCTTCTCCACATCGGAGGTGATCGTGCTCGGCAGCACATTCAGATAGTCGATCAAGAGTCCCGGACGGTCGAGGCCGGCGTGGACCAGGAAGATGATTCCGAGTGCGCGTTCGGATATCCGGCGCTTTCGCGCCACCGGCAGAGTCAGGTTCGAGATCATCCGCCGGACATCGGTTACGGCACTGAGGAAGTCGATGATATCAGCGTCGTCGGCAGCGCCAATGGTGTCGCTCACGACCTGGTACTTTACTACATTCGCCTAAATATACGTTTTCTGAACTACCTTGGGTTACTCTTCAGATCGAGGCGGAAGCCGTTTACACGCCCAGGGGGGCTCGAGGATCAGCATGGAGTGTCATGAAATCAACCGAACCGAAGCGAGTTCCCGTAAAGCCCGACAGCGATATCACGCCACCGGGCACAGCCCGGTTGTGGTCGTGGAAGGCACTCGCGTGCTGGGCTGTCGCCGCGGTGGTGGCCGGCGTCGTTTTCGCGACCGCCGAGAAGCACGGCCCGGCATCACCGGACAACCGTAATCCCGGCGGAGCGGACAAACCACCGCCGGTCGAGCCACTGTGGTCAGAGATCGATTGGCTCACTGTGGGACAGCTTTTGGGCGTCGTCCTGTTCATTGCCACCGTCATCGCCTGCGTCTGGGGCTGGCGGCGGCATCCGGGGCACCCGGTGATCCTGATGGTCATTGCGACCAGCACGCTGTTGTGGGTCGACCCGTACAACAACTGGGCCATCGGCCTGGTCTACAACCCGGACCTCTGGCACTTTCCGCGAGAGTGGCCGTGGCTCAACCTTTCTCCGGTGATCGAGCCGTTGACCTCGTTCGTCTACGCGCCCTACATCCTGCTCCCGTACTTCCTGGTGATGCCGATCCTGCGCGCCGTTCAACGGCGTCGGGGGCCGGACTCGTTCGTGTGGCGCCACCCCTTGATTTCCCTGGCCGTGCTGACGTTCATCTGTGGCGTGATCTGGGACATCCTCCTGGAAGTATTCCTGGTACACACCCAGTTCCTGACCTACACGCATGTCGTCGAGTTCGGCTCGATCAATGCCGGCAAGAACACGCAGTTTCCGCTGCTGTGGGCGAGTGTACTGATCACGATCGTGATGATTCCGGCGTCACTGTTGCTCTATCGAGACGATACCGGGCGTTCCCAGGCGGAGAAGATCGCGCGGCGGTTCGAGTTCCACGACCGGCGTCCGAACCTGGCCACCTTCTTGGTGATGGCGATCGTCCTGAGCGTCATGATGTTCAGTTTCAGTTCGGCGTTCTGGGTCTTGCGTGCGACCGGCGCCGCATCCACTGTCGCCTGCCCGTGGCCGTACCCGGCAGCGAAGACATGGGACCCACACGGGTATTACGAGTCCGAGGGCGCTCCCGGACCGTTCACCGCCGGCGCGGGAAGCACCTGGCAGATCGGGCAACCCGATGGCAGGCCCGCCCATATCGACCAGCAGTCCCAGCGCTGCAATCCCGGCAACTGACGTCGTCGGGGGATTGGGAAACCGATGATACTGACCGATAACCCTGATGTACGCGCTGTTTCAGCGACGCCGTTCTACAAGTCGGTCGGCAACGAAGCGGAAGTGTTCCGCGCAGCTGCCCGTCGCGGTCTGCCGGTGTTGCTGAAAGGCCCCACCGGGTGTGGAAAGACGCGGTTCGTGGAGGCCATGGCGGCCGAGATCGGCCGCGATCTGATCACCGTAGCCGGGCACGAGGACCTGACGTCGGCGGACCTCGTGGGTCGTTTCCTGCTGAAGGGCGGAGAAACAGTGTGGGTGGACGGGCCTTTGACGCGGGCTGTGCGCGAAGGTGCCATCTTCTATTTGGACGAGGTGGTGGAGGCACGTCAGGACACCACCGTGGTGATCCATCCACTGGCCGACCATCGTCGCGAACTCCCGGTCGACCGGCTCGGGGCGACCTTGTCGGCGGCGCCCGGGTTTCAGCTGGTGATCTCGTACAATCCCGGCTATCAGAGTGTTTTGAAGAACCTCAAGGAGTCGACCCGGCAGCGGTTCATCGCCATCGAACTCGGCTTTCCGCCGGCCGAGGTCGAAACCGAGGTGGTATCCCACGAAGCCGGGATCGACGAGGATACGGCGCGTGCGCTGGTGACCCTGGGCAACGCTATCCGGAATCTGGACGGGGCGCCGCTACGAGAAGTGTCGTCCACGAGGATGCTGATCCTCGCAGGCGGCCTGGTCGCGGAAGGGCTGAGTCTGCGCAGTGCTGTCCAGTCGGCTGTCGTACAGGCGCTGTCCGACGATGACGAAGTAGTCCGTGCACTGGGCGAACTCGTCGACGCCGTCCTGCCCCGCTCATGACCGCGGACGACCCCGATGGCCCGGACCGGTTTCGTTTGCTGGCGACCTTTCTCGCCGGCCGGTCTGTGCAGATCGCGTGGTCGGAGACCGGGATGGCCGCGCATACCACCGGCCGGACCATCTTCATCACGTCCGGCCGGCCTGGTGTCGAGCAGCGTCGGGAGGTACTCGTGCAGGCCGCACTTCTCGGTGCGGGAAGCCTGGCTCCGCCTGTGGTGAAGGCATTGCGGCGACGACCGACACTGGCACGTCGCTATCTGGCCCTGGAGGGACAGCGGGTTCTCGCCCAGCTGCCGGATCCGGTCTTGCGCGCTGCTGAACTGCCTTGCGGCAGGAAAACCGGTACCGCGACCGCCGAGGAATCACTCGCAGTGGCCCGGACGCGCCGACCGGTCGCCGATCCGCCGGACTGGTTCGGTGTCATCGACCCCTCCCTCCTGTGCATCGGTGATATTGCGGCGAGTGCGCGCCCCTCCGACAGGCAGCTGCTCCTGGACTCGGATGAGCCCGGCGAGTCCGCGGCCGATGATGAGCAGACCCGGGATGGTGAAATCGGGAATCTGTTTCGGAATCCACTGTTCAGCGTGCGAAGTTTGATGAACTTCTTCCGCAATGAACGTGGCAGCATGCGGGCGGCCGTGGCAGGGGCCGGGCCCGCCGGCGCCGGTACCTCGGCGCGCACAGTGCCTCGTGGTGGGCGCAGGATCGGAGCCGACCGAACAAGGCCATGGAAAACGCACATCCGATTCACCGATGACGGCATGCCCAGCGTCGTCGCTGGGGTGAGCGGCATCCTCTACCCGGAATGGGATGTCCACCGCCGGCGGTACCGCCCCGAATGGTGCCGGGTTGTCGATTTCCCGGTTACAGCCGAGGCCGACAACCTGGCCGAGGGTGTCTCACGCGACGATATGCTGCGCCGACGCCTTGCCCGGGTCGGCACGGGCTCCACAATGCTGCGTGGCCGGCCCGAAGGCGACGAATTCGACACCGAAGCGCTCATCGGTCTTTTCGTCGACCTGCGCTCAGGCTACTCACCACGCGAACACATATACAGCGAACGCCGGAAATTGGCACGGGATCTCGGTGTGCTCATCCTGCTCGATGCTTCCGGCTCCGCCACAGATGCAGACCACAACGGCTTCACGGTGCACGACCACCAGCGCCGCGCAGCCGCGACTCTGGCCGTAACACTGGAAGAATTAGGCGACCGCGTCGCTGTCTACGCGTTCCGGTCACACG
Organism: Nocardia carnea; assembly: GCF_029868855.1. Classification (GTDB taxonomy): domain Bacteria; phylum Actinomycetota; class Actinomycetes; order Mycobacteriales; family Mycobacteriaceae; genus Nocardia; species Nocardia carnea_A. Next base: position 116,157 of record NZ_JARWOV010000186.1, on the reverse strand, counting down.
GCCGCCAGGCGATCCAGCTCTCGGCGATCAAAACATTCGGACAGCGTTTCGGCGCCGCCGGGCAAGCACGGCTCAACCGGACCCGGCCCTCCGGGTACACGCGCCTCGGTGCCGGTATCCGCGGCGCGGGCGATATCCTCAAAACCCGATCGGGCACACAGAATCGGCTGCTGCTCCTGCTGTCCGACGGGTTGCCCTACGAGGACGGCTACGACGGCCGCTACGCCGAGGCCGACACCCGGAAGGCAGTCGAAGAACTCCGTGGCGACGGCGTCGGTTGTCTGTGCCTGTCACTCGGCGGCGAGACAGACGCCGAAATGCTCGAGCGTATCTTCGGCGCCGCCGGCTACGCCACCGCCGCCACCCTCGCCGAGCTGAGCCCGCGTATGGACGAACTGTTCCTGGCCGGTATACGGGAATTCAGCGCGCCGAAACCGCGCCGCGGATGACGCGAGCTCACCCAGGGACGGCCGGGCAGCGGTAACAGTCGCGGATACGCGTGTTGTGGCCGACGAGTGGCCGGGACCCGTGCACGGCAGTGGCTGTGCAGGCTCAGCGACCGAAGTCCCGGTATGTCATGCCCAACCGGGGCGCCGACCTGGGGATCGGCAACTTGGGGTGGGTTACTCGGCCGCGGCGCGCGTCCGAGCTCTACCCGTCTTCGCGGCTGTCGAACGGGTTGTACGTCGCGCCGGTGCGGGCTTCTTCTGCTTGTGTTCGCTTCCCGAGAGCAACCGGGAAGCGTGGTCGAGAATGGAGTCCAGCCCGTGCTCGAAGTTCCGGTCGTCCGGCGCTCCGGAGTGGTACCCCTTGGCGGCGGCCTGCGCCAGCAGTGGAGTGGTCTCCGGGTCGATGATCACGTTCTCGTAGTATGCGGTGGATTCGGGACTGAGCTCGCGGTTCTTGTCGGAGAGGCGTTGCAGCACAACGAATCCGTGTACGTGCAATTGCACCCGAGAGTACGTCTCGACGGCGGCCTCCAAGGAGAATCCGGCCTCGACGAGGCTGGCGATCACCCGCTCCGTCTGCTTGCCGCCGAGCCGTGCCGCCTGTTTGCTCAGGGCCGACCTGATCAGGATCAGATCACACAGGATGGGGTTGCCGAGGAAGGTCTGCCGCATGGTCTGTGCGTGTTTGCGCAGGGTTTCGCGCCAGTCTTCGGCTTCGATGAAAGGCGTCTCGAACGCGTACTGCCGTAGCGCTCGATCGGTCATCGCGTTGAGTAGTTCTTCCTTCTTGCGGAAGTACCAATAGATGCTCGTGACGCCGACGCCGAGATGCTTGCCCAGCAACGGCATGCTCAGATTGTCGATCGAGATCTCTTCGGCGAGTTCGAATGCGCCCGCGACGATATCGTCGGGGTTGAGAGAGCCGCGTTCGCGTCTCGGGCGCTTCGTCGCGGTTCCCTGCTTCGCCATCTCGAACCCACTTCCTCGCTGGTGTGATATCGGCAAGGCGCAGTACGGGGTCTGTCGAGGCTAGCCGGCCATGAAGCCTCCGCGGTGCGCTACTTTGCCGAAACTGTCACTGTTGACGTTACCACAAGGGTATTCTGTCGGGCTTCGCAGCGGATGGGTCGTCGGGTGCTGTGCGGACAGTTGCTGGGTCCGGAAACCTCCTGCTCTTCACGATAAACCGCCTGGCGTGGTGGGCCTCCCGCCGCACACCTTGTCTTCGGTGTCAGGCCGGCGCGGTGGCAACAGTGAGTGCCGTTCCGGTCGCTTGTCGCACCTGTTCCACGCTGACCCCGGGTGCGGTTTCGCGCAGGATCACCCGTCCGCCGGTGATATCGAGAACGGCGAGGTCGGTGATCACGCGGTGCACGACGGCTTGTCCGGTGAGCGGCAGGGTGCACGTGTCGACGATCTTGGGGGAGCCGTCGCGGGTGGTGTGTTCCATCAGCACGATCACCCGGCGGGCGCCGTGGACGAGGTCCATCGCGCCGCCCATACCTTTGACCATGGCGCCGGGCACCATCCAGTTGGCCAGGTCGCCGGTTCGCGAGACCTGCATACCGCCCAGGACCGCGGTGTCGATATGGCCGCCGCGGATCATGCCGAACGAGAGTGCGGAGTCGAAGAACGCGGCGCCCGGTTCGACGGTGACGGTTTCCTTTCCGGCGTTGATGAGATCGGCGTCGACCGCATCCTCGGTGGGGTAGGGGCCGGTGCCGAGGATGCCGTTCTCGCTGTGCAGGACGACCTTCACGCCGTCGGGCAGGTGGTTGGGAATCAGGGTGGGCAGGCCGATGCCGAGGTTGACATATTCACCGGGGAGGAGTTCGCGGGCCGCGCGGGCTGCCATTTCGGTGCGTGTCCAGCTCATCGGGTGGCCTCCTGCCGTACGGTGCGCTTCTCGATTCGTTTGTTCTGCGGTCCGGTGTGCACGATCCGCTGGACGAACACCCCCGGCAGATGCACATGCGCCGGATCGAGTTCGCCGGGGGCGACGAGTTCCTCGACCTGGGCGATGGTCACCCGCCCGGCCATCGCGGCCAGCGGGTTGAAGTTCAGCGCCGTTTTCTCGAACACCAGGTTGCCGTCGGTATCGCCGACGGCGGCGTGGACGAGGGCGTAATCGGCGACGATGCTCTCCTCGAGCACATAGCGCCGGCCACCGAACACTCGCACCTCTTTCGGCGGTGAGGCGACCGCGACCGAACCGTCCGGCCCATACCGCCACGGCAGCCCGCCCTCACTGATCGGTGTCCCGACCCCGGCCGGTGTATAGAAGGCGGGGATACCCGCGCCACCGGCGCGTAGTCGTTCGGCGAGCGTGCCCTGCGGGAGGAGTTCGACCTCGAGTTCGCCGCCGAGGTACTGGCGCGCGAACTCCTTGTTCTCGCCGACGTAGGAGGCGGTCACCCGGGCGATACGACCGGCGGACAGCAGGATTCCCAGCCCGTAGTCGTCGACCCCGCAGTTGTTGGAGTAGACCTCGAAGCCGGTGGCCTCGCCCTCGGCGATGGCCGTGATCAAGGCGTCCGGGACGCCGCACAGCCCGAATCCGCCGACCGCCAGAGTCGCTCCCGAACCGATATCGGCGACGGCAGCGGCGGCGTTCCCCACCACTTTCGGTTCCATTCCCAGCTTGCCTCTCGTCTTGTATGTCCACTCAGCAAACGCTGCTGCCGAGGTTCTTCCACGAGAACATTCACCGGTCTGAACTGGCAAGGGTTCAGGTTGACCGAAGCAGGTATTGCTCATCGTGTGGACGCTGTGCCAGTTCTACGTCCACTCAGTGAACGTAGGATGGAGGGATGAGCGCAGAGCCGAACCCGTCGGTCCTCGGGCGCGCGGCCGCCCTGTTGCGCGCGGTCGCCGCAGAAGGTGATCAGGGAGTGACCACCAGCGATCTGGCACGCCGGACCGGGTTGGCGCGGCCCACGGCCCACCGCCTGCTCGTCGCCCTCGCCGAGGAAGGCTTTCTGGACCGCGACGCCGGAACGGGGCGATGGCTCCTCGGCCCGGAACTGTTCCTCATGGGCTCGCTCGCCGCGGAGCGCTACGACATCGGCGATGCCGCCCGGCCGGTGCTGCGGGTACTCGCCAGGGAGACCGGAGAGAGCGCATTCCTGTCCGTCCGCCGCGGTGACGAGACGGTATGCCTGGCCGGTGAGGAGGGCAGTTTCCCGCTCCGGTCCCACGTGCTGTACCCCGGCATCCGTTTTCCCCTCGGTGTCGCCTCGGCAGGATTGGTGATCCTGGCACACCTGCCCGACCGGGATATCGAGGACTATCTCGCCCGGACCGACCTGAGTACCGACTGGGGCGCCCCCCACGCACGCCCCGAGCTGGTCCAGCGCATCACCGCCACAAGGGAATCCGGGTGGTGTGTGAATCCGGGCCTGCTCGTCGAGGGCAGCTGGGGCATGGCGGCGGCGGTCTTCGACCAGCGCGACGAGCCCCGATGGGCACTCAGTCTCACCGGAGTCGAGAGCCGGTTCCGCGCCGACCGCCGCGGCGAGCTGGGCGGTCTGCTACTCCGCCATGCGCACCATCTCTCGCGGGAGCTACGCCGGCGCCCCGCCGGGCCGCACACGCTGAATCCGGGCCCTTCTTGATCGGGGCCGTCGAACTGCCACCCGGATGGTGCAGGGACTGCCGCGGCCCTCGTCAATGAGCGGGCACCGACACGCACACCATGGTGGTGTCTTCGAGGGCCTCGACGACCCCGGGCGTCTGCTCCGGAATGTGCACGAATTCACCCGCACGAACCGTCACGGTGTCGCTGTCTTCGCCCACCCGCAGCGCTCCGCTGAGCACCACCCAGACCTCCGCGTAGGCAGCCGGCAGCTCGGCACGCGCGCCCGCGTGTAAGAACGACGTGTAGGCGCTCATCGACCCGCCCGCCTCTTTGTCCAAACCGGGCGCGATGAGGATCCGGTCGCCGAAGCGGACGGCGTCCTCACCCATCGCCGAACTGAATTTGCGAGCCCGCGAAGGCATGACAGCCATGGTGAACCCCTTCTCACTGCGTAGTGTCACAGTAGCCGGGGCGGTGTGCTGCACGACGGCACCACGGCCCGCCGGCGGAGGTCGCCCTGGTTCGCGATCAAGAAAGTGCTGGACCTACGCGGCATCGTCGAGCCGGAAAGGTCCTCCGGTGAGCACCCCGGCCGCCATCCCAGTAGCCGCGGGGACAGTAACGGCCGAGATGGTGGTGGATACGATACAAACCTCGGCCACCGTCGACCGGAGGGAGAAACCGTACCCTCGGAATCGCGCGGCCACGCTGAACAAGCGTTCCGATCGGCAATTTGTGAAACCGGAAGGGGTGATCGTATGCGGGGAACGGAACAGCAAGAGCGGGCGGCGGCTCGGGCCCGAGAGCTACCCGGTGCGAGTCTGGAACACCCGTTCGGTCCGGACTGGGATGTTTTCAAAGTCCGTGGAAAGGTTTTCATGCTGCTCACGCAGATGACCGGTGAGCCCATGGTGACAGTGAAGGCCGAGCCGGGTGAAGCGGAAGCGCTGCGGGAGTCCTACGAGCACATCGCGCCCGGTTATCACATGAACAAGCGGCACTGGATCACCTTGACCCCGGGCGATGACATCGACGCGGCGCTGGTCGACGATCTGGTGACGGAATCGTATCTGCTGGTCGTGGAAAAACTCCCGAAGGATCAGCAGCCGGTGGACCCGAAGCGATTCGTGCGAGGAGAACCATGACCCTTCCCGGTGCCGAGCGGCAAACGGCAACCGCCGGTCGGCCGGTTCGCTGCCCCGCGTCCTGCCTCCGCTGAACCCGCGCCCGGCCAGAGGTCACGGCATGGCGACGCGGATGTTCTTGACCTGCTGGAATTCGTGTAGTCCTTCGAGTCCGCCGGCGCGGCCGGTGCCGCTCTGCTTGTACCCGCCGTACGGGCTCTGCGGAGAAAGGTCACTGTTCCTGTTGATCCAGACGGATCCGGCGGCGAGTCGGCGGGCCACCCGGTGTGCACGGGTCAGGTCACGGGTCTGGACGTAGGCGTTGAGTCCGTAATCGGTGTCGTTGGCCAAAGCGATGGCTTGTTCTTCGTCGGAGAATCGGAGTACCGAGACGACCGGACCGAACGTTTCGGTTCGAGCCAGCGGTGACCGGTTGTCCACCTCGGCGAAGACGGTGGGTTCGAGGTAGTAGCCGTCGGCCAGGTCGCCACCGAGGCGGCGGCCTCCGGTGACGAGTTCCCCCATCTTCTCGGTGACAGCGCGGTCGATGGTGTTCAGTATCCGGTCGGTGGCGGCTCGGCTGACCACGGGACCGACCAGGGTCAGCGGGTCGAACGGGTCGCCGACGGTGGCGGAAGTGACGACGGACAGGAACTTCTCCATGAACGTGTCGTATATCGAGTCCTGCACGAGGATCCGGCTGCCGCAGGCGCAACTCTGCCCGGACTGGCCGAGCGGTCCCTGGAATGCGGCCAGTTGTGCTGCTCGGTCCAGGTCGGCGTCTGCGAAGACGAGATTCGCCGATTTGCCGCCGAGTTCGGTGGCGACGGGGGTGAGCTGCTGCGCGGCGGCGGCGAGGACCGTGCGGGCGGTGTGTCCACCGCCGGTGAAATGTATCTTGTCCACTCCGGGGTGACGGACGAGCGCATCACCGCCCTCCGGACCCGAGGGAACGACGTTGACCAGCCCCGGGGGCATGCCGACGTCGAGGCAGAGCCGACCGAAACGCAGCGGTGTGAACGGGGAGATCTCCGAAGGTTTGAGTACCACGGCGTTTCCGGCGGCCAGTGCGGCCGAGACCGCGAGACCGATGACGACCAGTGGCCCGTTCCACGGCGCGATGACACCGACCACGCCATAGGGTTCGCGTTCGACCAGGTTGACATCGAATTTATCGGAGACCGGTGTACTCGCGCCGTTGGCTTTGTCGATGTAGCCGGCGTAGTAGCGGAGGTACTTCTCGGCGAGTGCGGCGTGGCCGGGGCTCATCCTGATCGGGACCGCGAAGTCGTGCACGTTCAGCCGGCCCATGTGCTCGGTGTCGGCGTGCAGGGCGTCGGCGAGGTCGATCATGAGATCGCGTCGCCGCTCGGGGGTGTAGGAGATCCATTCGCGTTGCGCTTCGGCGGCGGATCGAACCGCACCGTCTATTTCGGCGGCGCCGGCCAGGTCGACGGTCGCGTTGGGCCGGCCGTTCGCGGGGTAGATGTGCTGGTGGGTGCCTCCGGAAGCACCGTGGACCCATTCGCCTGCGATGAGCAGGCCGGTGGGCAGAGTCTCCGGTGGGATCGGGGTGGCGGGGCTGGAGGTCATGGCGGTCTCTGTCGTCGGTGTGGTGACCGGTGGCGCGGTCAGCGGATCATGAAGCCGGCGTCCAGCGGCCATTGGACGCCGGTGATGAACTTCGCTTCGTCGGAGACGAGGTAGGCAACGGCGTTCGCGATGTCCTCGGCTTCGAGCATCTGCAAGGGCAGTGCGTTCTGCATACCGGAGATCGAGTTCTGGCCACCGGCGGCGGCTTGTTCCATCAGTTCGCGCATGGCGTCGTTATGGGTCATACCGCTGGCGACACCGGTCGGATGGATGGTGTTCACGCGGATCCATTCGGGCGCGAGATGGCCCGCGAGCCCTTGCATCAGTGCGACGACGCCGCGCTTCGCGGCGGCGTAGGCATTACCGCTGGCGTTGAGCGAGGGGGATGCCTTCAGTCCGGCGGTGGAGCTGGTGATGACGATGGAACCGCCGCGCCCGCCCTCGCGCAGGGCCGGCAGTGCGGCGCGGATCGTGTGGTAGACACCGGTGAGGTTGGTGTCGATGACGTCGTTCCAGTCGGCGAGGAAATCGTCGGATTCCGGGCCCATCCGGATGATTCCGGCGTTGGCGACGATGATGTCGAGGCGGCCGAAGTGCTGGTATCCGTCCTGGAACGCCGCGCAGACGGCGTGATAGTCGCGGACGTCGGCCTTGCGGGCGATCATGGTGCGGCCCAGACCCCGGACCAGCTTCTCGGTTTCGGCGAGGTCCGCTTCACTCGCGTTGGGGTAGGTCATCGAGGCGACGTTCTCGCAGATATCGATACCGATGATATCGGCGCCTTCGCGGGCGAGGCGTACGGCGTGGGCGCGGCCCTGACCGCGGCCTGCTCCGGTGATGAACGCGACGCGTCCGTCCAATCCTGACATGGTGGATATTCCTCTCTCAGTGGCCCAGCCGGGCCCAGGCGGTTTCGGCCGTGGCGTGCAGGGCCTCGCCTTTGGCGAAACCGGAGTAGGCCGCGAGCTGCAGGACGACCTCGTCCATCTCGGCCTTGGTGATATCGCCGGATTCCAGTGCCGAGCCGACATGAGAAGCCAGCGGCAGGGCGGCATCGCAGACGGCGACAGAGGCGACGGTGATGAACCGGCGATCACGCCGGCTGAGGCCGGGCCGTTGCCAGACATGGCCGAAGACGAAGTTCAGGATCCCGGCATGGATATAAGGGGTTTCCGGCGAGGGGGCGTCGATCATATTGACCTCGATGAATTCCCGGGTGCCTTCGGCGATGCGTTCGGTCCAATCGGCCGAGCCCAGGCTCGCGTTGTCCGGCGGCCGGATCGCGGCGTCGAGTCCCCGCTCGCTCTGTATGCGGGCCCATTGCCGCCGGATGACGCCTTCGAGATGGGACGCCTTGGGCCAGCCGTTGTACACCGCGAAATGCAGGGCGAATTCCAGCATCTCGTCGATGGTCATATCGCCGCTGTTGAGGGCGGCGAAGACCTGGTCCTCGATCGGCTGTGGCGCATCGGCCGCGCCGACGCAGGTGAGGGTGACCCACCGCCGTTCGCGGCGCGCCAGCCCCGGCCGTGCCCACACCTGGTCGATGACGAACTCGCGGGCCGCGCGCTCGAAGGGGGTGCCGGCTTCGGGTGGGTCGACGGTCATCACGGACCGGTAGCTCCCCATAACGCCTACCTATCTACTTAATATTAATGTGACAGATTCGACATTAAGGCCAAGGACTTAAAAAGTACAGGGGTGGTTTGATGGATTCATGATCGAGTCAGGTCCCCGAGTAGGTCTCTCCGCCAAGCAGCAGCTCGTGCTCACCGCGGAGCGGCTCTACGCGGTACACGGACTCGACGGAGTCCCGCTGCGCCGGATCGGTGACGAAGCCGGAATGGGCAACAAATCGGCGGTGCAATACCACTTCGGATCGAAACAGGGATTGATCGATGCGATCCTGCTGAACCGTGTCGAGGACCTGACACGGCGCCGCCGTTTGCTGGAAGCCCGTGTCCCGGAAGGTGATCTGCGGCGGGTCGTCGAGGCCCACCAGCTGCCACTGATGGAACTGGCCGAGGACGACGACTGCTACTACCTGTCGTTCCTCGAACAGCTTGTGCGGGAAATGCACCCGCTGGACAAACTGCCCGCCACGCATCGCGACTCCGAACGCGCCTATTACGCACGTGTCGGGGCGCTGATCGATCATGTTCCCCAGCCCCTGCGAGATATCCGTATTCATCAGGCGTCGGCCATCTGCCTGCATATCTGCGCGGACCGTCACCGTATGCGCCGGATGGGTTCGGTTGTAGCGCCGTTCGCGGTCCACGTCGGTCAGCTGCTGGATACGCTGGTGGCCGAACTGGCCACACCGCCTTCGGCCGAGACCCTGGCCGCGCTCGAGATCTCCGGGACCGAACGACCTACCCTGCGTACGCTTCCGTAACGCCGTGGCGAGGGGTCTGGCCTCCCCGCCGGGATCCGCGACGGGAGTTCAGGCCGCGGTGAAGGTGATGTGGAGGTCGCGTAGTCCGCGTAGGAGGAATGTCGGCTCGTATTCGAACCGGCGCGTGGAATCGGAGCCGTGTGCGCTCTCGTCGATCGCGATATCGCTCATCCGGTCGAGCATCCGGTTGAGGGTGACCTGACCCTCCACCCGCGCCAGTGGGGCTCCGGCGCAGGTGTGGATACCCCGGCCGAAGGCGATGTGCTCGCGGGCATTGCGGCGGTCGATTCGGAACTCGCCGGGTTCGTCGAATTTGCGGGGATCGCGGTTGGCGGCTCCGATGCAGAGCATGACCACGGTGCCGGCGGGAATATCGACACCGCCGAGCGAGGTGGACCGGCGGGCGAGCCGGAAGTCGACCTTGGTGGGGCTTTCGATCCGCAGCGCTTCCTCCATGAAATTGCCGACGAGACCACGGTCGGCACGGAGTCGCTGCTGCAGATCCGGGCGCTCGGCCAGCACCCGTACCGCGGAGCTGAGCAGCTTCGTCACCGTCTCCTGGCCGGCCGCGAAGAGGAATGTCGCGGGGCGTACGACGTCGATGATCTCGGGCAGTGTGCCGTCCGGATAGTGAGTTGTCGCCAGGGTGCCGAGGACATCGGTGCGGGGTGTACGGCGGCGATCGGCGATATAGGCGCTGAACGTCTCGTCCAGCCATTCCAGTGGATTGCTGCCGACCGGTTCGTGGTCCAGGGCGCCCGGGCGCCTGCCGGACCGGTCGTCGCCGGCCAGGGTCTCGCGGAACCGCTCCCGGTCGGCTTCGGGTACGCCGAGCAGGTCGGTGATCACCAAGGTGGCGAACGGTTTCGCGTACTCGCCGAGGAATTCGCATCGTCCGGTGCCCAGGAATTCGTCGAGCTGGCGGTCGACCTGCCGCCACATGTAGTCCTCGTTCTCCTTCAGCCGTTTCGGGGTGAGCAGGCGATTGAGCAGGGACCGCGCGCGAGTGTGTTCGGGCGGGTCCATGGTCACCATATGTTCGAAGATCGGGAACAGATGGCGGTGTGCGGCGATCTGGGCGGAGATATCGTCGCCGGCCGGCTCGAACGGCAGCGGCGGGAACGGTCCGCCGATGGAGATGCACGCCGAGAAGTCCGCGGTGTTGCGGAAGGCTTCGTTGGCCTCCTGGTAGCCGGTGACCGCGACAACCCCGTAGTGGGGTTCACGGAACACCGGGTTCCGGCTGCGCAGCTGGTCGAGGTACGCGTAGGGGTCCTGCGCGATGGCTTCGTCGGAGAAGAAATCCCGTGCGGCAAGGTCGGTCATCGGCTCGCAGCCTTTCGGTGCAGGTCCGCGCGGCAACGCCGCGGGGACCGTTCGCTGTTTCGTCGATCAGCTCGAGGTGGCCGGCGCCGGTCTCGGCAGAAGTTGATCGATCGATAAAATGTTAGAGTGCACCATGGTTACCATGTGGCATTTCGGGCAGTCAAGGATTGGGGCCTCTTTCGCGAAGGGGCCGGTCGGCCTCGAATTCGGGCGGTGCCACTGAATGCCTACGAAGCGTGCCAGCAAAGCCGACGACACCGGGACCAGGCTGCGGCTGATGGAGGCGACCGCTCAGATCATCCGTGAGGAGGGGTACGCCGCGGCGACCTCGCGCCGGGTCGCGGCTGTGGCCGGGGTGAAATCGACCCTGGTGTACTACTACTTCCCGACGATGGACGACCTGTTCGTCGCGGTAATGCGTGCCGGTGGCGAAAAGGCGCTGGACCGGATGCGGCAGGCGCTCACCGCCGACGACCCGCTGCAGGTGTTGTGGGAGATCAACACTGATGCCCGGTTCACCCAGCTGAACACCGAGTTCATGGCGTTGGCCAACCATCGTAAGGCGGTGGGGGCGGAGCTGAAGGTGTTCGCCGAACGGGTCCGTGATATCGAAACCGCTGCTGTCACGCTCGTTCTGCGCTCGTGCGGGGTCGACCTCGCCCAGTTCCCGCCTGTCGTCGTGTCGATGTTGCTCACCGGCGCGGCCCGGATCCTCTGCAATGAAGGCGCTGTGGGGATGCGCCGAGGGCACGACGAACTGCGTGATTTCGTCGAGGACCTGATGAGCCGATATCGGCCGCCGGTCGCGACCGCCGGAGGTGCCCGCCACCCTGAACAACCGGTTCGTCGTTGACAGTTCCTGCCGCCGGTGTCACAGTTTTATCGATCGATCAAAATTTGCTCGATCTTCGCGGCCGCCGGTTCTGCGTGGCGGCCGTTCGACGACAGAACGAGGTAGAACATGGCCGGTCGGGTCGAAGGCAAGGTCGCCTTCATCACGGGAGCAGCACGCGGACAGGGGCGCAGTCACGCGGTCCGGCTGGCGCAGGAAGGTGCCGACATCATCGCCGTCGACGTCTGTGCGCCGGTCAGTGGCAGTGACGATATCGCCCCGTCGACACCGGAAGATCTGGCCGAGACCGCCGATCTGGTCAAGAATCACGGGCGGCGGATCGTGACCGAACAGGTCGACGTCCGCGACTACGACGCCCTGAAGACCGCACTCGACAACGGGGTGGAACAGCTCGGTCGCCTCGACGTCATCGTGGCGAACGCCGGTATCGGCAACGGTGGCGAGACCCTGGACAAGACCAGTGAACCCGACTGGCAGACCATGATCGATATCAACCTCTCCGGGGTGTGGAAAACGGTGAAAGCCGGTGTGCCCCACCTGTTGACAGCCGGCGGGGGGTCGATCGTCCTGACCAGCTCGGTAGGCGGTCTGAAGGCATACCCGAACACCGGACACTACATCGCCGCCAAACACGGCGTCATCGGCTTGATGCGCAGTTTTGCCGTGGAGTTGGGTCAGCATTTCATCAGGGTGAACTCGGTGCTGCCCACCAATGTCAACACTCCGATGTTCATGAACGAAGGAACGATGAAACTGTTCCGGCCGGATCTGGAGAACCCCGGCCCCGACGACTTCGCCCCCGTTGCCCAGCTCATGCACGTCCTGCCGGTGGGCTGGGTGGAACCGGTGGACATCAGCAACGCGGTACTGTTCCTCGCTTCCGACGAAGCCCGTTACATCACCGGACTTCCACTGCCGGTCGACGCGGGAAGTCTCCTGAAGTAGTGAGCCGTGGGCCCGGTGGCCGGGCGGTTGCGCGGGGATGTGGCGACGCCGGTCACTGCTGTCGGCGTCGCCACGTCGAGGTGAACGGCGAGATCGCCTCGTGGGGTTTCGCATGTGCGCTGGACTTTGCGTTACCATCGAAATTAGGGTTACCTACCCTAATTATCGAGAGGTGGGTGCGGTGGAGTCGATCAAGGCCGGGATCTGGGAACGATCACAGGGCCGTCGGTTGTTGTCGCTCGAGTTGTTCGTCGCGGGGATCGAGCCCTTGACCCACGGATACACTCGCGTCGTCCTCGAAGGACCGGATCTGGACGAATATCGCGACCCGCATCCGGCCGATGCGTTCAAACTCATGCTGCCACCTGCGCGGGATTCCGCGGTGGCAACACCGGTGCGCGGCGAGTCCGGGCTTCCGGAATGGCCCGCCGATACCGTGCAGCCGGTGCTCCGTGCCTTCACCGTCCGCGCGTTCGATCCGCGGGCATGCCGATTGACCATGGATGTGGCCCGGCACGACCACGGCGTGGGAATCGACTGGCTCACCGCCGCGCGCCCCGGCGACCCGGTATCGCTGTCCGGGATGCGACCCGAATGGGCGGTCGGTGCCGGAATCCGCGATCATGTGCTGATCGGCGACGGCACCGCACTCCCGGCCATCTCCGCCATCCTCGAGGGTCTCGACCCGGACCATGCCGTATCGGCCTACATCGCCACCCCGGATCCTGCCGATATCGCACTCGTTCCGGCGCATTCGAACCTGACGCTGCACCACTTCGCCGATATCACCCGGGTCCTCGGCCACACCCCCGCTTCGATATCCGGCGGTCGCCGAACCCAGGTCTGGATCGCTGCCGAGGCTGCCCAGGTTCGCGATATCCGTGCGCATGCCGTCGGTGTATGGGGAGTCGACCGCTCCGACCTCCTTGCCCGGGCCTACTGGAAACGCGGCATCACCAGCACCGAGAACGATTCCGTGAACCTGATCGCCTACCGGCATGCCGCCACCGCCGGTGCCGATATCCGCGACCCGGAGTTGGCCGAGTCCATCGACCTGGGCGACGCCGGTCCTGATCTCGTTCTCGGGTCCCGGGCGGTTTAGCGCTGACCTCGGCCACCGATGACCGCGGGCCCGGCGGGAAGGTCTCGCACGGCGCCGCCGGCGACCGCCATCTCGACGGGGTTGTTCAGCCAGGCGGGCCAGGCCACCGCTTCGGCCCCGCGATAGGTTGCGGGGGCCGCCTCCTGTCGTGACCCAGGGGCCCCATGTCCGAGGCGAGCAGATCGAGCAGGCCCTGCAGGTGCCCGATTTCGATCGTTGCCGTTGTGTGCCGTCGACGTCATCGCCCCACCGCCGGGCCGAGTCACCCGCACTCGCGAGAGATGCTGATGCTCAGGCGCTCTCGCGGGTGACGATCCGGTAGCCGACGTCTACGGTGGCAGACTCGATCGCGGTACCGGCCAACCGGGCCAGCAGCAGTTCGGCGGCCTTGGTGCCGATTGCGTCGACATCGACGCTCACCGTGGTGAGGGCCGGGTTGAGATGCCGGGACATCTCGAAATCGCCGAACCCGGCGATGGCCAGGCGATCCGGTACGGCGATCCCTCGGCGCTGTGCCGCGAGAACGGCGCCGGTGGCGAGGACGTCGGTGGCGAACATGATCGCTGTCGCTTCCGGGAAGCGTCCCAGGGCGGCGTCGAGCAGGTCGATACCGGTGTCCATCGAGATATCGCGGTCCGGCAGGTCGACGATGCGGACGGGCTCGTCCGGCAGTAGTTCGCCCACGGCGCGGGTGAATCCGTCGCGGCGCCGGATGGCACGGGCGTCGCCGGAGCCGAAGGTACCGGCGAACACCAGGGCGCGGTGGCCGCGGTCCACGAGATGCCGGACCAGATCGCCGGTCGCGGATTCGTTCGAGAAACCGACCAGGGTGTCCATCGGTTCGTCGATCCAGTCCCAGGTTTCGACGACGGGCGCACCGTAGGCGCGTAACAGCCGCAACGTTTCCGGGGTATGCAGCGTGCCGACGATGAAGAAGCCGTCCGGGCGCCGCTGGATGAAGCCGCGTACCAGGTCTTCCTCGCGTTCCGGGTGGTAATCGGTGTAGCCCACGATCAACTGGTATCCGGCGGGGTTGAGCCGGCCCGCGGCGGCGCGCAGCGTATCGGAGAAGATCGAGGTCGAGATGACCGGCAGGATGGCGGCAATGGTGCGGCTGCGGTTCGACGCCAGACTGCTGGCGGCCAGATTCGGCAGATAGCCGGTGTCGGCGATGGCGCGCTGTACGCGGCGCCGGGTCTCCTCGGAGACCTGATCGGGGAAACTGAGGGCTCGCGAGACGGTTTGCGCGGAGACCCCGGCCGCCCGCCCGACATCCTGCATGGTGACCGATTTCGTGGACGATTTGGCGCGAACCCGCCGTCGTCGTTCCACTCCGGCCACGCCACCTCCCGAAACGCTGTCCTTGCTGTGTGCGGAGCATACCGCTGCGCACGGTCCGGGTCGTGCGCGGAGTGTTCACCGATCCGTAGCCGGTCGACTGGACGGTATTGCGTTACCGCTAACGTTACCGCTAACATCCGTGGCGCAGAACACCATGTGACTACTCGTACAGTGGTCCCGAGGCAGGGAGTAGCAGGATGAATGTGCTGGACGGTATCCGGGTGCTGGATCTGTCGATCGCCATGGCCGGGCCGTTCGCCGCGCAGAAACTGGCAGATCTCGGAGCCGATGTGATCAAGGTGGAACCGGTGACGGGGGAATGGCAGCGCCATGTTTCGGCCGGCGGCGCCCGCGGTAACGAGGTCAATGCCTCGTTCCTCTCGCTGAACCGCAATAAGCGTTCGCTATCGATGAATCTCAAGGACCCGGCGGGTCGCGAGTTGCTGTACGAACTGGTGCGCGGTGCGGATGTCTTCCTGCAGAACTACCGCCCGGGCGTGGCGGATCGGCTCGGCGTCGACTACGAAACCCTGCGGGCGATCAAACCCGACCTGGTCTACGTGTCGATGTCCGGTTACGGAACCACCGGGCCGTATGCCGACCGGCCCGGCCAGGACGTGCTTCTCCAGGCGATGAGCGGGGGCCTGGCCAGCGCCCGCCGCCACGGCGAACCGCCGCGCCCGGCACCGTTCTTCCTGGCCGACGCCATCACCGCCTACTCGGCCTTCGAAGGCGCCATGGCCGCGCTGTTCCACCGGGAACGCACCGGTGACGGCCAGCTGGTGGAGGCGAATATGCTGGATTCGATCATCGCCGCGCAGATGCAGGAGATCAGTGTCGCGACGGTCGGCGGGGTCCGGCAGGAACCGACCGATCAGATCCACGCCCACTCCTATATCCGTGCTCCCTACGGCGTTTTCCCCACCTCGGACGGCTATCTCGCGCTGTCCTTCGCGGAAATGGACGCACTGGCGAAGGTTTTCGGCGACGACCGGTTCCTGGCCTACGACGCCGAACGCGACGGATTCACCCACCGCGACGAGATCTCCGCGCTGGTCACCGAGAACCTCGCGGCGAATACCACCGCGCACTGGCTCGACGCCCTCGGCGGCGCGGGGGTATGGGTCGGCCCGGTCTACGACTACACCCAGCTCCGCGACGATCCGCAGGTCCGGCACAACAACTCCTTCGTCGAATACGACCACCCGACCGAGGGCACCGTGGTGACCCCCGGTTTCGCGTTCCGGCTGAGCAACCAGACCCAGAAGGTCTACCGGCCGGCGCCGCTGAACGGCCAGCACACCCAGGAAGTGTTGCTGGAGCTCGGCGTGAGCATCGACCGGATCGAGGAACTCGAATCGACCGGCACCATCCACCGCCACCGGTCTCCCGTCGTCGCGCGCAATTCCTGACGACGCATCACCGAAAGATCCCTTCATGAGTACAACCGCCCCACCGGTTCAGCAGGCACGCCGCGCGGCAGCGGCGTCCGCGGTCGGCAGTCTCGTCGAGTGGTACGACTTCGCGCTCTACGGCGCGGCCGCGGCCCTCGTCTTCAACAGTTACTTCTTCGTCGACGCCAGTCCCACGACCGGTCTGCTCGCGTCGTTCGCCACCTTCGCCGTCGGCTACTTCGCCCGGCCCTTCGGTGGCGTGGTCTTCGGGCATCTCGGCGACAAGATCGGCCGGAAACCGGTCATGATCGTCACGCTCGGCATCATGGGTGTGTCGACCGCGCTCATCGGGCTGCTACCCAGCTACCACTCGATCGGACTGGCCGCTCCCGTTCTACTGGTCCTGCTCCGGATCATCCAGGGACTCGGCGCGGGCGCCGAATATGCCGGCGCGGTGGTGTTGTCCTCGGAGGCGGCACCGCGCGGGAGTCGCGGGTTCTACGCGTCCTGGTCGGGCGGGGGTGTGTGGCTCGGCTCGGCCCTGGGGCTGGGCACCTTCCAGATCGTGCTCTGGCTGACCGGCGACAACTTCGAGCAGTGGGGCTGGCGGATACCGTTCCTGCTCAGCCTGGTCATGCTGGTGATCAGCCTGTACATCCGGCGCCGCGTCACGGAGACCGAGAGCTTCGAACAGGCGAAGAAGGACGATACGAAAATTCCGCTGCTGGAGCTGTTCCGGACGGCCAAGGGCCGGCTGGCACTCAGTCTCGGATCGAACTTCATGCTCTCGGGTTTCTCGTATATCCCGCAGGTCTGGGCACTGAGCTACCTGACCAACGATATCGGCCTCGCGGCCATGGCCGGGCTCGGTATCAATGCCGTGGTGCTGGTGGCGGGTGCGGCGTTCATGCCGGTATTCGGCCGGGTCGGCGACCGCTTCGGACGGCGCAGATTGTTCCTGTTCGGCGCCGGATTCGGCATCATCTGGGCCTTCCCGATGTTCGCCCTCATCGACACCCGGGTACCCGCGTTGATCATCCTCGCGCTGGTGATCTGCTTCGTCGGCGCGGTGGCCACCTGCTATGCGGCGCAGGCCGCGTTCCTGGCGGAAATGTTCCCGCCTGCCATGCGGTACTCGGGAGTCGCCTTCGCCCGAGAGGTGAGTGGCGCTCTGCTGGGCGGCACCACCCCGCTGATCGCCACGGCCATGTTCGCCGGTTTCGGGCACTGGTGGCCGGTGGCGGTGTGGATGGTGGTCATGGCGACCGTCGCATTCGTCTCCGTCTACCTCTCCAAGCGCTACCGCAGCGACGCGGATCAGGACAGCGACGACCACTTCAACCATGTGACCACCCAGCCGACCGGCACCGTCATCGCAGGAGCGAAGGTATGACCACCCCGCAATTCGAGGACCGGTACTTCGAGGAGTACACGATCGGGGAGACCGGCACGGGTGGCACCCGAGTGATCGCCGCCGCCGATATCGCCCGGTTCGCCGATCTCACCGGAGACCACCATCCCGCCCACACCGACCCCGGTTTCGCGGAGCCGAGGTTCGGCAACGTGATCGCCCACGGCGTCCTCACCTTCGGCGTGGTGGTCGGGCTCACCGTCGAGTACAACGGCCGCGCCGTGGCCTACGGCTACGACCGCATCCGCTTTCCCCGCCCGGTACTGCCCGGCGACACCGTTCGCGCGACCTCGGAAGTCGTCGACCTCGCCGAACACCGCAACCCGCGCATCGGGCTGGTCACCAAGCAGTACACCGGGGTCAACCAGCGCGGCGACACCGTGCTCGTCTGCAAACACGTGCTCGCCGTCGACCGCACACCGCATTCCGAGGAGCCCAACTCATGACCGACACCGCGGCCGTCGAACACATACTCGCCGCAGCCCATCTCGCCCGCCGGCCGGCCCGCCGCGCCACGGCCGCGCAGTGCGCGAGCCAGCTGCGCGCGATCGCCCAGGGACTCGACGACGGCGCCGCCGAACTCGCCGAACTCGCCCACCGGGAAACCGCACTGCCGCTCCCGCGACTGCGTAACGAGCTGGTACGCACCGCCTTCCAGGCCCGGCTCTTCGCCGAACGCCTCGAACAGGGCACCTTGTTCGAGGTGCGGATCGATCCGGCCGATCCCGATTGGCCGATGGGGCCGCGCCCCGATATCCGGCGTAGCCATGTGCCGATCGGCCCGGTCCTGGTGTTCGCGGCGAGCAATTTCCCGTTCGCGTTCTCCGTCGCCGGAGGCGATACCGTCAGCGCGCTGGCGGCGGGCTGCCCCGTGGTGGTCAAAGCCCACGAGGGCCATCCGGAACTTTCCCGGGCCACCGCCCGCATCGTCACCGAACGGCTGCGTGACGCCGGGGCACCCGAGGGTGTATTCGGCCTGATCGAAGGGAAACAGGCGGGTATCACCGCCGTACTGGACAAGCGGATCCGCGCGGTCGGGTTCACCGGTTCCGAGGCGGGCGGACGCGCCCTGTTCGACCTGGCGGTGTCGCGTCCGGACCCCATCCCGTTCTACGGGGAACTCGGCAGCACCAACCCGGTGCTCGTCACCCGGGCGGGGTGGGCGCAGCGGGCGGACGAGATCGTCACCGGGTTCACCGAATCCGCGACGACGGGAACCGGGCAGTTCTGCACCCAGCCGGGAGTCGTGCTGGTTCCGGACCTGGCCGGATTCCTGGACCGGCTCGACCTGCCCGCCGTGGGACCGATGCTCAATCCGCGGATATCCGACGGGTTCGGCGCGGCCTTGGCAGCGGTGGCGAGACACCCGGATATCGAAACCGCCCGGACCGGGCCTTCCGCGCCGGACGCACCGGCCGCGCATATCCTCACCACCACCGCGCCCGCCGCCCTGGCGGATCCGGCACTCGTCACCACCGAGATCTTCGGACCGGCGGCGGTACTGGTCGAATACGACGATCCCGCCCAGGCGCTCGCGGTTCTGGAACTGATCGAGGGCAGCCTGACCGCGACGGTTCAGGGCGCCGACGAGGTCGACGATCAGGCTGCCGCCGCGATCGACCTCCTGACCGAACGGACCGGCCGGATCATCTGGAACCAGTGGCCCACCGGCGTCACGGTGAGCGATGCCCAGCAGCACGGCGGTCCCTGGCCCGCCACCACCGCACCCGTTTCGACCTCGGTCGGCACCGCGGCTGCGCTGCGGTTCGCCCGACCGGTCGCCTACCAGAACCTGCCCACCGCAACGCTTCCCGAGGAGCTGCGCGGATGACGAGCTGGACCGGCCTGACCTGGGATCATCCCCGCGGCTACCGGGCACTGCGTGCCGCGACCCAGCACCCGGCCGCACCCGCCTGCGATATCCGCTGGGATATCCAGCCACTGGAGGGGTTCGAATCGGCGCCCATCGCCGAGACCGCCCGGCGCTACGACCTGGTCGTACTGGACCATCCGCATATCGGTGAGGCGATCGAGACCGGGGCGCTGCAACCGCTCGACGCGCTTTTCCCAGCGGCGGAACTCGCGGCGTGGCGAGCCGCGAGCGTCGGGCCCTCGGCCCGGTCCTACGAGATGGCCGGACATATCTGGGCCTTACCACTGGACGCCGCCACACAGGTTTCGGTCCGGCGCGACACCGGTATCCCCGTTCCACGGACCTGGGCCGAAGCGGTCGAACTGGCCGGTGAAATCCCCGCGGCATTACCGACCTCGGGGCCCCACCTTTTTCTCACCCTGTGCGGTATCGCGGTGGGGGACGGCGCCACACCCGGCGCCGGTGACACGTTCCTCACGGAAGCGGAATACGGCGGCGCGATCGAAATCCTGCGCCACTTCGTCTCCGACCGTCCGGTCGAGGGCAACGACAACCCCATCGCAGTACTGGAGCGGATGTCCGGCGGCGGCGGTCCGGACTTCTGCCCGCATATCTACGGCTACGTGAACTACGCCCGCCGGCCCCGCCCACTGTGGTTCGCCGATGCGCCGCGCGGCCGCGCGGGTCGTCACGGATCGGTGCTGGGCGGCACCGGCATCGCGATCAGCGCCCGCTGTACACCGGACCGGACGCTGCTCGATCATCTGCGCTGGCTCATGACCGCCGACACCCAGCGTCGATTCATCGTCGAAGAGGAGGGTCAGCCGGGGCTCACCGGCGCTTGGGACGACGACGCCGTCAACGCCGGCAGCCACGACTTCTACCGGACGACCCGGGCGACCATCGACGACGCCTGGGTCCGGCCCCGCCACGCGGGCGCCATCGACTTCCAGAACGCGGGCGCCGCGGCCGTGCGCGCCTGCCTGTTCGACCACCGCGACATCGGCCGGCTCACCCGCGAGGTGAACGAGAGCTACGAGCGCAGCCTCGCACCGGCCACGACATCGAGGACCGTATCGTGACCACCACCTGGCCACCGGCCGCCGACATGCTCCTGCCCGCCGACCACGACCGCTCCGTTCTCGTCGGGCGGGTGATGTGCCCCGAGGGCCCCAGTGTGGTCACGGTGCGCGACGGTCGCTTGACAGATATCACCGCCCGGGTCGCCACGGTGCGTGACCTCGCCGAGTACGACGATCCCGCCGCGTTCGTCCGCGACTGCGACGGCCCGGACCTCGGATCGCTCACCGATATCGCCGCCTGCACTCCGGCGGAATCCCGGCGGTCCGGGACACCCAGGCTGCTCAGCCCGATCGATCTGCAACCGATCAAGGCCGCAGGTGTCACCTTCGTCGTCTCGCTGATGGAACGTGTCATCGAAGAACGCTGCCGCGGTGACGTCACCCTGGCCGACCGGGTGCGCGAGCAGATCACCGAACATGTCGGCACCGATCTGTCCGCGCTGGAACCGGGGTCGGCAGAAACCGCCCGGCTCAAGGAGTTACTGGTCGCCGAGGGATGGTGGAGTCAGTACCTCGAGGTCGGTCTGGGACCCGACGCCGAGATCTTCACCAAATCCGCGCCGATGGCCAGTGTCGGCACCGCCACCGATATCGGTGTGCACCCCCGTTCGACCTGGAACAATCCGGAACCCGAAGTGGTGCTGGTGATCTCGTCCACCGGCCGGGCCGTCGGCGCCTGCCTCGGCAACGATGTCAACCTACGCGACTTCGAGGGCAGATCGGCCTTGTTGCTCACCGCGGCCAAGGACAACAATGCCTCGGCTGCCGTCGGACCGTTCGTCCGGTTGTTCGACGACACCTTCGATCTCGACGCGGTGCGCAAGCTGACGGTGACATTGCAGGTTCGCGGGACCGACGGTTTCACCCTGCGCGCCGAATCGTCGATGGCCGAGATCAGCCGCGATCCGGAAGATCTCATCCGCCAGCTCATGGGCCGCCACCATCAGTACCCGGACGGTGTCGTCCTGTTCCTCGGCACCATGTTCGCTCCTGTCCAGGACCGGGCCGAACCGGGACTCGGATTCACCCATCACATCGACGACCTGGTCACCATCAGCGCCCCCGCCCTGGGCGGCCTGATCAACCGGGTACGTACCAGCGACAACTGTGAGCCGTGGCAATTCGGCACCGCCGACCTGTTCCGCAGCCTGTCCCGGCGTGGCCTCCTCTAGCCCATCCTTCAGTTGCGGGCGCTCGACCATCGGTCATCGCCGACCACTTCGGGACCGTATGCGGCGGCACGGCCGATCTGTCGGCCGATTCGGGTCAGCAGCTGCCGGGTCAGGTCGGTGTCGTCGGCGGTATCCCGGTCGGTGTAGTCGCCCAGGGTATGAATATCGGTGAATCCGGCTGCTTGCCAACGGCTCTGGGGCAGTGTGCTCCGACCTGCGACAGCGACGACCGGAACGGGGCGTGAGCGGCGGGCAACCACCGTGGGCAGTTTGCCGTTCGGTGTCTGCTCATCGATACTTCCCTCCCCGGTGATCACCAGGTCGCAACCGGGTAGATGGTGATCGAATCCGAGCAGATCGAGGAAGTAGTCGGCGCCCGAGACGATTTCGGCGCCCAGCAGTAACGCGGCGAAGCCGATTCCCCCTGCGCTCCCCGCCCCGGCCGTAGCCGCGGCGGTCGTCGCCTCCGGATAGCCGCTGCGGGCGAACGCTCGGACGAGGTTGTTCAGGCCGGCCTCGAGAAACCGCACCTCGTCGTCGGTGGCCCCCTTCTGCGGCCCGTACACCGCCGCCGCACCGTCCGGCCCGAGCAGAGGATTGGTGACATCGCCGGCGACCACGATCTCGACCCCGGTGAGTTTCGCGGCCCGCGACGAGTCGATCGTATGGACTCGCCCCAGAGACCGTCCGCACCCGCGTAATCGATTTCCCCTCGCGTCGGCGAACGTATAGCCGAGCGCGGCGAGCAGTCCCATCCCGCCGTCGGTGCCGGCGCTGCCACCGAGGGCGAGGACCAGCCGGCGCGGCCGATATCGCATCGCTTGCGAGATGGCCTGTCCCATACCCAGGCTGCTCGCGTCCAACGGCAGCGGACGACCGCTCGGCAGGGTGGTGAGGCCGCAGGTGTTGGCGACCTCGACCACCGCGGTACCGCGGGAGACCGCGATCCGCCCGTATGTCGGTGTTCCCCCCGCCCCTGCCACCGTCACCGGACGCGGAACGAACCCGGCCGCGACCGCGGCGTCGACGCTCCCGTCGCCGCCGTCGGCCAGCGGCATCCGGTAACTGTCGACCCCCGCCGTCGCCAAACCTTCCGCCAGCCGGTCGGCCACCTCGGATGCGGAGAGGCTTCCCTTGAACTTGTCCGGGGCAACCAGAACCTTCACGCGGTCGAACTCCTTTCAGCGAGTGGGCGGGGATCGAATATCAGTCCGCGTGCGCCGCCGCCGAACCGAGTAGTTCCCGGACCCGGTTGGCGACCCTGATGAACTCGGGCTGCTCCATCGTCGTGGCGTACTCCCGGTGCGCGGGCAGGTCCACGTCGAGCAGTTCGACGATCCGGCCCGGCCGCGGACTCATCACGACCACCCGGTTGGCGAGGTAGACGGCCTCGGCCACCGAATGGGTGACCAACAGGACCGTCGTGCCGGTTTCCCGCCAGATCCGATGCAGCTCGATATTCATCCGTTCCCGGGTGAGCGCGTCCAGCGCCCCGAACGGCTCGTCCATCAGCAGCACTTCCGGCTCGTGCAACAGCGCTCGGCACAGCGAAACCCGCTGCTGCATACCGCCGGAGAGTTCGTGGGGAAGGGCGTTCTCGAATCCGCCGAGCCCGGTCATCTCGATAAGGCGCGCGCATTCGGCCTCGGCCGCCCGTTTGTTCAAACCGCGCATCTCGGCCTGGAGCAGGATGTTCTTGCGGACGG
The DNA here is from genome assembly GCF_029868855.1 of Nocardia carnea. GTDB lineage: Bacteria > Actinomycetota > Actinomycetes > Mycobacteriales > Mycobacteriaceae > Nocardia > Nocardia carnea_A. The sequence goes on along the minus strand of NZ_JARWOV010000186.1, from coordinate 92,814 downwards.
TCCGCCATTCCAGCAGTGCCGCACGCTGGAATACATAGCCGATATTGCGCTGTGGCCCGCGTACGGGGGCACCGCCGAGTTCGACGCTGCCACTGCTCGCATCGGTGAGGCCGGCGACAACCTTCAACAGCGTCGACTTGCCGCAGCCGGACGGGCCCACGATCGAGACGAACTCGCCTCGACGGACCTGGAGTCCTACCTCGTGGAGCGCGGTGACCTCGCCGCGCTTGGACGAGAACCGTACGGTCAGATCCGTTACCGCGACCGCGGTATCGGCGCGGGTGAGAGTGTCGGTGGGTGTGCTCATATCGTCACCTGCTCCGGTCACGGCTTGCTGGTGGGGGTGAACTTCGATTCCCAGTACTTGGCGGGGTCCTCGGCTTTGTCGAGGAGCCTCGCATTGCTGAGGACATCGACGGTGGCGCGCCAATCGGCTTCGGAATTGGTACCCGGTGCCGTGCCCGCGGTCTCCGGTGTGCTGAGTAGCGGGATGGTCTGCTGCCACTGCTCGAGCAGTACCGCCTGGGGCGGCAGTTGCGGATCCTTGCCTTCCATCGCCGCGACCGCGGCCTCCGGTTTCGCGACCGCGGCGGCGAAGGCCTCGCTGGTCGCGTCCACCATGGCCTGCACCAGTTCGGGCGAGGACTCGATGGTGGCCTGGTTCGCGATCAGCCCGTTGCTGAAGAAGCTCAGGCCCTGATCGGAATACCGCAGGTAGCGGACTTCTCGGCCGCTCTTGTTGGCAATGGTGGGGCCCTGGTCGTGTGCGAACCCGATGAGCCCGTCGACACGACCCGAGAGCATCGCCGACATCTTGCCCGCCGAATCGAGGCTCTGCTGGGTCACCTGATCAGCCGGGACGCCGGCTTTGTCGAGATAGACCGGGAAGGTCGTGGTCGGTGCGTCGCCCGCGGAGACGGCAATGGTTTTACCCGCCAGATCTGCCGGGGTACGGATATTCGAATCGGCGAATACCTGGACTGCCGAGGGCGTGGTCTGGAGGAAGACCCCGACGCTCTTGATTTTGACGCCCTTGTCGATATTGCTGAGGACGGCCGGGGTATCGGCCCAGCCGAAGTCGGTCTGCTTCGAACCGGTCGCCTGCGCGGTCTTGGTGGAGCCCTGGCCGGCCGAAATCGTCAGATCGATGCCGTGCTTGGCGAAAATGCCCTCCTGCACCCCGTAATAGAACGGGGCATGCTCACCGTAGGGGTACCAGTTGAGCATCAGCGATACCGCGGTCGTCTCCCCGTCGGTGCCGGGGTCCTTCGCCTGGCTCCCGCCGCCCCCGCAGCCGGTCAATACCAGGAGCGAGGCGGCCGCGGCGGCGGCGATGGTAGTGAGTGTGCGAGTTCGGAATTTCATGCGAGTTCTCCAGCTGTGGCACTGATAGGTGTTGTTCGACAGGCTCATGCCGCGCCGACGGCCGAAGCCGTGGATCGGCGCGAGGCGTGCCAGGGAATGAGGAACTGTTCGGCGATTTCGATGATCGCGAACAGGATGATGCCCAGCATGGACATGATGATCAGGGCGGCGAACAGCATTGCTGTGTCGATATTGCCGTTGGCCTGCAGAATGACGTAGCCGAGCCCTTCGTTCGCGCCGACGAATTCACCGACGACGGCGCCGGTGACCGCGAGAGTGGCGGCGATTTTGAGACCGGACATCAATTGCGGCAGCGATGCCGGAAAACGGACCTTGACGAACGTCTTCCAGTTGCTCGCGCCCATGGTGGAAGTGAGTTCGAGTATCTCGGGATCGACCGAGCGCAGCCCGGCCATACCGGCGATGACGATGGGGAAGAATGCCATCAGTACGGCGACCAGGATCTTGGGGCTGGTGCCGAACCCGAGCCAGACGATGAACAGCGGCGCGATCGCGATCTTGGGGATGACCTGGGCGAAGAGGATGAGCGGGTACATCGTTCGCTCGACACCGCGGGAGTAGATCATCACCAGCGCGACGGCTTCGCCGATCACCGCGGCGATAACGAAGCCGACCACCGTTTCGTAGGTGGTGACCCAGGTGTTCTCGAGCAGATACGCCGAGTTGTCGGCCGCTGTGCGCCAGGTATCCGCCGGTGACGGCAGAATGTATGGCTCGACGAACTCGAACGCGGTGACGGCCCACCATGCGACGACGAGCACCGCCACCAGGGCGAGCGGCCGCCATACGGTCGACCACATTGTGGAGAGGGATGGGAGTTTCCGGCGCCGAGTGCGAACGGGTTGCGTCGCTTTCGGTGCGGACGAACCGGCCTCGACGGACGTGACTACCGCCATCTGGAGTCCTAAAGCTAGTAGTGGAGCGGGGTTCGCACTACACCCGCCGGGAATGCGCTTTCCGACGCTGGAACCGAGGCTAGTGTGACCGGACGCACAGTGTCAAGGGTTTCGAGTTGTCGCAGGTCAGGCCCGTCGCAAAATACTGCTGTCGCGCAGGATCACGCGGCCGGGCACGAATTCGTGAGTATGCGAGGCCGTCGCCGAGTCGTCGAGTGCCAGCGCGACGGCCCGTTCGCCGATCTCGACCAACGACAGTGCCACCGTCGACAGGCCGGGCACATGGTCGCGCAGTGTCGGGATATCGTCGAACCCGGCGACGCAGACATCATCGGGCACCGTGAGGCCGAGTTCCCGCCATGCCGCGATCGCGCCGATCGCCATCACGTCGCTGACCGCGAAAACGCAGGGCGCGATACCGCCGGCCTGGCCGGATTGCAGGTCCAGCGCGGCGGCGAGGCGGCGCGCGGCGCTGAAACCACCGTCACGGGAGAAATCGCCCGCGATCTCCACCAGCGGTGTCACGCCCTGTGCGGCGAGCGCTTCGACGAAGCCGTTGCGCCGGTCGACGGCGGTCCTGATATTGCCCGGACCACCGATGACGGCGAAATCCCGGTGGCCCTGCTCGAGCAGGGCATGCGCCAGTTGAGCGGAGGCAGCGTGGTTCTCGGGCTCCACGGCGGCTCCGAACGGGAGCGGTTGGCCGATGACGACCACCTTGCCGTTGTTGTCCAGATATCGTGCGCAGTCCTTCTCGAGATCGCGGTCGAGATCCCCGCTCTGCCGGGAACCCGCCAGGATGATCGCATCGGCGCGGTGTGAGATGAAGGTACTCACGGATTCGCGTTCGATATCGAAATCGCGTTGTGTACTGGACAGCAGAACGAGTTTGCCGGCCCTGCGTGCGGCTGCCTGGACGCCCTGCACGATCGAGGAGAAGTAGGGGTCGGCGATATCGTGCACGACGAGTCCGATGAGTCCGGTCGAGGACCGTGCAAGGGCCTGGGCCTGGGCATTTGCCACATATCCCAATTCGGCGGCGGCGGCGCGGACCCGGTCGGCGACGCCTTCGCCGGGCACCCGTGACGAGCCGTTGAGTACCCGGGACGCGGTCGCCTGGGAGACGCCCGCCCGGGTCGCGACATCTTGCAATCTCACAGCCGCCATGGCTTCGTGCCTCGTTCTCTCGTACTCGTGGGGTTGACCGGACTTCGGGACTAGCATAGCTTGGAAAGCGCATTCCGACGCTGACTTGTCCACTCGACAGATGCGGTCCCACCGCACCTCCACGACCCGTTCCGCGGTCGTCAGCCACGCAAATCAGAAGAGGCACCCAGCCATGCCCGATTCCACTCCGCAGCGCACGCTCCGCATCGCCATGAACGGCGTCACCGGACGCATGGGCTACCGCCAGCACCTGGTGCGATCCATCCTGCCGATCCGCGACGCCGGCGGGCTACAGCTCCCGGACGGCACCCGTATCCAGGTGGAGCCGATACTGGTCGGCCGCAATGCCGCCAAGCTCGCCGAGCTCGCCGAACGACACGAGGTCGCCGAATGGAGCGTCGACGCCGCCGCCGTCATCGCCGATCCGTCGATCGACATCTACTTCGACGCACAGGTCACGTCCCGTCGCGCCGAAGCGCTGGCCGCGGCGATGAAAGCGGGTAAACACGTCTTCACCGAGAAGCCGACCGCCGAAACGCTCACCGAGGCAGTCGAACTCGCCAGGGTGGCGGCGAACGCGGGCGTCACGGCGGGAGTCGTGCACGACAAGCTCTACCTCCCGGGCCTGGTGAAGTTGCGCAGGCTCGTGGACGAAGGTTTCTTCGGCCGGATCCTCTCGCTGCGCGGCGAATTCGGCTACTGGGTCTTCGAGGGCGACGGCCAGCCCGCCCAGCGACCCAGCTGGAACTACCGGTCCGAAGACGGCGGCGGCATCGTCGTCGATATGTTCTGCCACTGGAACTATGTGCTGGAGGGCCTGCTCGGCAAGGTCGAGGCGGTCACCGCGAAGGCGGCCACGCACATCCCCACGCGTTGGGACGAACAGGGCAAGCCGTATCCGGCGACCGCCGACGATGCGGCCTACGGAATCTTCGAGATGGAGAACGGCGTGATCGCGCAGATCAACTCGTCGTGGGCGGTCCGCGTGTACCGCGATGAGCTCGTCGAGTTCCAGATCGACGGAACGCACGGCTCCGCCGTCGCCGGCCTGCGCAAATGTGTCGCCCAGCATCGCTCGCACACGCCCAAACCGGTCTGGAATCCGGATCTCCCGGTCACCGAGCCGTTCCGCGACCAATGGCTGGAAGTGCCGGCGAACGCGGACCTGGACAACGGATTCAAGTTGCAATGGGAGGAGTTCCTCACCGACGTGGTGCACGGACGGCCGCACCGCTACGGGATGCTCTCCGCCGCACGCGGCGTACAACTGGCCGAGCTCGGCCTGCGCAGCTCCGCCGAAGGCCGCCGGATCGAGATCCCGGAGGTCACGCTGTGACCGCGGCATCCACGGGGGTCTCGGTCCTACTGCCCACCGGTGGCCGGCTCGAACCGTACGTTCTCGGTGCGCCGGGCGCGTGGACTCGGCCGGCCCGGCCGATCACCTCGCGTGTGGCCTTCGCTGCCGCGCACGTGATTCCACGCGCCACAGCGGACAACACACCGGGTGCTCCGGCGGCCGTCGATTGGGACGCGACGCTGGCCTACCGCCACGAACTGTGGTCGTACGGGCTCGGCGTCGCCGATGCCATGGACACCGCACAGCGCGGCATGGGCCTCGACTGGCAGGCGACCGCCGAATTGATCCGGCGATCCGGTGCCGAGGCGGCCTCGGCCGGTGGCCGGCTGGCCTGCGGAGCCGGAACCGATCAGCTCGACCTCGCCGGTCTACCTACCGGACCGGCCGGACTCGCCAGGATCGTCGACGCCTATCGTGAGCAGATCGACGTGGTCACCGACGCCGGAGCTCAGGTGATCCTGATGGCCTCGAGGGCACTCGTCCAGGTGGCACGCTCGGCCGCCGACTACATATCCGTCTACGAGAAGTTGCTGGCCGGTGCGGACAGGCCGGTGATCCTGCACTGGCTCGGCACCATGTTCGATCCCGCGCTGCACGGATACTGGGGCAGCCCCGATATCGATACCGCCACCGAGACGTTCCGCACGCTCATCGAGAACAACCGATCGAAGATCGACGGCGTCAAGGTCTCACTGCTGGACGCGGCGCACGAGATCGCCCTGCGCCGTGCCCTGCCCGAGGGCGTGCGGCTGTATACAGGCGACGATTTCAACTACCCGGAGCTGATCATCGGTGACGCGCACGGGCACTCGGATGCGCTGCTCGGCATCTTCGCGGCGATCTACCCGGCCGCGTCCACCGCGCTCCAGGAACTCGACAACGGCAATGCGGCCCGTGCGTCGGAAATTCTCAGCGCCACACAGGAACTGGGGCGTCACATCTTCACCGCACCGACGTACTACTACAAGACCGGGATCGCGTTCTTGTCCTGGCTCAACGACAAGCAGCCGGGTTTCTCGATGGTGGGCGGCCTGTCCACGGGCCGCTCCGTGACTCATCTGGCCGAACTGTTCCGGCTCGCGGACAAGGCCGGTCTCCTGTCCGACCCGGAACTGGCCGCGCACCGCATGCGCGTCTACCTCGAACTGAACGGACTGACCTCATGACTTCTGTTGCGGCCCGGCACAGTACCTACGATCTGTCCGATCCGTTCCGGTCGCTGTCGCTGAATACGGCGACGACGAAACGGTGGACCCTCGCCGAGGCGGTGGACGGTGCCGCCCGGGCGGGGCTGGGCGCCATCGGACTGTGGCGCGATCGGGTCGACGAGATCGGTGCGGCCGCCGCGGCGAAGATCGTCGCCGATGCGGGGTTGCGGGTCTCCAGCCTGTGCCGCGGCGGCTTTCTGACCGAGCCGGGCGACGGGCGGGCGGCGCTGGACGACAACCGCCGCGCCATCGACGACGCGGCGACCCTGGGCACGCGGGAACTGGTGATGGTGGTGGGCGGTATACCCGATCGCGACCTCGCCGCCGCGCGAGCGCGAGTGGACGAACGGCTCGCACTGCTGGCACCGTACGCGGCCGAACGTGGCATCCGGCTCGCCCTCGAGCCTCTGCACCCGATGTTCTGTGCCGACCGGGCAGTGATTTCCACCCTGTCCCAAGCATTGGCGATGGCCCAGCCGCACCCGGCGGAGACCGTGGGCGTCGTGGTCGACACCTTCCATATCTGGTGGGATCCGGCCCTCGAAGAACAGATCGCCCAGGCCGGCGCCGCCGGACGGATCAGCTCGTACCAGGTATGTGACTGGCTGAACCCGATGACCGCCGACCCGCTGCTGTCCCGCGGCATGATGGGCGACGGCGTCATCGACTTCCCGACCATCGGCCGGTGGGTTCGCAGCGCCGGTTACCGAGGCGACGTCGAGGTCGAGATCTTCAACGCGGATATCTGGGCCGCCGACGGTCGGGAAGTGCTCGAGACGATGAAGCAGCGCTACCGAGACCTGGTTCTTCCTGCCCTCGTGGACTGAACCGGGCCGAAGAGGCCGAGCGCTACCGCACCAGGTACCGGATCCCGGTGCACGGACGTTCGACGTCGGGGATGATGGTCTCCGGCTTGAAGATCACCTTGTAGTGGTAGCGGCTCACCTCGGCGGCCTCGAGTCGCGGGCCCCGAGCCGGCCCGTTCACTCAGATACCGCGCACGGACCGAAGCCGTGATGGGATCATCTGTGAGGTTCATGAATGGATGTTCGGGACCGATGCGGTTGCGTGACAGGCGGAGTGGACAGGAATGGTCGAGTCGATGGTCGTGGTCGAGCGGGGTGACAGGCTCGGCGAGGGATACCGGCGCCGCATCACCGAGGTCTACGTGCGCAGCTTCGCACCCGATTTCGTCGCGTTCTCGCGGAATACCCGCACATTGGCGGACGCGTTCGAGCACATGCTGGTGCTCTAACGGTTCTACGTCGCACTGGTCGACGGAGAGCCGGCGGGCCTCGCCTCGCTCACCGAGGACGACCAGACCCTGTTCGCCCCGCGATGGCGCGCAATCCGGCACCACCTCGGGCTGCCGCGTGGGCTGCTCGGTTACCTGGTCATCCGCAAATGGTTCATGGCCCCGTCCGTCGATGCCCGGCCGGGCCGCGCCGAGATCGGGTTCGTCGCCACCGAGCCCGCCTATCAGGGCCGGGGTGTCGCCACCGCGCTGCTTCGCCATCTGGTGGGCCTGCCCGGGTATCGCGAGTACGTGCTCGAGGACATCAAGGATACGAACGCGGCCGCGCTCGGTGTCTACACCAAGCTCGGCTTCACGGTGTACAAGCGTAAGAAGGTGGGCTTCGCGCGACGTGCCGGTTTCACCGAACTCGTGTCGATGAAACTCGAACCGGCCGTCGACTCGTAGTAGGCGCCGGATCACGGGCCGGCGCGAATGTGTCGCCGACCCTGCTGGGCGGGCGGATGCCATATCTCCGGCACTATCTACCGCATAGATAGCTGGTATCCGCGAGACCCTGTTCCACTTTCGGTCGACTGCGCTGACACTGGTGACTCGGACCACAGTCAGTCGAACCGTCGATAAGGACAGAACCGTGTCTCACCTGCTGGCTCACCTCAGCCATGTCGAAATCACCACCCCTGACGTCGCCGCGTCGGCGCGTTTCTATGTCGAGCAGTTCGGGATGCGGGCTATCCATGAGGTCGATGGTCGTGTGTATCTCCGTTGCTGGGGCGACTACTACACCTACAGCCTGGTTCTCGTCGAGGGTCCCGAACCGGCGTTGCGGCGGATGGCGTGGCGGACAACCGGTACCGAGGCGCTCGAGCAGGCCGCCGAACGTATCGAGGCCGCCGGGATCGAGGGGGAGTGGACGACCGGGGCGTTCGGATTCGGCCGGGCCTACGAGTTCACCGGTCCCTACGGTCACCCGATGCGCCTGTTCTACGACGTGGAGAAGTTCACCGCGGAACCGGAATTCGAGTCCATCTATCCGGACCGGCCGGAGAAGCGCTCCGCGCATGCCGGGGCTCCCCGGTTCCTGGATCACGTCACGATCGCGGCTTCCGATGTGCGTGCGTTCTGCGCCTGGTACTCGGAAGTGCTGGGATTCCGGACGATGGCCTTCACCGAGCTCGAGGAAGCGCCCATCACCGTTTTCGGTGTGCTGACGACCAACGAGAAGTCGCACGATCTCGGGGTGGTTCTCGACACTTCGGAGCGGGCCGGTCGCATCAACCATGTCGCGTTCTGGGTGGACACCTATCAGGAGCTGCTGGTGTGCGCGGATGTGCTGATGGAACGCGGCACTGCCATGGAGTACGGGCCTTCCATCCACGGTATAGGCGAACAGAACTTCTTGTACTTCCGCGAGCCGAGTTCGATGCGCATCGAATTGAATTCGGGCGGATACCGCAATTACGTACCGGACTGGGAACCGCATACCTGGAAGCCGTCCGAAGGCTCGAACAACCTCTACCGCAACGGCGCCATGCCGCATTCGATGACCGAATCCTTCCCGCTCGCCGAAGGTTTCACGGCGACGGAGGAGGGAGCCTCGGACGAGATGAAAGCCGAACTGCTCAACCCCTACGCGAAACCCGGCCAGGGCTGATTCGCCCCCTTTCGTATCCGGTGTCGCTGTGTAGTGAAGGAGTAACGGAGTGAAGATCGCACGCCGGCAGACCGCCGACGGGCCCATCCTGGCGGTGCTCGCCGACGGTGACCTGCTCGTCGACCTCGAACCGGAGACCGAGCTGGCGGCTCTGCTCGGTGACCGAGGCCGAATCCACGACGCTGCCGACCGGGCGCTGGCGCGGCGGACGACGGTGACCGGCTTGGACGATGCGGTGCTGCTGACACCGCTGGATCCGCCGACGTTCCGGGATTTCTCGACGTTTCCGGAACATACGGCGGGCGTGGTGAAGCTGCTGGACCCCAATGCCACCGTGCCCGCGGAGTTCTGGGAGATCCCGACGTTCTATTTCTCCAACCCTTATGCCGTCACCGGCCCGTACGCGGACGTGCCGATCGCACCGGGTTGCACCGATTTCGACTTCGAACTCGAGGTGGGTGCGGTGGTCGGCGCGGCAGGCCGTGACCTGAGTGTCGAGGAGGCTGCCGAGCACATCGCCGGTTATGTCGTGATCAACGACTTCTCCGCCCGCGATGTCCAGTTCCACGAAATGCGGCTGCGTCTGGGCCCGGCCAAGGGCAAGGACACCGCGACCGCTCTCGGTCAGTTCTTCGTCACCGCCGACGAACTCGCCTCCCGGGCCTCGGGCCCGTCCTTCGACCTGCGGATGACGGTCGCGGTCAACGGGGAGACGGTCGGGGAGGACACGCTCGATCACATGGCGTGGAGTTTCCCGGCGCTGGCCGCGTACGCGTCGCGGGGCACCGAGATCCGGCCGGGTGATCTGCTGGGCTCGGGAACCTGCCGCAGCGGGTGCTTGGCGGAGTTGTGGGGCAGGCACGGCCGTGACGTACGTCCGGCGCTGCGGCCGGGTGATGTGGTCACTACAACGGTCGATGTACTCGGCGAGACCCGCAACCGCATCGTCGAGGCCGCTGCGGTGCGGCCGATCCGTGCGTGGAGGCAGGCATGACCTATCGGGTGCTGATCACCGACCATCCCGCGGCCACCGTCGATGTCGAGCGTGCGGTGTTCGACGCGGCCGGGGTCGAGATGGTGGTCGCGGAATCCACCGATCCGGCATCGCTGGCGGCATCGGCCGCGGATGTCGACGCCATTGCCACCTGCTTCGCGAAGGTCCCCGCCGCGGTGCTCGACAACGCACCGCGCTGCCGGACCGTGGCGCGGTTCGGCGTGGGTGTGGACAACATCGATGTGGCCCGGGCCGGTGAACTGGGCATCGTGGTGACGAATGTGCCGGTGTACTGCGTCGACGAGGTCGCCGATCATACGTTGCTGCTGCTGCTGGCACTGGCGCGGCGGCTGGTGCCGTTCGCTGCCGACACCGCGGCGGGTCGCTGGAATCGCAATCTCGCCCCGGTGCCGGTCCGGTTACGTGGCAAGACCTTCGGCATCGTCGGTGCGGGTGCGATCGGGTCGGCTCTGATTCCCCGGGTGGCGGCGCTGGGGATGGATGTACTGGCACTCCGCCGCCACGGCGGCGAGATCGCGGGCGCCACCGCGGTGGGTTCCCTCGACGAACTGCTCACGGCCGCCGATGTCGTTTCGCTGCATCTGCCGTTGAACTCGTCTACTCACCGAGTGATCGGCGCGCGTGAGCTCGGGCTCATGAAACCGACAGCGCTGCTGCTCAACACCTCGCGCGGTGGACTGGTCGATACCGTCGCGCTGACCGCGGCGCTCTCGGAAGGTCGATTGGGCGGTGCGGGGCTCGATGTCACCGAACCCGAGCCACTGCCGGCGGATCACCCGTTGCGGACCATGGCCAACGCCGTGCTCACCCCGCACTACGCATTCAGTTCCGACGGGTCGATGGCCGATCTGTCGCGTACCGCTGCCCAGCACGTCGTCGACGTGCTCGCCGGTCGCCGACCGGAATCGATCGTCAATCCGGAGGTTCTCACTTCTCCGGCTCTGCGCACCCCGGAGCTGGTGCGATGAGCACCGAGTACGCCGGCCTGACCGATACGGTCACCGCACATCTGCGCGCCCGGGGTCTCGCTGCCCCCGAGGCCGTTCTGACCGTGCGCACGCTCACCGGCGGAGTCTCCAACGATGTAGTCGCGGTCACCGGTGACGGTGTCGATGTCGTGGTCAAACGAGCCCTGAGCCGGTTGCGGGTCCGGCAGGAGTGGGAAGCCGATGTGGGCCGGCTGACCACCGAGGGCCGCGCGCTGCGCCTGGCCGCGACAATCGCGCCGGAATCGGTGCCACCCGTGCTGGATCTGTCCGACGGTTTCCTGGTCATCGGCCGGGCCCCCGACCACTGGCATACCTGGAAAGCCGACTTGATGGCCGGTGTGATCGATGTGCACGTGGCCGCCCGGCTCGGCGAGTTCCTCGCGCGGCTGCAACGGAACGCGGCCGGCCGGGTCGACCGGCTACGGGAAGAGTTCGGCTCGCGGACCGCGTTCGAGCAATTGCGGGTCGATCCGTTTCACCGGCAGATCCGCGGCCGGTATCCCGAACTCGTACCGCAGATCGATCGGACGGTCGCGGTCATGGCGGAAACCACCGAATGCCTGGTGCACGGTGACTATTCACCGAAGAACGTGCTCGTCGGCGACTCCGATGCCGAGCTGTGGGTCATCGACTGGGAAGTCGCCCATCTGGGCGATCCGGCCTTCGATCCTGCCTGGATTGTCGGGCACCTGCTACTCAAGAGCATCCGCCGGCCCCACGACGGTGACCGTTACCGCGCCGCGGCGGCGACCTTTCTCGACGCCTGGAACTGCACCGATCCCGAGTCGATGGCCCAGGTGATCCGCCAAACCGGCTGCCTCGTGCTGGCCCGGGTGGACGGCCGCAGCCCGGTCGACTACCTCGACGAACCCGGAAAGGTGGCCGCCCGCTCGCTCGGCCGCCGGTTGCTCGGCGATCCCCCTCATTCACTACCGGACGCTTGGAGGCTCCTCGCATGACCGACACCGCTATCCGCGATATCACCGCCTGGGAGGGACTCGACTCACGCGGAAAACCCACCGTGGGGTGTGAGGTGCTGCTGGCCGGCGGGGCGCGCGGGCAGGCCTACGTTCCCTCCGGGGCCTCGACCGGCCGCCACGAAGCGCGCGAGTTGCGCGACGGCGGCACCCGTTACTCCGGGCAGGGCGTGCAGCGCGCCGTAGCGAATGCCACCACGATTCTCGCCGAGGCCGTGCGGGGCCTCGATGCCCTCGACCGTGGCGTGGTCGATACCGCGCTGCGGGCCGCCGACGGGACACCGGACCTGGGGGAGGTGGGCGCCAATGCTGTATTGGCAGTATCGGTCGCGACCGCACTGGCCGCCGCCGATGCCCGGCGCATCCCGCTCTACCGGCTGGTCGCGGCAGCGGGGGACGAGCCGCTGCTGCCGCTGCCGATGGTCAACATCATCTCCGGTGGCGCCCATGCCGGCCGCTCGATCGATGTGCAGGACTTCCTCGCCGTCCCGGTCGGGGCGCAGACGTTTGCCGAGGCCGTCGAATTCAGCGCCCGCGTCCGCCGGGGCACCGCGGATGTGCTGGCCGAGCACGGTCATTCGGTCGCGCTGATCGCCGACGAAGGCGGGCTCGGGCCCGTACTGCCGACCAACCGGGCCGCGCTGGACATGGTGGTCGCCGGAATCGAGCGCGCCGGACTGCGACCCGGCGCGGATATCGGGATCGCGGTCGATATCGCCGCCACCCAGTTCCTCACACAGGACGGGCACTACGTCCTGGCCGCCGAAGGGGGTCGCCGGCTCAGTGCGGCCGAACTGGTCGACGAGCTTGCCGACTGGTGCGCGCACTACCCGATCATCTCCCTGGAAGACGCACTCGGCGAGGACGACTGGGCAGGCTGGGCGCGGGCGACCGAGCGACTCGGCCACCGGCAACTGCTCGGTGACGACTTCTTCGTCACCGACGCCGAACGGCTGCGTCGCGGTATTCGGGACAAGGTCGCCAACGCCGTGCTCGTCAAACCCAATCAGACCGGCACCCTCTCCGACGCCCGCACAGTGGTCCGGCTGGCGCAGGACAACGGTTACCGCACCGTGCTTTCCGCGCGGTCCGGGGAAACCGAGGATGCCTGGCTGGCCGATCTGGCCCTGGGCTGGCGGACCGGCCAGATCAAGGTCGGGTCCACCATGCGCTCCGAACGCACCGCGAAATGGAATCGGCTGTTGCAGATCGAAGCCCAACTCGGCGATGAGATCGAATACGCAGGCGCCGCCGCCATCACGGGTCCGGCCGGCGATCGGGGACGCGCATGAACAGGGTAGTGGAGAGCTACGGGCTGGGCACCTTCGCCGACGGCACGCGAACATTCGCCGGCGTGGTTGCCGGCGATCGCGTGGCCGAGATCCCGCCGGGGCGACTGGGTGCCGGGATTGCCACGACCACAGATATTTTCGCCGCCTGGGATACCGCCCGGACCGAGCTGCCCGCTCTCGCCGCGCATGCGTCCACCGCGGGTACCCCGCTGGCGCAGCTCCGCATTCTGCCGCCGGTACAACCGCGCCACATCTTCCAGGCGGGAGCGAACTACCGCACCCATGTCGCCGAGATCATCGTCTCCGGCAAGGCCGCCGACGATACCCGCACCGACGAAGAGCTCGAGGCGGCGGCCGCGGCGATGATGGACGAGCGCGCCCGGACGGGCAGCCCGTTCTTCTTCACGGGCCTGGCGTCGGCGATGTGCGGCGCGGACGACGATGTCCTGCTCGTGCCCGAATCCGGGCAGACCGACTGGGAAGCCGAACTCGTCGTCGTCATCGGTGCGGTCGCCGACAACGTCACCCGCGACAATGCCCTCGACTTCGTCGCCGGCTACACCGTCGCCAACGATGTCAGCGCCCGGGACCTGCAATTCCCCGCCGAACACCGGCCACTCGGCGGAGACTGGCTACGCGCGAAGAACCGGCCCACATTCCTGCCCGTGGGGCCCTTCGTGATCCCGGCCGAGAACCTCGGCGACTACCGCGATCTCGAGATCGAGTTCCGGCTCAACGGCGAACGTATGCAACACGACCGCGCCGCCAACATGCTCTTCGACGTCCCCACCCTCATCGCCCAGGCCTCCGCCATCACTCCCTTGCTGCCCGGCGACCTGATCCTCACCGGCAGCCCCGCGGGCAACGGCGGAAAGTGGCAGCGCTGGCTCACTCCGGGCGACGTGATGGAGGCATCCGTCACCGGGATCGGAACGCTCCGCAACACCTGCCGGGCAACACCGGGAAAGAAGGCCACACCATGACCTCCGACATCACCACGGACACCTCGCCGCTCTTCGACCCGGAGAATCCGGCCGCCACTATCGAGGCAATGGCCCACCGGTGTAGCAACTGGGGTCGCTGGGGCGACGACGACGTCCACGGCACGCTCAACTTCCTCGACGACGCCGCCCGGGTCCGCGCGGCCCGGCTCGTCACCACCGGCCGCACGTTCTCGCTGGCACAATCGTTCGACACCAACGGTCCGCAGAAGGGATGGCGGCGACGGACCAACCCCGTCCACACCATGACCGACACCGGTCTGGACGCCGAATTCGGCGATCAGGGCTTCCCCTTCGGAATGGGCGGGGCCGATGATGTGATCGCCATGCCGCTGCAGTGCTCGACCCAGTGGGACGGGCTCGGTCACATCTTCGACCACGGCCGCGCCTGGAACGGCCGCCGCGCCGGAGCCGTCGTCACGTCCGAAGGCGACCAGGTCACCGGTATCGAAACCGCCGCCGACCGGATCGTGGGCCGCGCCGTACTCCTCGACGCCGGCCGCGCCCTCGCCGGTGAACTAGGACTCGAACATCCCGAACTGCCGGACGGGTTCGCACTCACCCCCGAGCTGCTCGACCGCATTATCGACCGGCAGGGCGTCTCCTCCCAGGTCGGACATGGGGACATCCTGCTCGTCCGCACCGGCCAGTACAGCCGCACGCGGCGCGACGGGTGGGGTGATTACGCCGGCGGCGCCGCGCCCGGCCTGTCGTTCCGCTCCGCCCCCTGGTTGCACGATCGGGAGATCGCGGCCATCGCCACCGACACCTGGGGCTTCGAGGTGCGGCCCACCGAGCTGAACGGCGCCTTCCAGCCATTGCACCAGATCGTCATCCCCCATATGGGTCTCTATATCGGCGAGATGTGGAATCTCGACGACCTCGCCGAATACTGCGCCCGCACCGGCCGATACGAGGCATTCCTCGTCGCCGCACCGCTCCCGGTCACCGGCGCGGTCGGGTCACCGGTGAATCCCATCGCCGTCGTGTGACAACGAAGACACGCTAGAAAGGCACCCGCCCATGCCCTCAACGAAGAAGGTAGGAATCATCGGCGCCGGTATCGCCGGACTGTCGGCCGGTATCCTGCTGGCCGACCGCGGTATCGATGTCGAGATCCTCGAACGCGCCGACGGCCCCCGAACAGTCGGGTCGGGAATTACGCTGCAAGGCAACGCGCTACGCATCCTGCGCCAACTGGGCGTGTGGGACCGGATCGAGTCCCGGGGATACTCCTTCGATACCGTCGGCCTGCGTGCCCCCGACCCCGAAGCCACCGTCCTGGTCGTCATGAACGACGTGCGGACCGGTGGGGACGACCTTCCGGCGACCGTGGGAATGCACCGGCCCGAACTCGCCGCGATCCTGCGCGACCGGCTCGACGCGGCCGGCGGCCGGGTCCGATACGGCGCCGACGTGGTGGGCATCGACTCGTCCGAGAACACCGCCACCGCGGTCACGGCATCCGGGGATCGCAGGTCCTACGATCTGCTGATCGCCGCCGACGGCATCAACTCGCCCACCCGGGGCCTGCTCGGTATCGATATCGTCCCTCGACCCACCGGCGTAGGTGCCTGGCGTGTGGTGGTCCCGCGTCCCACCGATGTCGTGCGCACCGACCTGATCTACGGTGGCCCGCACCACCTCGCCGGATATTGCCCCACCGGCAACGATTCGATCTACGCCTATATCGTCGAGGACGCCCAGGTCCGCGACAGCACGCAGGGACCGCTGATCGTGAAGGAACTAGCGGCCGGCTACGGCGGTCCGTGGAAACAGATCGCCGACTCGATCGACGAGAACACCCCGGCCAACTACACCTGGTTCACCACCCATCTCGTCGACGGTCCCTGGCATCGAGACCGGGTGGTCCTGATCGGCGACGCCATCCACAACTGCCCGCCGACGATCGCCCAGGGGGCGGCCATGGCCCTGGAAGACGCCGCGGTTCTCGTAGAGGAACTGTTCGCCGGTGACGCACCACTCGACGCGGTGTTCACCCGCTTCCGGGAACGCCGGTTCGACCGAGCCAGGACCGTGGTCGAATCCTCCACCCAGCTGGTGCAGTGGATGGTCGACGGCCATCGCGGCGACGTGGCCGAGGTCATCCAGCGCGTCGCGCACATGGTGAAGGAACCGGCATGACGGGGCCGATCGTCGACGTGCACGCGCACGTCCTGCTACCGGCCGTCGAAGCCTACGTCGCCGAACTCGACCCGGAGGGCCTCGCCGCCGCCAAAGAGCTCGACGCCCGCCGCAACGGACCCGAGTCCTTCGCCGCATCGGGGCGCATGATCGGCGAGCGGTGGCAGCTCCTGACCGACCTGCCCACCCGCCTGGCCGCGATGGACGCCGCCGAGGTCGACATCCAACTGGTGTCGCCGTCGCCGTCCCACTACTACCCGTTCCTCGGTCCGGCCGACGCGCTGGACGTGGCCCAACGCGTGAACGCGGCCATCGGCGAGCTGGTCGGCCGAGCCCCCGGCCGGCTTCTCGGACTGGGTGTCGCTCCGCTACAGCATCCGCAACAGCTGGTTCCCGCCCTCGACGACGCCCTCGGCCGCGGACTGCGAGGCGTGGAGATCGGGTCCTTCGGCGCCTCCGCTACCGGCGGGCAGGCCGGCACCGTGGAACTGTCCGATCCGGCACTGAACCCGTTCTGGGCGGCCGCCGAGACGGCGGGCGCCGTCGTGTTCCTGCATCCGTTCGGGTGCTCACTCGACGAACGGCTCGACCGGTTCTACCTGGCCAACATCGTGTCGCAACCCGCCGAGAACGCGGTAGCACTGTCCCACTTGATCTTCGGCGGTGTCCTGGATCGCTATCCAGGTCTGCGTGTGGTCGCCGCGCACGGCGGTGGGTACCTTCCGACGGCAATCGGGCGCTCCGACCATGCCTGGCGGGTACGCCCCGACGCCCGCCGTTGCCGGCAGCTGCCGTCGACCTACCTGCGGCGGCTCTGGTTCGATTCGCTCACCCACGACAGCGGGCAGCTCGCGGAGCTGATCCGGGTGGCCGGGCCCACGCGTGTGCTGCTCGGTTCGGACTTTCCCTTCGATATGGGAACCGACAACCCCGTCGGCGCGGTTCGGGACGCGGGCCTGCCCGAAGAGGTCGTGCGGGCCGTACTGTCCGGCAATGCCGCGGCACTGCTGCCGGACACCGGAGACCGGGAGAACCCGGCCACGTAGGGTTTCGAAGGGACAGAACAGCGGGGGCAGGGCGGAGGAGTGCCGGTGAAGGAAGTCGACCTGAACCTGCTGCCGCATCTGCACGCGCTGCTCGAACTGCGCAACGTCTCCCGGGCTGCCGAACGCGTGCACCTGAGCCAATCGGCGATGAGCGCGGCACTGGCCCGGCTACGCCGGCATTTCGACGACGAACTCCTGGTCCGCGCCGGACGCGAGTACACCTTGACCGCGTTCGCTCGCAGTCTCGCGCCGGCCGTCCAGGAGGCCCTGGCGCGAGTCCAGGATGCGATGCAGATGCGATCGGAGTTCGATCCCGCGGAGACCGACCGCACCTTCGTCCTCGCCGCGTCCGACTACGCGACCACGGTCGTGATCCGGCCGTTGCGCGGCCTGATCGCCCGGCAGGCGCCCCGCGTATCGGTCGATATCGTCCCCACCGCAGGAATCGACCTCGGCCTCGAGGCATTCGGCCAGGTGGATGTCCTCGTGGGTCCGATGGGATTCGATTTCGGCGGCAGCTACCGGCAGCTGTTCCGCGACGAGTTCGTGGCCGTCATGGACAGCGGCAACCCATTGCTCGAGCGCGCCGAACTGACCCTCGACGATCTCGCCGCCGTGCCACACGCCGCCGGCGAATTCGGCCCCGGCGTGACGACACCGCCCATGCAGTTCCTCGCCGACGCCGGTGTCACCCCGGTCGTGGCCGCCCGGGTATCGGGCTGGCAGATCCTGCCGTTCCTCGTCGAAGGCACCGACCTCGTGGCACTGGTCCCGCGCCTGCTGGCGACCCGCTTGGCCACCGGGTTGTCGGTGGCCGTCGTGGAATTCGTGGCGGAGCTCGAGATTCCGGTCGTGGAGGCCATGTTCTGGCATCCCCTGCACACCACCGACCCCGCCAACACCTGGCTCCGTGAGTCGATCCAGCAGGTCTGCCGCGAAATCCGCGACGAAGCCACCGGACCGATTCATCCGGTCCGGATCGGGCTGCCGAAGTCCTGAGCGACCGTCTGTTACCGCCACGGCGCTCCTGTCATCGCCACGTGCCGAGCTGATTCGCCTGCTCACTCAGCCCGTAAATACTGGTCGACCATCGTTGTCGAGGACGTGATCTCCTCGTCGAGCGTCGGCGCCGGGCTGATGAAATCAGCACCCTGCATCGTGCGCAGCACGGCCATCGCGTAAACGGCACGAAAGGCTTGCCACGCGGGTGTCGAGTCACCGGTCAGCAGGCCGGTGCGCTCCAGCGCGGCGACGAACATATCCCCCAGCAGGGCGGTATGTCGTTTGCCCCGTTCGAAAACCACGCGATGCTCGGGCGCGATCGCGATGACCGGCCGGAGGAACTCGGCGTTTCGCTCGAACAGGAGCAGCACGGCGGCGACTGCCCGGCCGATCACTTCCCGCGGCGGCAATCCCGGCTCCTGCGCCTCGCGGAACAAGCGGTCCCGATCGTTCGCCATCTGCGTCATCTTGTGTTCGTAGACGGCCAGAAACAAGGCCTCTTTGCTCGACGCGCGCTCGTAGATGGCGCGCGGATTGATGCCGGACGTTTCACTGAGCGCCGCGATCGTGAAGCCGCCGTAGCCCGCAGACTCCAGCAGCGTGATGCCGGCCTCCAGCACCCGCTGCCATGCTTCACGGCTGCGCTTCTGCCGCGGCTGCCTGATCGCGAGTGTCTCGGGAACCTCCGGGGTTGCCATGTCGCGTTCTGGCATTTCGGGGGATTTGCGGGAGGCCATTGACAAATGGTGACACGGCGCACATCATTGTCCGTAACCGAAGTGATCACTTCGGTTTTATCGGAAAGGTCCTCGAACCGCCGGCCCGGCCGGCGCGGCTTCCGCCCCGGGATTCCGAAGGCGGTCGGCGACTCGGAACCAGAATCAATCAGTCGGACTCCCCGGCACAGTCACCGATACCGCCCGAATGTGTCCAAAGGGCAGGTGCTGCACCAGCTTCGGAAACAGCCGGGAGTTATTGGAAGAGAGGCAGAGATGGCCCGGCAATCAACGAAGAACGGCAGGGTCGCGGTGATCGGCGGGGGCCCGGCGGGTATGGCCACCGCACTGTCCGTGCGTCAGGCAGGCCACGAGGTCACCGTGTTCGAGCGCTACCCACATGCGCGGGTAGCGGGAAATATCCTCAACCTGTGGCCCGGGCCGATCAAAGCGCTCGGGCTGATGGGTGTCGACACCGACGGCCTCGGCTCCGGCTGCTTCACCGAATTCCGCAGCCACCGCGGAAAACGACGGGCCCGGATCCAGCTGCCCGACGATATCGTTCGCGACTACCACGGCGGCTATATCGGACTGCTGCGCCGGGAGCTCTATGAGCGCATGCTCGCGACCCTGCCGGAAGGCGTGATCCAGTTCAACCGCGGTGTCACCGGCTTCGAACAAGATCGCAGCGGGGTCCGCCTGCACATGTCCGACGGCGCTACCGAAGAAGCGGACGTACTGATCGGCGCGGACGGTATCGATTCCCTGGTCCGCCGCACCCTGTGGGGTGATTCACCCAAGCGCGAGCACAATCTGCACGTCCTCGCCGGATTCGTCCTCGGCAAGAAGATCGACGGCGTCGAATACAACGAGAACATCCTCAACCACAGCCGCACCGTCCAGGGCACCTGGAGCGGGATGCTCCACCGCGGTGAGTACGGCTACCAGTGGTGGGTACTCGAAGCCCACGACGC
Organism: Nocardia carnea; assembly: GCF_029868855.1. Classification (GTDB taxonomy): domain Bacteria; phylum Actinomycetota; class Actinomycetes; order Mycobacteriales; family Mycobacteriaceae; genus Nocardia; species Nocardia carnea_A. Next base: position 72,734 of record NZ_JARWOV010000186.1, on the reverse strand, counting down.
CGGCACCGAGTTCACCGAGGACATCGGGACCAGAGCGAGAATGCTGGCCGCCGAATTCGGTGCACCGCTGACGACGCTGATCGATGCGACCGACCCGGGCAATATACAGCGCTGGCCGATCCGCGATCGCAAACCCATCGGTCGATGGTCCTCGGGCCGGATCACGCTGGCCGGCGACGCCGCCCACCCGACCTCCCCGTACGCCGCCTACGGCGCGGGAATGGCCACCGAGGACGGCTACTTCATCGGCCGCACCCTGGCCGGGGTCGACCTGACCGACCACGACGCGGTGACAGCAGCCCTGGCCCGGTACGAGAAACCTCGCAAGCCGCACACCGCGCGGCAATCGAACCAGGCGTACTACATCGGGCAACTGTTCCACCACACCCCAAGGCCACTGCGCGTGCTACGCGATGCCATCCTCGACCACACTCCGTTACTGCAAAAAGTGGTAGGCGAGTCCAGCCCCGGCGAGATCATCGAGCAGATCGCATTGATCGACGAAACCGAACAACGCTTCACCGCCCTACGCTCCTGACCAACGCTGTCCGCAACAGTCTCGCCCTACACCACAGGCGCCGAAGTGCCGAAAAGCCTCACCGGTCGAACCGGCGACCGGAACCGTTCTGCCCCGACCAGCTCGGGCAGGCGGAGAATGGTCTTGCCATGAAGGTGAGTGTTGCAGGTGTGAGCGCTTGGACCTGACCGTATTCCGGACCGGCCTGATCGCCGGCGGTTTCTGGGTACAACTGCCTCGTTCTCTGTCCAGCAGAGAACCCGAACCACCTCGCCGGATATCGGCTCGGCCGGTCGATCGCACCTGCGGCCCGGCCGGGTGACCGGCGGCTTCGTTTGGCGGCCACCGCCCCGGGTATCCGGCGCCGGACGGGAGGTGAGTTCGGATGTCGAGGGGTACGGTCCGGCATCGGATCCCGGGAATTCGACGCCGATCCGGCGCATGGGCGGCGAATCGAGCAAGGCCGGACGCCGAGCCGGGACCGATTCTGCCGCACCGCGACGAACCGTAGTAAGGAGGAAACACATGACTCAGACGACCCAACCGAGTACCCGGGGGTCGGCGGACGGCCGATCGGTCGGCGAACTCGTCGACGTCGCGACCATCCAGGTGAGCCGCCTGGTGCGCGATGAGATGCGGCTGGCACGGCTGGAGATGCAGGAGAAGACAGCCGCCGCGGCCAAAGGCGCCGGTCTGGCGGGCGCGGGCGGGCTGCTGGCGTTCTACGGTGGCGCGGCCTTGGCTGCCGCCGCTGTCCTGGCTGTAGCGCTGATACTGCCGGCCTGGGCAGCGGCGCTGATCGTCGGCGCCGCCCTGCTGGCCGTCGGGGCGGCCCTCACCTGGGTCGGCAAGCGCAATATCGCGGCGAGTACGCCGCCGTTGCCGGAGGACGCTCTGGCCGGCGCCCGCACCGATATCGAGACCATCACCCCCAGGAGGCAGCGATGACCGAGAGCGACCGGCACGCGCCCGAGAACGATCGGGAGGCGCTACGGCAGGACCGCGACCAGGTTCGCCGGGAACTTCGCGAAACCGTGGACGAACTGACCGCAAAGCTCGATGTCCGGGCGCGGGCCCAGGACACCGTGCACCAGGCCGCCGACGGTGTACGCCATCAGGTCGCCCTGGCCGAGCGGAGTGTCCGCGACAGCTCCGAACAGGTGAAGGACCGGGCTCACCACCTGCTTGTGCGCACCGAAGCGCGTACACCGGAACCGCTGGCCGAGCGCGGCCGGAGCGCAGCCGAGTTCCTGCGCTCCCGGCCGATCCCGGCCGCATCGGCGGCCGCCGCGGCCGCGCTGGTGACGTGGCTGATACTGCGAAGGAGGGTGTCGTGAGTGCCCTGTACAAGCCGATCGGGATGCTGGCGGGCGGCCTCGGCGGCGTCGTGGCGCACGCCGTGTTCCGCCAGGTGTGGCGTCGAGCCAGTGGGGAAGACGAGGCGCCGGACGCGACGTCCCGCGCTTACGGATGGCGCGAGGTCCTGTTCGCGGCCGCTCTGCAAGGCGCGATCTTCGGCTTGGTCAAAGCCTCCGTGGACCGTGCCGGAGCGGTCGCCTACCAGCGGATGACCGGAAAGTGGCCGGACTGATGACCGATCGCCGAGCGGTGATCCCAGCTGGCGGCCGGTCGGCCGCTGATCGGGACCCCGAACGATCTCCGGTTTGCCGCCTCACACATCGACGAAGGTGGCTCCCACGTCCACCAGTTGTTTGACTGCATAGGCCGGGTCGAGCAGTGCCTCGGGAGTGTAGATGCCCGGCGCCACCGCATCGCCGCGCAGCCCGAGCAAACGTTCGATACCCAGGGCGAGGCCGAGCGACGTCAGCGGGCGTTGGCCGCCCGGGTGGACCACGTACCGGGTAATACTCAGCGGTGCGCCTGCCGGTCCTCTCCCTTCGAGGTCGATCCGGACCTCGACCGACGGCGCCTCGCCACGGCGCGAACCCGCGGATTCACCGACCGCGAAGGCGAATTCGACGTTCGGTGCACCCGTCGCGAATGCCAGACTTGTCACGTCGAGGATCGGGATGGTCCGGCCGGTGAGCGCGGTGCCGTCGAGGCTGCGCAGTTCCACCTGCGCTTCGGCCGCGGCGGTCCAGGCGAACACCCCGTCGCGCCGCGCGTACCCGGCCGAGGTGACCTCCGCCCAGCGTTCGAGATCCGCGAGCCCCGCGGGTCCGCCCGCGTCGTTCTCATCGAGTATCGCGCCTATCCGGATGGTGTCGACCCGGTCGAACTTCTGGGACCACTCCAGCACCGTGAGTGTGATGACACCCGCAGCCCAGTGGCCGGCCATCAGTACCGGTGCTGCGCCAGGGCGCTGCACACCGGCGGTGATCTCCGGCGCGATATCGATCAGGCCGCTGGACAGTCCGACGTACGGTGCGCCGTGATCCTGCGCGAAGCGTAACCCCGTCAGCCTGCTGTCCCACAGTGTCGCGACCACCGCCGAATACTCTCGACCCGCGGGCAGCCCGAGATCGTCACGCGCCATATCGACGGTTACCGCGGTGGCACCGCCCAGTTCGTCGGCCACCCGCTGCGCGCGTTCCGGATTCCGGCCTGCAACGGTCAACGGCAGCTCCGGGTACCACCGCCGCAAGCGGGCAGCGGTATCCGAGCCCGCCTGCCCCGAACCGCCCAGAAGCAAAACAGATTTCCGCTGTTCCATGAGTATTTCCCTCTCGATACGCCGGTACCTACATTTTGTAACCTACATTTTGTAGTAATCTCGGGCAAGAGGCGCACGAGGAGGGCAATGACCACCACATCGACCCGCCTGTCCAAGCAGGCCCGGCGCGAGCAGTTGCTCGACGCGGCCCTGGCGATCGTGCGCGCCGATGGCGCCGACGGGCTGACGCTGCCCACGCTCGCCGAGGCGGCCGGAGTCAGCAGGCCCGTCGTGTACGACCACTTCGGCACCCGTCCCGGGCTGCTGCTCGCGCTGTACCGGCGGCTCGACGAACGGCACCGGGCCGTCACCGTGCAGGGACTGAAACAAGCCCCCCGGACAGCGGTGGGCATCGCGAGGGCGGTCAGCGTCGCGTACTTCGCCTGCGCCACCGACATGCCGGAGCTGAACGCCGTCTCCGCGGCTTTGAAAGGCGATCCGGAAATGGAGGCCGTTCAGCACGAGATGCTCGACGGCTACACCGATTCGATGGCCGATGCGCTGGCGCCGTACTCGGGCCTGAACCGGGCTGCACTGCGGCTGCACTGCGTCGGCGTATTCGGTGCCGCCGAGGCCATTGCCGCGGAGCTGCACCGTGGGATCGCGACCGTCGACGACGCCGTCGCGGCGCTGACCGGCGTCATCCTCGGCAGGCTCGAGGGGGGCACCGGATAGTCATACCGCAGGTGCTCGCCGAGCTGATCCCGACCGCCGCAGCGGAGTCGGTGAGCGGTTTCTATGGTCGGGCCGACAGGATTTGAACCTGCGGTCACTCGACTACCGGATCCCTGGCGACGGTCGGAACAGTCGGGCCTGTTCGTCAACGTCATCGGGTGGATCCCGAAATCGGCGGCTACGTGGTCCAGCCTCACGCCTTCTTCGCGATGGCGGGCGACCCGGACCACATCGTCACGGAACTCCTGCGGGTAGGGCTTGGGCACGATAGCTGCCTGCCAGGCTCGCCTGTCGGCAAGCCGGATCGTGTCTCCTATCCGTGCAGCAGCCCCTAAGCTGACGTTTGTGGATCTGTTCGTCGGTATCGATATGGGGACAGGGAGTAGTAAGGGGGTGCTCGTGCGCCCGGATGGAGTGGTGGTTGCCGAGCATCAGGTGGGTCATGAGATGTCGATGCCGCGGCCGGGGTGGGCCGAGGTCGACGCGGTGGGCTTGTGGTGGGCGGAGGTGTGCGCGATCAGCCGCACACTGATGGCCGCCATACCGTCGGGGGCGCGGATCGCCGGGATGTGCGTCAGCGGTGTCGGTCCGTGCCTGGTGTTGTGCGACGAGGATCTCGAGCCGGTACGGCCCGCCATTCTGTACGGCATCGACACCCGGGCGTCGGTGGAGATCGCCGAACTCACCGAGTTGTTCGGCGCGGAGAAGATTCTGTCGCGGACGGGCAAATCGCTGTCGAGTCAGGCGGTCGGCCCGAAGATCGAATGGGTGCGCAAGAACGAGCCGGAGGTGTTCGCTCGTGCCCGCCGCTGGTACGGCTCGAATTCATTCGTCGTGGCGAAGCTGACCGGTGAGTATGTTCAGGACCATCACACGGCCAGCCAATGCGATCCACTGTATTCGATTCGCGACTTCGACTGGAACGCCGAATGGGCCGGGCGAGTTCTGGGCGCGTTGCCGCTGCCCCGGCTCGTGTGGCCGTCGGAGGTGGTCGGCGTGGTGACCGCGCGGGCGGCCGCGGAGACCGGGATTCCGGCGGGCACGCCGGTCGTCGCGGGCACCGTGGATGCCTATGCCGAGGCATTCAGCGTGGGTGTGCGCGATCCCGGTGACCTCATGCTGATGTACGGATCGACGATGTTCCTCGTGCAGGTGCTGGAAACGTTCCATACGAACCCGGCGCTGTGGACGACGACGGGTGTCCAGGAGGGCACTTTCGCGCTCGCGGCGGGAACATCGACCGCGGGTACGCTGGCCAACTGGTTGCAGAAGGTGACCGGCGGGGCCCCATTCGACGTACTGATGGCCGAGGCCGCGGCCGTGCCGCCGGGCTCGGAGGGTTTGCTGGTGCTACCTTACTTGGCCGGTGAGCGCACGCCGGTGTTCGATCCCGACGCGCGCGGTATCGTCGCCGGACTGACGCTGCGGCACGGGCGTGGTCATCTGTTCCGCGCGGCCTACGAGGGAATCTCTTTCGGGATCCGCCAGATTCTGGAGATGTTCGACAACGCCGATTCGCCGGTCTTGCGGGCGGTCGGCGTCGGTGGGGGGCTGCGCAGTCCGGTGTGGGCGCAGGCGCTCAGCGATATCACCGGGTTGACCCAGCTGCAGCCGGAACAGACCATCGGCGCGAGTTACGGTGACGGCCTGCTGGCCGCTATCGGTGTGGGACTGGTCGCGCCGGAGACGGATTGGACGCGGATAGCCGGCGAGATTACGCCGAACCCGGAATACCGCGAGCGATACGACGCCCTGTACGAGACATGGCTGCAGCTGTATCCGGCCACCCGGGACCAGGTGCATACCCTGACTCGGCTCAGCTGACCGCGTAACCACCGTCGATCGGAACGTCGACGCCGTTGATCATCGAGGCGAGGTCGGAGGCGAGGAACAGCGCTGTCGCGGACACCTCCGCGGGTGCGGCGAAGCGGCCCAGCGGGATACGGGCCAGCATCGGCGCAGCCTTCGTTTCCTCGCCCCAGACTTTGCGGCCCATATCGGTGAGCACAATGGTGGGGCACAGGGAGTTCGCGCGCACGCCGTCGGGCCCGAGCTCGAGTGCCAGCACCTTGGTCGCCATCACCAGGCCCGCCTTCGACGTGCAGTACGCGTAGTGCTCGGGCAGTGCGCGCAGGGCGGCCGCGGAAGCGACGGTCACGATCGATCCGCCGCCCGCACGGGCCATCGCCGCACCCACGGTGGCGGCGAGCAGTGCCGGAGCGCGCAGATTGACGGCGAGGACCTCGTCGAACGATGCCGCCGTCAGATCGGTGACCATCTCCGGATGTGAGATGCCCGCGTTGTTGACGAGCACGTCGAGCCCCCCGAATACCGCGCCGGCCTCCGCGGCCAATCGGGTGGGAGCGCCCGGATCGGCGAGGTCGGCGGCCACTGCCGTGACGCGAACCCCGTACTGCTGCGCCAGGTGCCGGGCCTGAACGTCCAATGTGTCCTGGTCACGACCGGACAGCACCAGCGAGGCCCCCGCATTCGCGAAAGTCTCGGCGATATCGGCTCCGATGCCTTTCGACGCACCGGTGATCAGTACGCGCTTACCGTCGAGGCGAATCGAGTTCACAGACTCTCCAAAAGCTGTTGTGCGGTCGATGGATCGGTGACGAGCTGGTTGAAGTACCCGGCGCGCGCCCCGGCGAGAATCGGGGTCACCTTGTCCGCGCCGACGGCCACGGCGATCCCCACCGGGATTTTCTGCAGCACGGACAATTCCACGGCAATCAGCCGTTCGCGGCCGGGAAAGTCGACGGGTTCGCCTTCCCGGTTGTAGAACCGCGAACACACATCGCCCACCGCTTCGCGCAGGGATGCGGAGGTGGTGGGAACGAACTGTGGTATGTCATCGCGCAGCAGCGGCGGCGCACCGACGCCCATGAGCGCGCACCGCGCCCGTGGCCACAGATTCAGCACCCGCTGAATGGACGGATCGGCATGCAGGGTGTCGTAGAGCTCGGGTCCGGGGAGGGCGGGTGCGAACAGGTAGTTCGGCCGGCCGCCGAGTTTGTTGGAGATGAGCCGGGTGATCTCGTTGGTCTGATACCACTCCTCGGGCTGGTCGTTGCCACCGACGGTGGGGGTGACGAGGACACCGGGGATGCGTTCGAGGTCGAACTGCGCCACTTGGTGGACGGTGCGTCCAGACGAGACCAGCAGCACGTCTCCGGGGACCAGCCCGACCTCCGAAAGTGCGCGTGAGACTGCGGGTGCGAGGTAGCTGCCCATTACCTCCACGGTCGGCTTGGCGGGGGTCGGCGCGGGTAGCGGCGCGGACAGATACACCCGTCGCAACCCGATCGCATCGGCGAGGGTGTTCGCGAGATCGCCGCGGTCGTCGGCATGGGGTGCGCGGACTTCGATGTGGACGATGCCCTGGCGGCGGGCTTCGGACAGCAGCCTGCTCACGGTCGCCCGGCTCACGCCCAGCTTATGGGCGACTTCGGCCTGGGTGGCGTCCTCGTCGTAGTACATTTTCGCGGCCGCGTAGAGCTGCGACGGCGCGAAGCGGCCACCCTCGGCGCTTGTCGGCGCACGAGTTTCGGAGCTGCTGTGCATGGCAGAAGTATCGCATTGCACATCAGTTCACGCCAATAATTCCGTGAACATTCGTTCTGGACCAATGTGCCGACCTGGGTTAGTGTGATCGCGAACATAGGGATGAAGGGCAGTGGTGATGACGGAGACGATGCAAGCGGTGATCTGCCACGGTCCCGAGGACTATCGGCTGCAAGAGGTTCCCGTTCCGGTACCGGGGCCCGGCGAAGCGTTGGTGCGGGTCGAGGCGGTGGGCATCTGTGCGAGCGATCTGAAGTGCTACCACGGGGCGCCGAAGTTCTGGGGCGATGAGAACCGCCCCGCGTGGGCCGAGACGGAGGTGATCCCCGGTCACGAATTCGTCGGTGAAATCGTGCAGATCGATGCCGCGGGCGCCGCGCGCTGGGGCGTCGAGGTAGGGGACCGAGTGGTCTCCGAGCAGATCGTGCCGTGCTGGAAATGCCGGTACTGCCTACGCGGGCAGTACCACATGTGCAAACCGCACGACCTCTACGGTTTCAAGCGCCGGACCCCGGGCGCTATGGCGGAGTTCATGGTCTACCCCGCGGAAGCGCTGGTGCACAAGGTGTCCAAGGACCTTCCGGCCGCACACGCCGCATTCACCGAGCCGCTGTCGTGTTCACTGCACGCGGTCGAGCGGGCGGGTATCACCTTCGACGATGTCGTGGTGGTGGCGGGTTGTGGTCCGATCGGTCTCGGCATGGTGGCCGGTGCGCGGGCGAAGAGTCCTGCCCATGTCATCGCGCTGGATATGGCGCCGGAGAAGTTGCTGCTGGCTCGTGAGTGCGGCGCCGATATGGTGATCAACATCCGCGACGAGGACGCCCAGGCCATTGTCATGGAACTCACCGACGGCTATGGTGCCGACGTCTACCTGGAAGGCACCGGCCATCCCTCCGCCGTGCCGCAGGGCTTGAACCTGTTGCGCAAGTTGGGAACCTACGTCGAGTACGGCGTATTCGGCAGTGATGTCTCCGTCGACTGGAGCATCATCAGTGACGACAAGGAGCTCGATGTGCGCGGCGCGCATCTGGGCCCGCACTGCTGGCCGGCCGCCATCCGCATGCTCGAGTCGGGCATCTTGCCGATGGACAAGATCTGTACACATCAGCTACCGCTCAGCGACTTTCAAAAAGGTCTCGATCTGGTGGCCAGCGGAACCGAATCGGTGAAGGTTTCGCTGATTCCGTCCTGACCTGCCGAGAAGTTCGATGAGGAACAGATATATGAGCAGAAATCAGTTCTCGCGCCGGGACATGCTACGGGCTTTGGGCCTGGCCGGTGCGGCCGCCGCGGCACTACCGGTGCTCTCGGCCTGCGGTGTGGGTGGCGGATTCGAGGCCGTCAACGGTGCGGGCGAGGTGAGCGGACCCTTCGACTGGCGCGCTGCGGAGGGGACGACTCTGCACCTGTTGCAGACCCCGCACCCGTACCAGCAGTCGCTGCAACCACTGCTCGCCGAGTTCACCCGGCTGACCGGCATCACGGTCGACACCGATCTGGTACCGGAGGCCGACTACTTCACCAAGCTGAACACCGAATTGGCCGGTGGCACCGGCAAACACGATGTCTTCATGCTGGGTGCCTACTTCATCTGGCAGTACGGGCCGCCCGGTTGGCTGGAGGATCTGGCCCCGTGGATCGCCAACTCCTCGGCCACCAGTGACGCGTACGACTTCGAGGACATCTACGAGGGTCTGCGCACCTCCACCCGATGGGACTTCGAACTCGGAAGTCCGCTCGGTACCGGCGGACAGTGGGCGATCCCGTGGGGCTTCGAGAACAACGTGGTCGCCTACAACAAGGCCTATTTCGACCAGCGCAAGATCACGTTGCCGGACACCTTCGACGATTTCATCCAGCTGGCCGTCGATCTCACCGACCGTTCCCAGAACCGGTACGGCATCGCCACCCGCGGATCCAAGTCGTGGGCCACCATCCATCCCGGCTTCATGACGCAATTCGTCAGGGAGGGCGCGAAGGATTACGAACTCGTCGACGGCCGGCTCGAGGCCGCCATGGCCTCGGACGCCTCGGTGGACTTCACCGAGAAATGGATCGAAATGCAGCGCCTGGCCGGGCCGACGTCGTGGACCACCTACGACTATCCCCAGGCCACCGGCGACCTCGGTGACGGCACCGCGATGATGGTCTACGACGCCGACAGCGCGACCTACCCGAAGAACAAGCCGGGTGCCAGTGCGCAAGCGGGCAATATCGGCTGGTATCCGGGCCCTGCCGGCCCGGGGGGCAATTACAACACCAACCTGTGGACCTGGTCGCTGGCAATGAACGCACAGTCGACGAACAAGCATGCGGCCTGGTTGTTCATCCAGTGGGTCACGGGTAAGGAAGCCCTCTCGAAAGCCGTGCGGGGCGGGATCTTCGCCGATCCCGTGCGCAAGTCGGTTTTCGACGGTGTGTTCAAACAGCAGCTCGGCGGGATGCCCGGCTACCTCGAAGCCTTCGAGACGGTGATCGGCAGCTCGAAGATTCAGTTCACGCCGCAGAAGAAGTTCTTCGACACCACGGAGGACTGGTCCGTCGCGCTGCAGGACATCTACGGCGGTGCGAGCGCCCGTTCCCGACTGGCCAGCCTGGCCAAGACCTGTACGTCGAAGGTCAATCTCTGACCCGGCGTGGGTCGAAGAAAGGGAGGTCGACATGACCACTCAATCGGTTCGTCCACCGTCACATGCCGACCCGGAAAAGCCGGGTGCAGCGAAGCGAACTGATCCTCCGGAGGTGCCGCGATGGCGGCGGTCGCTGCGGCCGTACCTGCTGTCGATTCCGGCGGTGCTGATCGTCGTGGGGATTCTCTACCCGTTCGTGATCGGCGCGTACTACTCGGTGCTCAACTACGCCGCGGTGAACCCTGATCCGATCTTCGTCGGAATCCGCAACTACGTGAGCGTGCTGGGTGACGTCGAATTCTGGACCAGTGTCCGGGTCACCGGCACCTTCGCGGTAGTGGCCACCGTCCTGGAGACGCTCGTCGGTGTCGGCATTGCCCTCTTGCTCAACCGCTCCAGCTTCATCGGGCGGATTTTCGAGAAGGTGCTGATCCTGCCGCTGATGATCGCGCCGGTGATCGCGGCCGTCATCTGGAAGCTGATGTTCAACCCGCAGTTCGGCGTGCTCAACCACATCCTCGGTCTCGGATCCACCTTCGACTGGCTCAGCAGTGGCAATGCCCTGTGGTCGGTGATCCTGGTAGATCTGTGGATCTTCACTCCGTTCGTCGCGATCCTGGTGCTCGCCGGCATCCGTTCGCTGCCCAAGGAGCCGTTCGAGGCGTCGGCGGTGGACGGCGCGAGCTGGTTCTACATGTTCCGCAAGCTCATGCTGCCGATGCTGTGGCCCTACATCCTGGTCGCGGTCATCTTCCGCTTCATGGACAACCTCAAGGTTTTCGACGCGGTCTACGTCCTCACCTCGGGGGGGCCTGGCGTAGCGACGCGGACCCTGCAGATCGGGGCCTTCGAGGACTCCATCATCAACCTCGATTACTCCCGCGGCAGCACCTACATGTTCCTGCTGTGGGTGATCGTGTTCATCACCGCACGCGTCCTCGTGAGCGTGCTCGGAAAGGCGCAGCGTCGCGCTGCCGGAGCGGAGTCGTAGATCATGGCCAAGGAACTCTTACCCGGGCAGCGCCGTTTCACCCCGGCCTCCGTGGGCGCGGATATCGTGCTGATCGGCTGGTTCGTCTTCTCGCTGTTCCCCATCGTGTGGATGGTCCTGCTGGCGTTGAAGACGCCGGCGCAACAGACCACCACCTATTTCACGTTCAGCCCCACCCTGGAGAACTTCAGCACGGTGCTGAGCGGGAAGGGCACCGAACTCACCAGCGTGGACTTCAAAGCGGCACTGGTGACCAGCCTGCTCAATTGCGGTGGTGCGGTGATCGTTTCCCTGGTCATCGGTATTCCCGCGGCCTATGCGGCGGGCCGGTGGCAGTACAAAGGCTCCAACGACCTGATGTTCACCATGCTCTCGTTCCGGTTCGCTCCCGAACTGATGGTGATCGTTCCGCTGTTCGTCATCTACAACCAGATCGGCCTGTTCGACACCAAGGTCGGCATGGTGTGGGTGCTCCAGCTGGTGACGATGCCGCTGGTGGTGTGGATCCTGCGGTCCTATTTCCAGGATCTGCCGGAGGATCTGGAACAGGCCGCACTGCTGGACGGGTACACCCGCCGGCGGGCCTTCGTGATGGTCGCGCTGCCGCTCGTGCGGCCGGGTATCGCCGCCGCGGCACTGCTCGCGTTCATCTTCGCCTGGAACAACTACGTGTTCCCGCTGATCCTGGCCGACAGCAATGCCGCCACCGTGACCGTGGCGATCACGAAGTACCTCGGCGGTGGCGGACAGGCGTATTACAACCTCACCGCTGCTGCCGCGGTGATCGCGGCCCTGCCACCACTGATTCTGGCGCTCACCATCCAGCGATACCTGGTGCGCGGTCTCTCCTTCGGGGCGGTGAAATCCTGATGGCGGAGCTGACGGTCAACGGACTCACCAAGCACTACGGTAAGACAGTCGGCATCGACGATCTATCGCTCGATATCGCCGACGGCGAATTCTTCGTCATCCTCGGTCCCTCTGGTGCGGGTAAGACCACCACGCTGAAATCGATTGCCGGGCTGGTCCAGGTGGATGGTGGTTCGGTACATATCGGCGGCGCGGATATGACGAACATCGAGCCCTATCACCGCAATGTGGCGATGGCGTTCGAAAGTTACGCCCTGTATCCGCAGCAGACGGTGGCGCAGAACCTTTCCTCCCCGCTGCGCTCTGGACGTAACGGGAAGTACTCCGCGGCTCAGCAACAGGAGCGCGTCGATGCCGTCACTGTGACGCTCGGCATCGACCATCTGCAGCAGCGGTTTCCACGGGAACTGTCCAACGGGCAGCGCCAGCGCGTGGCCCTCGGCCGGGTGCTGATCCGGCCCGCGGACGTCTATCTACTCGACGAACCGCTGTCTCATCTGGACGCGAAACTGCGTGCGGCCATGCGAGCGGAACTGCGCGAGCTCGGTCGGATGTCGAATACGACGACCGTCTACGTCACCCACGACTACCAGGAAGCTCTGGCGCTGGGCGACCGAATCGCCATCCTGCGCGACGGCAAGCTGGTGCAGGTGGATACGCCGGAAACCATCTGGCGCAGGCCGATCGACACCTTCGTGGCCAAAGCGCTCGGCCAGCCGGAGATCAACATCGTCGATGCGATCGTCGACGATGGCGCGCTGCGGGTACCCGGAAGCAGTATCGAGATTCCGGTGCCTACCGAACTCGGCCTCCGCACGGGCAGCGCTGTCCGGCTCGGCATTCGCCCCTGCGATATCACCCTCGCCGCCGTAGCAAGCACCGCACCCGGGGTGGCGAACCTGACCGGCGTGATCACGCTGACCGAACGACTCGGGCGCAGTATCGAGGTCTCCGTCGATATCGGCGAAACGTCGCTGATCGCGCTGTCCCCGGGCGGACCGCATATTCGCGAGGGCGGCACCGTGGTGGTGACGATACCGCTGGCCGATGTGCACATCTTCGAAGCAGGCGAACCCGGCAGCGACAGTCTCCGTCTCGGTGCTGCCGCATCCAACTCCCAGGAGCGGCGATGACAGTCGAAACCAGAAACGGGTCGACGGCGCAGCGGTTGACCCTCGAGCGCCTCACCAAGACCTACGTCGCACGCGGCCGGGAAAGCTTCCAGGCGGTCAAGGGCATCGAGCTCGATATCGAACCCGGCGAACTCGTCGCATTGCTCGGTCCATCGGGCTGCGGGAAAACGACCACTCTGCGTATGATCGCCGGTCTCGAGACGGTGACCAGCGGCGACATCCGCATCGGCGACCGCACCATCACCAACCTGCCGCCCGGGAAGCGCGGTGTGGGCGTGGGTTTCGAAAGCTATGCCCTGTATCCGCCGCTATCGGTGCGGCAGAACCTCGGCTACGGGTTGAAGGCGCGCAAGGTCGCGGACGCCGACCGGCTCGTCAGCGATATCGCGCAGCGGCTGGAACTACAGGATGTGCTCGACCTGCGGCCCGCTAGCCTGTCCAGCGGGCAGAAGCAGCGGGTCGCGCTGGCACGGGCGCTGGTCCGGAATCCGCCGGTACTGCTGCTGGATGAGCCCCTCTCGCATCTGGACGCCTCGGCGCGGCAGCGGGTCCGGCGCGAATTGAAGGTACTGCAAAGGGAATTCGGCTACACCACGATCGTGGTCACCCACGACCAGGTGGAGGCGCTGAGCCTGGCCGACCGGCTCGCCGTCATGGACGGCGGAATCATCCAGCAGTTCGGCACACCCGACGAGGTTTTCGACGATCCGGCCAACCGCTTCGTCGCCGGATTCGTGGGCGAGCCGCAGATCAACATCGTCGACGGTGTGGTCCGCCGCGACGGTGCGGGCACGGTCGTCCAGATCGGCAGCGGTACGGTACCCGTCGCTGTCTCGACGGTCGAGGACGGTCAGCAGGTCGAGGTCGGTATCCGGCCACAGGACAGCCGGCTCTCCACCGAGCCGGCCGGCCCCGGCCGGCTGACGGCGTCGGTGCGCTACTTCGAACACCTGATGGAGTTCGGCCGCGCGGCGCTGGAGGTACCCGGTGTCGCGGAGCCCGTACTGGTCGAGACCCCGGCCCAGCAGAACTTCGCGGTGCACCAGCAGGTCGCGCTGACGGTACCGCCGGAACGGGTGTACCTGTTCGATCCCGAATCCGGACAACGATTGCGATAGAGGGCATCTGATGACGCGGCTGTACAACGACCCGGCATCGTTCACCGACGATATGCTGGCCGGATTTCTCGACGCCAACGCGGGATACGTCACCGGTGTTCCGGGTGGGGTGGTTCGCGCGTCTGCGCCGCCGCCGGGCAAAGTCGCTGTGGTCGTCGGTGGGGGAACGGGCCACTATCCCGCGTTCTGCGGGCTGGTGGGTCGCGGTTTCGCCGACGGCGCAGTGGTCGGCAACATTTTCACCTCCCCCTCGGCAGCCGCCGCGGCCTCGGTGGCCAGAGCCGCCGACGGCGGCGCCGGGGTCTTGCTGACCACCGGCAACTATGCGGGCGATGTGATGAATTTCGGTTTGGCGGTCGAGCAGTTGAACGCCGAGGGCATCCCGGCCCGTTACGTGGCCGTCACCGACGATATCGCCAGCGGATCAGCCGACGATATCGCCGCGCGGCGTGGTATCGCGGGTGACTTCACGGTGTTCAAATGCGCATGCGCGGCGGCGGAGGCGGGCTATGACCTGGACGGTGTATTCCGGGTCGCGACCCTGGCCAACGACAACACGCGGACACTCGGCGTCGCCTTCGACGGCTGCACTCTGCCCGGTGCCTCGACGCCGCTGTTCACCGTCGAAGCGGGAAAAATGGGGCTGGGTCTCGGAATTCACGGCGAGCCGGGCGTCGCCACGCACGAGATGCCGAGCGCCGGTGAACTCGCCGAACTGCTGGTGACCGGGGTGCTGAAGGAGAAGCCGGCGGGCGCCGGTTCACGAATCGCGGTGATTCTCAACGGTCTCGGGCGCACCAAGTACGAGGAATTGTTCGTGGTCTGGGCGACCGTGGCCGAGTTGCTGCGCACGGCAGGCTACACGGTGGTCCAGCCGGAGGTCGGCGAGCTGGTGACCAGCCTCGACATGGCCGGATGCTCGTTGACCGTGATGTGGCTCGACGAGGAGTTGGAGCGGTTCTGGACCGCGCCGGCGGATACCCCGGCGTATCGCCGCGGAAGCATCGTCGAGGCTCCGCCGATCGCTCGCCGCAGCGCCGTCACCCACACCCACCACCACGCGGATACGGTGGCGACGGCGGATGACGCCGCACGACAGGGCGGCGTCGCCCTCGCCGAGGCGCTGCACGCTGTCGCGTCGGCAATGGTCGAGGCGGAACAGGAACTGGGCCGCATCGACGCGATCGCCGGCGACGGCGACCACGGGCGAGGCATGGTCCGGGGCACTGCCGCGGCCTGCGCTGCCGCCGACGCGGCCGTCGCAACCGGGGCAGGCCAGGGCGGAGTGCTCGAGGCGGCCGGTGAAGCGTGGGCGGCGCAGGCGGGCGGCACCTCGGGCGTGCTGTGGGGTGCGGCGCTGACCGCACTGGGGGACCGGCTCGGTGATGCCGGCCGCCCTACCGACGCCGATATCGTCGCCGGACTGCGCGCCGCCTACGATTCGCTCGCTCGCCTGGGCAAAGCCCGACCGGGCGACAAGACCATGCTCGACGCCCTGCTGCCGCTCGTCGAGGTGGCCGAAAGCGGTGCGTCCTGGCGCAGTGCGGCCGCCGCCGCCGAGTCCGCAGCCCGCGCGACGGCCGAATTGCGTCCCAAAGTGGGCCGGGCTCGCCCGCTCGCAGAACGCAGTATCGGCAGCCCCGACGCGGGCGCGATCTCACTGGCGATATGCGCGCGAGTCGTCGCCGATTTCTTCGAACCGATCATCACAGAAGGAGCGCACCGATGACCGAATTGCTCAGGATCGTGGTCGGGTGCGATGACGCCGGGCTCGACTACAAGAACGCCCTCAAGGCCGATCTCGAGGCAGACGACCGGGTCGCCGAAGTGATCGATGTGGGCATCGGAAACGGTGAGCACACCGCCTATCCGCATGTTGCGGTCACCGCCGCGCGGACGATCGCCGCCGGCGGAGCGGATCGCGCACTGCTGATCTGCGGCACCGGCCTCGGTGTGGCGATCAGCGCGAACAAAGTACCGGGGATTCGCGCGGTCACCGCGCACGACAGCCTTTCGGTGGAGCGTTCGGTACTGAGCAACGATGCACAGGTGCTGTGCTTCGGGCAGCGCGTCATCGGCCTCGAACTGGCTCGCCGGCTGGCCAAGGAATGGCTCGGATACCACTTCGACCCCGAATCGGCGTCGGCGGCGAAGGTCGCCGCCATCGGCAGCTACGAAAAATACTGATCCGAGCTCGCCCCGTCGGCGGCCCCGGTGCCGACCGATCTGTTGATTGGAGGATGTTCGTGACGCGACAGATGACGCTGGTTGCCGGTGTGGACTCCTCGACCCAGGCATGCAAGGTAGTGGTACGCGACGCCGACTCCGGCCGGCTGGTTCGCCACGGTGCCGCCGAACACCCGTCAGGTACCGAGATCGACCCGGAGCACTGGTGGAAATCGCTGCAGCTCGCCTTCGAGCGAGCAGGTGGGCTCGACGACGTGGCCGCGGTGTCGGTCGGCGGACAGCAGCACGGCATGGTGTGTCTCGACAAGGAAGGCCGGGTCATCCGGCCCGCCCTGCTGTGGAACGACACGCGGTCCGCCGACGCGGCCGACGCACTCGTCCGGGAACTCGGTGACGGCGACCGTGTGCTGGGCGCTCGCCGCTGGGTCGAGGCTGTCGGCACGGTGCCGGTGGCCGCGCTGACCGTCGCCAAACTGCGGTGGCTGGCGGACCACGAGCCCGGCAATGCCGCGCGCATCGCGGCGGTGGCGTTGCCGCACGACTGGCTCACCTGGCGCCTGCGCGGCGCCGGCTCCCTGGACGATCTGGTGACCGACCGCTCCGACGCCTCGGGGACCGGTTACTTCGACGCGGTGTCCGGAACCTACCGACGTGACCTGCTCGCACTGGCTCTGCGGCGCCACGAGGAAGATATCCGCTCCCTGATGCTGCCCCGCGTCCACGGTCCCTGTGAGCAGGCCGGTATGGGAGGTTCCCGACTCGGCCTTTCCCGCACGATGATCGGGCCCGGGTGCGGTGACAATGCCGGGGCGGCATTGGGACTCGGACTGGACGTCGGCCGGGTTTTCCTTTCGCTGGGTACCTCCGGTGTGGTGGCCGCGGTTTCGGAGCATCGATCGGCCGATCCCACCGGTTCGGTGGCCGGATTCGCCGATGCCACCGGCAAATTCCTGCCACTGGCGTGCACACTCAATGCCACGCGGGTTCTCGACGCCATGGCCGTGGTACTCGGTGTGAACCACGACGAATTCGATGCGCTGGCATTGAGCGCCGCCCCGGGCGCGGGCGGCATGGTCCACGTGCCCTACCTGCAAGGAGAGCGGACACCGAACCTTCCCCACGCCACCGGCGTGCTCGATGGTATGACGTTGTCCTCCATGACAAGAGAGAACTTCGCGCGCGCATCGGTCGAGGGTCTGCTCTGCCTGATGGCCGACGCATTGGAAGCTGTTCGTGCACAGAACGTTTCGATCGAGCAGATCACTCTGGTCGGCGGTGGCGCCCGGTCGGCCGCGGTTCGTGAGATCGCCCCGTCCGTACTCGGGGTCTCCGTGCATGTTCCGCAACCCGGCGAATATGTCGCCGACGGTGCCGCACGGCAAGCGGCGTGGATCTTGTCCGGTGGACACCGACCACCGACCTGGCCGGTATCCGACGTCGGCACCTACACCGCACAGCGGAACTCGGGGGTGCTCGCCCGATATCGACGAGTGGCCGCCCAGGTCGCCGGTTCCTAGGGTGTTGTCGAGCGATGTCGGACCACTCTGCTTTGGGCAGACTCCCTCCAAGATGTAGTTCACGAGCGCGACGACGAAGCCGTCGGTGCAACAACCGTCTCATTGCCAAGGTTCTGAGACATCCGGCCGCTGCGGACTGTTCGCGTCCGCGGTGGCCGAGTGCTGGGTGGCTCCGGCGCTTCTACAGCCCGTGCCGGCCGGTGGTGAGGAAGTCCAGAACCAGGGGGCTCGCGTGTGCGCGGAATTCCTCGAAGTAGGCGTGCCGGGCTTCGGGGATCAGGTGCAGCCGGGCGCCCGGGATGCGATCGGCGAGCAAGGGTGCGTTGGCGACGGGGTTGAGCAAGTCGCCCGTTCCGTGGACGACCAGAGTAGGTGCACCGATGCGTGGGAGCAGGTCCCAGGCGTTGTGGCGGTTGCTGGCCGCCAGGTGATGGCGTCGGGAGTATGCGGGCATGCCGGGGTCACCGACTGTGTGGTGTGGGCCGGGGTGGTCGGCGAGCCAGTGCGGCGTATACATCAGCTCCAGCAGGGCTTGCCGTGCGGCCGCGAGGTGAGGCTGGGCCAGGGTCTCGCGCACATCGTTGCCACGTTCGATGCTGTGCGGGCCGCCGGGTGAGGTGCAGCCGAGAACCAGCGCACTGACCCGGTGCGAGTGCCGGGCCGCGAGTTGCTGGGCTACTCGACCTCCCATGGAAGTGCCGTAGACATCGGCTCGGTCGATGCCGAGCTCATCGAGGACGGCGATGACGTCCTCGGCGAACAGGTCGGTGCTGTGGGGTGTGTCCGGCTTGTCGCTGTCGCCGGTGCCGCGGTAGTCGAGAGTGAGTGTGCTGCGGGCAAGGTGGAAGTCGGCGCGGACCGCGTCCCACCAGCGATGGTTGTTGGCCTGGCCTGATAACAGGACCAGCGCTGGTCCATTGCCTTGGAGTTGGTAGGCGATGCGGATTCCGTCCGGTGTTGTCGCGTATGGCATCGGCTGCCTGCCCCTTCTTCTCTTTTGTCGGCGGGTGCAGTAGCTCAGCTGTCTACCTGCGCAGAGACCGTCATGGCAGCCATGCGCGCAGACCTGCATGGACGTTGCTTCTGTCCCCTGCCCTCGATCCGATAGACGACTTGCGTACCCCGCTGCGTCGGATTCCAGCCCCGGTGGAGTGCTCTGTGTACGGCCCGCGCGACCAAGCGCGGAGTGATTATCGTGCCGTGGTCGACCCAGGTGACCATCCGCTGTCCGTGTCCCTCGGCTATCTCCACGACAATCCCCAAGCCCGGCTCATCGTCCGGTGACACCACCCATCTGTAGCGTTCGCCATCGAGTTTCAGGATCCGTGTTCCTCGGCGCGCAATTCCCATGTGCTGACTGAACATGCTCTTGCCCATGTTCTCAACGGATTTTGGATCTTCCGGGTAGCCGCTTCGACGTCCCGAACGCCGGATCCGCGATAGGTCCCTGGCCGGTTTGCCTGCGCAGGCCGATTCACCCCCTTTGACCTGCCGATTAGTAGTCACAAACGACTGTGAGGTAATCTCATCGAGCACCCCGGAGGGGTGCGGCGGGCTGTGGCGCAGTTTGGTAGCGCACTTGACTGGGGGTCAAGTGGTCGCAGGTTCAAATCCTGTCAGCCCGACAACCGGAAATCCCTTCCCACCAGCGTGGGGAGGGATTCTCTGCTATTGCGGCAATCGAAGATCGGGACCTGCTCGGAACCAGTGCGCCTCTGACGGTCCAAAAGCTCGGGGGTCTGCGGGCTGCTGGTCCGCGTGGATGAGAGCGTGCCGAACGATCATCGTCGCCCATTACATCCCGAAGTCCGTGCCTGTGCGATCTGGCGGCTCGTCGGTCCGGCTGTCCCGGCAACCGATGGGGCAGCCTTGCCGGAGATCACGCTCGAATAGTTTGTGCATTAACTGTTCGCGGGTTATGTTCGGGTGGGTAGCGACCAATGGAGGTGTGATGACCGCGGAGATCGATGACCCGCTGCGGCTGGAGCGGCAGGTGTGTTTTGCGCTGGCCGTGGCGAACCGCTCGGTGCTTGCTGTTTACCGGCCGCTGCTGGAACCGCTCGGTCTGACCCACCCGCAGTATCTGGTCATGTTGGCGCTGTGGGGTGAGGGGCCGATGTCGGTCAAGGCCGTCGCGGAGGCTGTTCAGCTCGATTCGCCCACGTTGTCGCCGCTGCTCAAACGCTTGGAGAGCGCCGGTCTCGTCACCCGGCGGCGGGACCCCGGTGACGAGCGGACCGTGGTGGTCGATCTCACCGAGGCGGGGCGGGCGCTGCGCCGGGAAGCCGAGCGGATCCCGCCCGCTGTGGTCGATCGGCTCGGTGTGGAACTGAGCGACCTCGAGGAACTTCGCGAAGTGCTCGGCCGCGTGAACGAGGCGGCCCGGCGAGCAGCGCTCGTGCACCCGGAGAAGGAATCATGAACGCACCCCTGAGCCGCCGGCAGGAGGAGGGCCCGGTGAGCGACCGGACTCCCACACCGACCCAGCGAATCCGCTACGTCTTCGGTGAGCCGCTGCCGTCTTCGATGCAGCAGTGGGTTCTTCGTGACCAGACCGGTCCGGGCGCCACCCGGCGGTACCTGCAACGTTTCCTGCTACCCCCGATCCCGTTCCTGTGCCTGTTCGCGCTGGTGCCGGGTCCGTGGTGGATGGGTGTCTCGATGGCCGCGCTGGTGTTCCTCCCGCTGGCCTTCTTCGCGGTCGCGCTGGTGTATGTGCACCGGCGCCATGTCCTGGTCAAGCACGGTCTCGATCCCGCGCTGGCCGACCCGGACCGGCATCGCCGCGCCGCCGAGGAACGCGCAAGCTATGAAAGGCGCTACCACCGCGGCTGACACGACAGCAGAATCGGCCCGCCGCGGAGACGCCCGCGTGCGACTCGAGATGCTGTCGGCGGCGCCGCGCCCTCGACCGGTTACGTGGCACCGGCGCTCCCGGGGCGGATGCGGTATCCATCGGCCCGTGTCGGCGGCGGAACCTGCGTAGATCTGCCCGGCCCGGGTACTGCGAGGTCGGCATTGTTGTCGATGATTGGAGGCGTCATGAGAGACGTCGACGAAAGTGTTACCACCGGGCGCGCGGGCCGCGTGCATATTCCGCGCAGCCGTGGTGCCCTGGGTGGGCTGGCCGTTCTGTTGCTGGGTATCTGGGGCGCGCTCATCCCGTTCATCGGGCCGTATTTCGATTTTGCGTATACACCGGACGAGCCGTGGGTGTGGTCGGCGGCGCGCGGCTGGCTGCAGGTGCTGCCGGGAGTGGTGGCGATAATCGGTGGGCTGCTCATGCTGCTGAGCCGGAACCGGGTCGTGGCCAGTGCGGGAGCGTGGCTGGCCGTGGCGGCCGGTGCGTGGTTCGTGATCGGGCCGTTGCTGGCCGGTCCGTTGGGACTCGGCGATATCGGCGAACCCGTCGCGGGCTCCGAATGGAAGCAAGCCTTCGTGCAGCTGACGTTCTTCTACGGGCTCGGGGCGCTGATCCTGTTCTTCGCCGCGACCTCGCTCGGAAGGCTGTCGGTGCGTAGCGTTCGCGATATCGCCTTCGGGCGGCGCGAGGTCGAGACGGTCGAGGGGCGCCGGGTAGCCGATGCACCGGCTCACGCCCGAGTTGCCACCGATCCCCGGGTCGACCGGCCCGGCTTCCAGGGACGACCGGGACTGCACGGCGGGTCGGCGTGAGAACGGCCGCGGCCGCGCGACCGGACGGTCGCGCGCTCGTCTACTGAGGGAAGAGGGTCAGAACCTGCGACATCACCTGCCGGGCGACGTCGTCGGTGGCCGAGGTGACTTCGACGGCCGGTACGCGGGGAACGAACGCTGTGCTGTCGGAAGGCAATTCGGGGCCGACGACGGCGGAGTAGATGGGGATACTGCTGTCGTAGAGCGATGTCGTGCGGAACACGGTGCGGTTGTCGATCTTCTCCTCGGTGGCGCGGGCGCGCACCTGGTCGGTGACGCGGTAATCGTAGGCCACCGTGACGGTTTCGTTGCGATACCGGAACAGGCATTGGGTCAGCCGGCGCTGGTCGGTATCGGCGGTGCCGTCCAGTTTCGCGCGGACGGCGCACGGATCGGCGCCGAGCAGGACCGTGGTGACGGTATCGGGGGAGGTGCCCTGGGCCGGCGACTGCCGCCAGCGGTCGATCATACCGGGCAGCAAACTATCGGCGACCGCGCAGGAATCCCGGTTCGGGACGGAGAGACCGAGGTAGAACGCGGCGCCCGACGGGAAGCGGGCGGTGGCGCCACAGGCGCGTGCGCCCGGGTCGCGATCGGGCACCAGCAGGACGTTCACGTCGCCGAGCTGCTTGTTGATACCGAGTCTGGGAGCAAGCGGGGGCAGCAGGGTCGAATGCCAGGTGAGGGTGGCGGCTTCGGCCGGGGGCGGTTCGCCGAGGGCGGCTCGGCACGAGTCCAGGCCGACAGTTACGTTCTGGATGTCGCCGAGATCCAGGACGTCGAGCGTATCGCGGGGGAGTAGGGCGCAGACGTCGATCTGCCGAGTCGCCTGGGCGACGGCGGCCTGTTGTTGCGGGGTATCGGCGGGTGCCGACCAGAATTGCGGCGGTGGGGCGGGAATCTCCGGGGAGCGGGGCACGCCGGTGTGCGGATCGTCGCCGCAACCCGCTACGGCGAGCAAAGCAGCTGCGACAAGTGTGAGCGTGCGATACATCCTCACCCCTGACCTCCCGGTGCGAGCTGAGCTCGATAATTACCCGACGTCGATGCGGAGCGCTCTGGCAACCATAGCGCAATCGCTCCGGCGCCCCGGCTGGATAGTGTCAGGGTGATCCGGGCCGGCTGTGGGCCGCGTTGCGGGCAGTACCCCGGTGGGCGGGCACGGTGGTGGGGTCCTCGGGCCAGGCGTGTTTGGGATAGCGGCCGCGGAGATCGGCGCGGACCTGCGGCCAGCCGGTACGCCAGAAGGACGCCAGGTCCGCGGTGACCGCGACCGGGCGCCGGGCGGGGGAGAGCAGGTGCAGCACGATCGGGACCAGGCCCTGGGCCAGCCGTGGAGTTTCTGTCCAGCCGAAGACTTCCTGCACTTTGACCGCGAGTACCGGCGGGTCGGCCGAGTAGTCCAGACGGAGGCGGCTACCGGAGGGGACCTCCAGGCGATCCGGTGCCAGCTCCTCCATCCTGGCGGCGTCCGGCCAGGGCAGCAGACGGTGGAGTGCCTGTCCGGCGTCGATACGTTCGAGGTCGGCGCGGCGGCGGGCGGTGGTGAGTTCGGGACCGAGCCAGAGGTCGGCGGCGGCGAGCAGCGATTCGTCGTCGACCGGTGGCCATGGGGAGCCGAGGGTGCGCTGTAGAAAGCCGAGGCGCTGCCGGAGGGCGACGGCCTCCGCGTTCCAGAACAGCACGCCGAGTCCGGTGGAGGCCAGGCCGCGCCGTACGGCCGCGGCGAGCTTGTGGTGATCGGGGTCGCGCAGTGGTCGTTCGGACAGGGTGATCGCCCCCAGGCGTTCGATCCGCCGCGCTACCACGTCGCCGTCGACCCAGTCTATTTCGTCGGCGGTCGTGACCAGGTTCGCTGCGGCACGCCGTGCGAGCTGTTCATCGGCGACCGCCGCCAGCCGGATATACCCCTCGGATCGCCCGGGATCACGCGTCGCGACACCGACCGCCAGCCACTCCGCATCCCCTGTCCCGGCGCCGGCGGGCAGTGTCACGGCGGTGCCGCCGGCCATGAGGTAGCTCGCCGAACCCGGGCCGCGGCGGCGCGCCAGCCGTTCGGGATGGGCCAGCGCGACGACATAGGCGGGGTCGTCGACACCCTCCGGTCCCTCGACCGATCGGGCCAGGCGTTCGACCTCGCGCCGCCAGCGCGGGGGTTGCTCGCGCCGCAGCGTTCGCAGACCGGCTACCAGATCGACTCCCGACACATGGGTGTCGTCGTCGAGGACGGTGACCACTTCCGCTGCCGCGCGCGCCCCGGCCACGGCCGCCCCGTCGAGCAAGGCGCGCGCCAGCCGGGGATGTAATCCGACCCGGGCCATCCGCCGCCCGCGGTCGGTGACTTCGCCGTATTCGGTCACGGCTCCCAGCACGTGCAGGACCTCGCGGCCGGCCGCCAGCCCGCCGGCCGGCGGCGCGTCCCACCAGGTGAGGGCGTGCCCGTCGGCGGTGCCCCAGCACGCCAGTTCCAACGCCAACCGGGTCAGGTCGGCGGTACGGATCTCCGGCTCGGGATAGGCGGGCAGGGTGGCGTGCTCGTATTCCGGCCAGCAGCGCCACACGCGGCCGGGGGCCTCGCGACCGGCCCGTCCGGCGCGCTGGCCGGCCACCGCCGCCGAAACCCGGACCGTCGCCAGTCCGGACAGCCCCCGCGCCCGATCGATACGCGGCACCCGCGCGAGCCCCGAATCCACGACTGCCCGGACGCCCGGCACGGTCAGGCTGGACTCGGCCACCGCCGTGGACAGCACCACGCGACGCCGAGGGCCGGGCCGCAATGCCGTGTCCTGCCGTGCCGCCGGCAGCCGCCCGTGCAGCGGAACGATATCCACGCCGTCGAGGCCGGCCAGCAGTGCTGTCGTCTTCCGGATCTCGGCTGCGCCGGGGAGAAAGACCAGCACGTCGCCGTCGGTCCCGGCGAGCGCGGCCCGGGTGGCGCGCGCGACGTGTGCTTCTCTGCGCTCCCGCGGCAACGGCGGGAGATATGTCGTGTCCACGGGATGGGTGCGGCCCTCGACCCGCACGACCGGCGCCGGACGGTCGTCACCCAGCAGCGTCGCCAGACGGTCGGCAGCGACGGTGGCCGAGGTGGCGAGCACCCGCAGATCCGGTCGCAACCCGGCCCGTGCATCCAGCAGTAACGCCAGCAGCAGATCCGCGTCGAGATGCCGCTCATGACATTCGTCCAGCACGACGGTATCGACCCCGGCCATCTCGGGATCGTCCTGTAACCGCCGAACCAGCAGCCCGGATGTCACGACCTCGATCCGTGTCCGCCGCCCGGCCCGGCGGTCTCCCCGGACGGAGTAGCCGACCGTTTCACCCACCTGCTCGCCCAGTAGCGCGGCCATCCGCCCCGCTGCGGCCCGCGCCGCCAGCCGCCGGGGCTCGGCCACGAGTACTCGCCCCTCGGCGCTCGCGGCCAGCGCCAAGGGGACGAGGGTCGTCTTGCCGGTTCCCGGGGGCGCGACCAGGACAGCCGTCTCGTGTGCGGTCAGCGTCTCGACAAGGCGATCGAGAACACCACGGATCGGTAGATCAGGAAGCTCGGGCAGTTTCATCACCGAACAGTGTGATGCCTCGGCGCCGGGCTGCCCCATCGACCGCTCCACCTTCCCGAGAAGACAGCGCCTCCTCTCGCTTGTCCGGGCGGCCGAGCGGCCCGTGGTTCGGCGGGTGTGCGGATCAGTTCCGTCGCGCCAGCTCGCGGAGCAGGCGATCGTGTTCGGTTTCCGGTTCTTCGCGGGTGATCTGCGGGGTCCGGTACGGGCGCGGGCGGTCCGGCGGGCGTTCGGTCCGGCGGCGAAGCTGCAGCGAGGTCAGTGCGCCGACCACCGTCGTGCAGACCGCTAGGTGGGCGATCCGCGGATCGGCGCCGGCGAGGCGGGCGATCCGCGGGTTCGGGGTGACCAGGCATATCTCGACCCCGTCACGCCGATAGTGTTGCGCGTCCTCGGCCAGCGCGGCGAGGGTGCGCAGCGACAGGAACTCGAGCCTGGTGGTGTCGACGATCAGCGCGCCGCGCTCGGCCGCCGCGGTCTCGACGGCTTTTCCCACCTGCTGCCGCCACAGCGCCAGGGTGTACGCGTCGGCTTGACCGCGGACGGACAGGACCACGATCTCGCCGCGGCGCCGGACCCGGAAGAGCAGTCGCTGCTCGGGTGTGCGCGTATACGAGGACGCGGCGTGGGCCGAAGGAGAGGACGAGGAGCTGGTATTGGGATTCATAATGCACCCGACTCGGCTCAGGATGCGTTCGCGCATCGCGGTCACACCGACCCTGCGTGTCTCAAGGCGAACCGGTGACCGTTTTCCACCCTAGCCCACTGAACCGGTTACGGGTGAAGGTCGGCGGAGTTCGCCGGCGATCTCGGTACCTCGATTCGGTGCGGGTTTGCCCGGTTCGTGGCCGGGTAGGCCGCCCGCCGGCGGCAGCGTGCTGTCGCCGGTCGGTACCGGGAACGGCCGGGCCGGCCTTTCGTGGCACTGTGCGTCCCCGAACCTTCGAGAAGGGAGTTCACCATGAGCCAGCTCAGCCCGATCCAAGTCCAGAAGTATCTCTCCGGTATCGACTACCCCTGTGATCGTGACGGCTTGGTCGCCGCCGCGGAGAACAACGGAGCCGACGCGGAGGTGTTGCACGCCCTGGAGGCGCTTCCGGACAAGACGTTCGACGGACCGAACGCGGTCAGCCAGGCAATATTCTGAGTCTTTCCGGGCCGCGAGTGCAGCGGTTGTCCGGGTGGGGCCGTACCGGCAGGTGGGCCCCACCCGGTCGTTGTCGCGGATGTATCGACCCGAACCCGCCCCTGCACGTTTGGCCCGGACCGTCCGGGATATCCGGCGCGAGTGAAGAAGAATATTTTTGTGCCGGCTCTCACCGAGACCCAGCGCGGAGAAATTGGAACGGTCGATATCCCGGGGGGAATATCACTGCACGGACTGCTCGATTATGAATCGCTGATATCCGCAGAGGAACTCGATTTCGATGAACTGCTCGATCGGGCTCGCGCGGAGCTCCGTGCCTTCGGCGGGTCGGTCGATGCCATTATCGCGCATTGGGATTTCCCGACCAGTGTGATCGTGCCCATCCTCGCGCGTGAAAACGGGTTGCCCGCACCGACCCTGGAAAGTGTGCTGAAGAACGAGCACAAATACTGGAGCCGGATATTGCAACGTGAAGTCGTTCCCGAATGCGTTCCCGAATTCTGCGCATTCGACCCGTTCGACGACAATGCGCTCGACCGCATCGACATCCCGTTCCCCTTCTGGGTGAAGCCGATCAAATCGCATTCCTCGCAGCTCGGTTTCGAGGTCCCGGACGCGGAGGTATTCGCGTCCGCGGTACAGCAGATCCGGGCGGAGATCGGCCGGATCGCCGACCCGTTCGACCAGGCGCTGTCTCGGGTGGAGATACCCGGCGATATCCGGATGGCCGGAGGACGCACCTGCCTGGCCGAGCAGATCGTCACCGGCACCCAGGCCGCGCCCGAGGGTTCGATGTTCCGCGGCGAGTATCACGTGCACGGTGTGTTCGATATGCGCAAGGATGCCGAGGGACGCAGTTTCACCCATCTCGACTACCCGGCGCGGACAGTGCCCCCGGATATCCAGCAGCGGATGATCGATGTGACCGAGCGCTACCTGCGCCACACCGGCTTCGACAACGGCTGCTTCAACTCCGAATTCATGTGGGACGCCGATACCGGGAAACTGTGGCTGATCGAGGTCAACACCCGTATCTCGCAATCGCACAGCGATCTGTTCGCGAAGGTGGACGGCAGTTCCAACCATCGTGTCGCCATCGATGTGGCGCTGGGTAATCCGCCCCGGATGCCGCACCGGAAGGGCGAATTCGCGGTGGCCGCCCAGTGCCTGGTGCCGCGCTACCAGGACGGGATCGTCACCAAAGTTCCGAGTGAGGAAGAGATCGCCGCATTGCGGAGCCGTTTTCCGGGAACTGTGGTGAAGATCGATGTGGAGGTCGGGGAGAAGCTCTCCGAACTGCCGAATCAGGACGCCTACCGCTACAAACTTGCCACGCTCTATATCGGCGCGCCCGACGCCGACCAGCTCGAGCAGCGCTACCACGACGCGATCGAAGCGCTGCCGTTCGGATTCGAGGAGGTCCACTGAGGTTGCAGACCGTCGAGACTTTCCCCTACGGGGTGCGTGAAATCGAGAATGTGTTCATCCCGATGCGCGACGGTGCCCGTCTCGCGGCCCGTATCTGGCGGCCGGATACCGACGAATCGGTGCCCGCGGTATTGGAGTACATCCCCTATCGGAAGCGGGACCTCACTCGTGCCCGGGACGCTCTGAACCATCCGTACCTGGCCGGGCACGGCTACGCGAGTGTGCGCGTGGACCTGCGCGGCAGCGGTGATTCCGACGGTGTCCTGACCGACGAATACCTGCCGGTCGAACACGAGGACGCCTGCGATGTGATCGAATGGCTGGCCGCGCAGCCCTGGTGCGACGGCAACGTCGGAATGATGGGAATCTCCTGGGGCGGATTCAACAGCCTGCAGGTGGCCGCCCGCCGTCCGCCCGCGCTGAAGGCGATCATCAGCGCGTCGGCGACCGAAGACCTCTACGTCGACAATATGCACTACATGGGCGGCTGCCTGCTGTCGGACAATTTGTCCGAGGCGACGGTGATGTTCGCGTTCAACAGCCTGCCGCCGGACCCCGCGATCGTCGGGGACCGCTGGCGCGAGCAGTGGCACGAACGCCTCGCCGGCAGCGGACTGTGGATCGAGCGTTGGCTGGGACACCAGCATCGCGACGACTACTGGAAACGGGCGTCGGTGAACGAGGACTATCGAGCCGTGCAGTGCCCGGTGCTGGCCGTCGGCGGTTGGGCCGACGGGTACACCAACGCGATCTTCCGGTTGCTGGAACATCTCGAGGTGCCGCGGCGGGGATTGATCGGGCCGTGGGGGCACAAGTACCCGCATCTGGGCGTGCCGGGGCCGGCGATCGGGTTCCTGCAGGAAACGGTGCGCTGGTGGGATCACTGGCTCAAGGGCCGCGACAGCGGCGTCATGGACGAGCCGATGCTGCGGGCGTGGATGCAGGACAGTGTCTCGCCACACCCGTCCTACGCCGACCGGCCCGGCCGCTGGGTCGGCGAACCCGGCTGGCCGTCGCCGAACCTGACCCCGCGCCACTTCACGCTCACCCGGTACGCCCTGACCGAAGATGCCGACCATGCCGAACACCGCCGTATGGATGTGCAGTCGCCGCTGAGCGTCGGTATGTTCGCCGGGAAATGGGCCTCCTACGCGGCCACTCCGGACCTGCCCGCCGATCAGCGGGAAGAAGACGGCGGCTCGCTGGTGTTCGAAACCGAACCCCTGGCCGGAACTTTCGAAGTGCTGGGCGTGCCCGCCCTGGAGCTGACGGTATCGGCCGACCGGCCGAACGCCATGGTGGCGGCGCGGTTGTCCGATGTCGCACCCAACGGTGAGGCCACGCGGGTGACCTACGGGCTGCTGAACCTCACCCACCGGGACGGCAGCGCGGCGCCGAAGGCACTGGAACCGGGCCGCAGCTACCGCGTGCGAGTGCCGTTGAACGGGCTGGCGCATTCCTTCCCACCCGGTCACCGGATCCGGTTGTCGATCTCGTCGTCGTACTGGCCGCTGGCCTGGCCGTCGCCGGAACCGGCCACGCTCACGATCACCACGGGGCAGAGCGCGCTGACGCTGCCGCACCGGCCGCCGCGTGCCGAGGACCGCCGGTTGCGGCCCTTCGAACCCGCCGAGGCCGCGCCCGAGGCGCCGTCGACGCATCTGGAACCCGGCCGGCATCACTGGAAGGTCGAACGCGATCTGGCCACGGGAGTTTCGACGCTGGAGATCGAGAACGACCAAGGCACGATCCGGCTAGACGACACCGGTACCGTCGTGCGCCGGGCAACCACCGAATGGTTCAGCTTCCGCGGCAACGCCCCGGATTCGGTGTGGGGTGAGACCCGGACCGTGCGCCGGTTCGAACGGGCGGACTGGCGTACCGAGGTCACCACGCACACCACGCTGCGCTGTACCGCGGCCGAGTTCATTATCGACGCCGAACTCGACGCCTACGAATTGGACGATCCGGCCGCCGATCCTCGCACCGCCCAGAAGCGGGTGTACTCACAGAACTGGCATCGCCGGATACCTCGCGACCTGGTGTAGTGGGAGCCCGGGGGTCAGACGGCGTGGGGATAGGTGTCCCCGGGCTCGTCCGGCCCGCGGTGCGCGACGAGGTCCAGCGGTGTCAGGGCGGTGGTTTCGTCGATATGCAGCAGTGCGTCGAACCGGTCCGCCGGCCGGGCGTGGAAGTAATGGCTGCGCCTTTCGTTGTCCGGGCGGTAGATCACTCCGATGGCGCGTTCCAGCTGGGGAGCGTCGAGCGCGGGGATCGGCTCGCGGTCGAAGCGCAGCAGGAACCGTTCGATCCCGGCGCGATGCAGCAGATTCTCCACACTGCCCGGCAGCGACGGCCGGACCCGTTTCACCCGGGGCGGGCCGTCCCATTCGTCGGCGGCCAGCACGGTGCCGGTGTGGGTGGTGAAGCCCAGGATGCGGGATTCGCCGGGGCAATTCTGCCGGACCAGCTGCCCGAGGTTCAATTCACCCGCGGAACCCAGTTCTGTGGCCCGCGCGTCGCCGAGATGCGAATTATGCGCCCACACAACGATTTTAGCGTCGGAACCGGTGCGCCGGCGCAGATGCCCGCGCAATGCCGTCAGGGTGGCGAACATATGTTCGTCGCGCAGATTCCACGACGACACCCGCGAACCGAACATCGCCCGGTAGTACTGTTCGGCCGCGGCGACCAGACGGGCGTTCTGTTCGGCGTAGAACCGTTCGTCGGGATCGGCCTGCCCGTCGGTGCGCAGTTCCCGGGCGCTCATCCGCTGCAGCTCCGCCAGCTGTGCGACAACCGCATCCGCACAGTCGTCGCCGGCGCCGAATGCGGCGGCATAGCCATAGTGCTGTTCATCGGTGTGCTGGTCGAAGCAGGCGTACCGGTCGCGGGCCCGCCGCGCCGCGGCGGGGTCGACGCGGTCGAGGTAGGCGATCACCTCCGCGGCCGAGCGGCGCATGCTGTAGAGGTCGAGCCCGTAGAAGTCGACAGTGCGCGCCGGATCGCGCTGGTTGTACGCGCGGAGCCATTCGACGAAATCCCGGACCACCGTATTGCGCCACATCCACATCGGGAAGCGCTGGAACCCGCGCAGTGCCTGCTCGGCGTCGCCGTCGTCACCGGTGCCGCGGATATAGCGGTTCGCGCGGTGGGCGTCGGGCCAGTCGGCCTCCACGGCCACCGCGTCGAACCCGGCCCGTTCGATGAGGGTGCGCGTCATCCGGGCCCGGGCGGCGTAGAACTCCGAGGTGCCGTGGGTGGCCTCGCCGATCAGCATGAACCGGGCATCACCCACCAGGTCCAGCAGGACCTCGTCGGACGGGACGCCGTCGGGCAACGGCGTCGCGGCGGTCCGGACGGCCATCTCCGGGCCGGTGGCGGCGGCGCCCTGGTCGCCCGCCGGAAGGCGCGCGGCCCGGTCGAGCAGGTCGCGGACCTCCGCGTCGGAGGTCTGGGTGAAGTCCTGGTACTCCGCGCCCACCCCCGAGAAACCGGCGGGGATGTGCGCGCAGACCATATCGTCCACGCGTCCGCGCAGTCCGGCACAGGTGGCCTCGAGTGCGACGGGAACCGCGACGACCACACGGGCCGGATGCATCCGGTACACCGTGCGGACCGCAGCGTCCATCGTCGCGCCGGTCGCCAGGCCGTCGTCCACCAGGATCACCGTCCGGCCGGTGACATCGAGCAGCGGCCGCTCGCCCCGGTAGGCCTGTTCCCGGCGGCGCAGCTCCCGGCCCTCCGCACGGGCTATCCGTTCCAGGACATCCGGGCCCACCTGTTCCGCGGCCAGGACATCGCCGTTGGTGACCAGAACGCCGCCGCTGGCGATCGCGCCCAGCGCCAGCTCCGGGTTACCGGGGGAACCGAGTTTGCGGACGACCAGCACATCCAGCGGCGCGTCCAGCGCCTGCGCGACCTCGTAGGCCACCGGCACACCACCCCGGGGCAGGGCCAGAACGACGGTATCCGGCTCGTGGAACCGGTCCAGTAGCGTCGCGAGCGTCCGGCCGGCCTCGCGACGGTCACGGAAAGCGCTTGTCGCCATGTGGCCGCGCTACCCGGTGTCGGCGTGGGCAAACAGGGCCGGTCAGGAACGTGCCGGCGCGGCGGCGGAGTCGCCGTCGGTGTCGCCCGCTTCGATATCGCGGTGCAGGGTCAGCAGCACATGGTCGAGGCGGGTCCGCAGTCGGACCTCCTCGTCGGCGATACCGGGTAGCGCCGCGACCATTCGTTCGGCGATCCGGCGCAATTTGATATTGGTTTCCTGCGACCGCCAGCGCAGCACGTGGAACGCCTGATCGGCATTGATTCCGTAGGCGAGCATGAGCGCACCCTTGGCCTGTTCGATGACGATCCGGGCATCCAGCACCTGCGGCAGGGTGTCGTCGAGGGCTTCCCGGCGGTATTCGGCGGCGGTGTCCGACAGATCGATGTAGAAGCCCTCGGTACCTATCGGTTCGCCGGCCTCGTCGAGCATGGGCTCGGACACCACGAGTACCTCCCGGATGTAGCCCGCCGTATCGATGATGCGGTGCCGGCTGGAGAAGGGGCCGCCGTCCTCGACCGAGAGGATCATCGCCTCGAGGCGGTCGCGGTCGTCGGGGTGCTTGTGCGAGAGCAGCAACTCCGTGGTGGGCCGGACCTCCGGAGGATGGCCGTGGATTCGCGCGGCTTCTGCCGACCATTCCCAGGTTCGAGTCGCGAAATAGTACCGGAAGCGGCCGACCTGCAGGGGATCGCCGGCGCCGACCACCCGCTCCACGAGTTCGACTTCGGATTCCGGCAGCTCATCCCGCGCGTTCATGGCTGTGATTATCCTCCGTGCTGCCCGCGCCGCTTCGGCCGACCGCTGCCGAGCACGCCGGCAGGTCGGTGGACGCCGGGGAACGCCGGTCACGAATCCATGCCGCTGTGTCCCCTCGGTGTCGACTCGTCGGTTTCGATCTGTTCGCCGGTGGGGTGTTCGTCGGCGTGCGTGGGCTCGGCGTGCTCCTCGGCGAAATCGGGTTCGTCTCGATCGTCCGCGGTCCGGGGATCGGGGTCCGGTCTGTTCATAGCCGGGTGGATACCCGCCCGGCGGCGCGTCACACAGCCCACGCGCCCGGTGTTTATCGCCCGCGGATCAGGGAAGCCGCCGAGCGGGAAACGACCACGCTCACAGGCCGGGCACGGTACGGCCGGGCACGCCATCGAGGAGGACAATTCGTGGACCGAACACCGGAGCAGGGATCCGCGACACCCGCCGCGTCGGAGGCGGCGCAGCGCCCGCTCGGCGAAGGCCGGGGCGATACCGACCCCAAACAACGACAGCTCGACCCACTGCGGCAGGACCGGGAGAGCGGGTATCTCACCACACAGCAGGGGGTCCGGGTGGACCACACCGACGACGCGCTGAGCGTCGGCGCGCGGGGCCCCACGCTGCTCGAGGATTTCCATGCCCGCGAGAAGATCACCCATTTCGACCACGAACGCATTCCGGAACGTGTCGTCCATGCGCGCGGGGCCGGGGCCTACGGGTATTTCCGGCCGTACGACGATTCGCTGGCGGAATACACGGTCGCGAAATTCTTGACCGACCCGGGCACGCGCACCCCGGTCTTCGTCCGTTTCTCCACCGTCGCCGGATCGCGCGGTTCGGCCGATACGGTGCGCGATGTGCGTGGTTTCGCCACGAAGTTCTACACCGAACAGGGAAATTACGATCTCGTCGGCAACAATTTCCCGGTGTTCTTCATCCAGGACGGCATCAAATTCCCGGACTTCGTGCACGCGGTGAAACCCGAACCGCACAACGAGATCCCGCAGGCGCAATCGGCGCACGATACGCTGTGGGATTTCGTGGCCGAACAGCCGGAAACGTTGCACGCGATCATGTGGCTGATGTCGGACCGGGCCCTGCCGCGCAGCTACCGGATGATGCAGGGATTCGGCGTCCACACATTCCGGTTCGTCGATGCCGAAGGCCGCGGAACCTTCGTGAAATTCCACTGGAAGCCCGCCCTCGGCGTGCACTCGCTGGTGTGGGACGAATGCCAGCAGGTGGCCGGGCGCGACCCGGATTACAACCGGCGCGATCTGTGGGACAGTATCGAGGCCGGTGATTTCCCCCGCTGGGAACTGGGTGTGCAGCTGGTTCCGGAAGACCAGGAATTCGATTTCGATTTCGATCTGCTCGATGCCACGAAGATAATCCCGGAGGAACAGGTGCCGGTGCGCCCGGTGGGCGAGATGGTGCTCGATCGCAACCCGGACAACTTCTTCGCCGAAACGGAACAGGTCGCCTTCCACACGGCGAACGTGGTCCCCGGTATCGATTTCACCAACGACCCGCTGTTGCAGCTGCGGAATTTCTCCTATCTGGACACCCAGCTCATCCGTCTCGGCGGGCCGAATTTCGCGCATCTCCCGGTGAACCGGCCGCTGGCCGATGTCCGCACGCATCAGCAGGACGGATACAGTCGCCACGACATTCCGCACGGCCAGGCCTTCTACACGAAGAACACCATCGGGGGCGGATGCCCGGCGCTCGCCGACGAGGATGTGTTCCGCCACTACACGCGGCGGGTGGAGGGCGAGACGATCCGGGTGCGCAGCGAAAGTTTCAAGGACTACTACCGTCAGCCCCGGATGTTCTGGCGCAGTATGACCCCGCCCGAGGCCGAGCACATCGTCTCCGCGTTCGCCTTCGAGCTGGGCAAATGTCAGCGGGTGGAGATCCGCGAGCATGCGCTCGAGCAGTTGGTCCTGGTCGACCCCGATCTGGCGAGCCGCGTCGCCGACCGGCTCGGCCTGCCCACTCCTGAGGCCGGCCCGGTGGAGGACGTGCCGTTGTCGCCGGCGTTGTCGCAGGTGAAGGATCCACCGCCCACCATCGCCACCCGCAAGATCGCCGTCCTGGCGGCCGACGGAGTCGATGCGGCGGGCGTCGAGCGGCTGCGCACGGCGCTGCGCGAACGCGGCGCCGAAACCGAGGTGCTGGCCGAACACGGCGGTCAGCTCCGCGGCGCCGCCGACGGGAGCCTGACCGTGGACAAAACCCTGGCGACCATGGCATCGGTGCTCTACGACGCAGTGGTCGTGGCCGGGGGTGACGCCTCCGCCCGCGCCCTCGCCGCCGCGGGCCCCGCGGTGCATTTCGTGACCGAGGCGTACAAGCACGCCAAACCGGTGGCGGCGCTCGGTGCGGGTGCCGAAGTGCTGCGGGCCGGGGGTATCGCGGTCCCATCCGAGCCGGACACTCCGGTCGACGGTGTGATCCAGGCCGGTGAAACGGTCTCCGACGGATTCGTGGAATCCTTCGCCACAGTCCTCGCCGGTCACCGCGTCTGGGAACGCGACACCACGGCGATACCCGCCTGATCGCGCGGACGCCGCGTAAACGGAGAGCGGTGCCCGGCCGACGCTGGACCACGCGCCGGCCGGGCACTGTGCGTTGTACGTGAGTAACCGGGCTCGAGCTCGGCAGATCCGAGGTGTTGATCGGCCGCTCGGTTCCGCGACTCGTGCGGCGGCGATTCGCAGTGGCTTTCCGCTTGCGCACGGCAGGGCCGCTGTCTGCCGACCCCCTCGGCAGGTAGATCCGCGGTGGGCGTAGGCGATCGAGCATCGCGGCCAACCTGTTGACCCGCCGGTTCACCGAACCCGCCTGCCATGCTCCGCGACCGATAGTCGGTTGATCTATCCGGGTGCTTCCAGTCCGGCCGAGGTCGTGGGCGCCGACGTGAGTCGGCCGTCGGGCCTCCCGTCAGCCACAACGCGGTGGGAGTTCGCTCTGACCGGCCAGTGCCGGGATGGAGGGCTCGAACGCCCGGGCAGCGGTCTGCGGAACGGCACACTGGAATCTCCGGCACAGCGTGAGCCGCCGGGGATCCGAGACTCAGGCGGATGGTCCCGATTCGCTGGTACCGATACCGATCACCCGGAAACCGGTGTGGCTCAGGGTATTTCCATCGAGTAGGTTGCGGGTGTCGACGACAACCGCCTGGCCTGCCACGGCTTCCAGGCGTGCCCAGTCCAGCGCCCGGAACTCGGGCCATTCGGTGAGGATCACGAGTGCGGACGCGTCCTTTGCCACCAGATACGGGTCGTCGACCACCTGCACGGGGTTCAGGCCCGGCGTTCCCGCGGGGACGCACGGATCGTAGGCGACAACGGTGACCCCCTGGCGGCAGAGCTGCCGCGCGACCGCCACCGCGGGGGAGTCGCGCAGATCGCCGGTGCCGGCTTTGAAGGCGAGGCCCAGTACGCCGATCCGGGTGCCAGCGAGGGCGCCGTCCACCGCTCCGGTGACCGCGTACCGGATCTTGCGCACCACCATCGCCTGCTGGCGGTCGTTCGCCCGGACCGCGTCGCGGACGAGCGCGAAATCCACGCCCTCGGCCTCCGCGGCGCGCAGAAGCGCACGGGTGTCCTTCGGCAGGCACGAGCCGCCCCAGCCGGGGCCGGGAGCGAGGAAATCGGGGCCGATCCGGTCGTCCATGCCCATGGTGTCGGTGACCCGGGTGATATCGGCGCCGACGCGTTCGCACAGATCGGCCATCGTGTTCACGAAGGAGAGCTTCACCGCGAGGAAGGCGTTACTGGCGTATTTCGCCAGTTCCGCGCTGGCGGTATCGGATCGGACGACCCGGGCTCCCGTGCCCGCGTACAACCCGGCCACCCGGTCGGCGGCCTCGGTGTGCTCGTCGCCGGCGCCGACGAGAATACGGTCCGGGTGCAGGAAATCGTGCACCGCGTGACCTTCGCGGAGGAATTCGGGGTTACTGACCACGGCCCGGCCGGCGAGACCGGGCGATTCGGCGAGCCGGGCCGCTGTTCCGACCGGAACGGTGGATTTGGTGACCAGGGTGCAGTCCGGGCGCAGCACAGTGGCCAGCGTGTCGAGGGCACGGTCGAGCACTTCCAGGTCGGCCTCGCCGCCCTCGCCCATGGGTGTGGGCAGGCACAACAGCACCACTTCGGCCTCGGTCAGTGACCCCGGATCGGTGGTGAAGGCGAGCCGTTCCTCGGCCAGGCCCTCGCCGACGAGTTCGGGCAGTCCCGGCTCGACGATCGATACCGACCCCGCCCGGAGCCGCTCGACCTTGGCTTCGTCGTTGTCCACACAGATCACGTGATGCCCGAGATGGGCCAGACACGCGGCGCTGGTGAGTCCCACATATCCGGCGCCGACCACGCCGACGCGACTACCCATGGCGTGCCCCCTTTCCGAGTACTTCGGCCGCGGCGGTGAGCACCCGTTCGGGCCGCACCATGAGCAGCCCGGAATCCGGGCGATCGGCGTGCGGATCGCCGATCCTGCCCGCCCACAACGCGATATGGTGCCGCGCGGTGACCGGTGGGCCCCAGGTGCGGGGCGGGGTGGGACCGAACAGCAGTACCGAGGGTGTTCCGAATGCGGTGGCGAGATGTCCCACGCCGGTATCACCGCAGATCACCAGTTCCGCTTCGGCCACCAGCGCGGCGAGTTCGGGTAGCTCGGTGCGGCCCGCGTACACCGCTGAAGGCGGTAGACCTGCTTGCGCGGCAACGGAGTTCGCCAGCGGCACCTCCGCCCGCGACCCGGTGATCACGACCGGCCGGCCGTCGGCGTTCAAGGTGCGCGCCACCCGCGCGAAACGTTCGGGCGGCCAGCGCCGCGCGGGATAGGCGGCGCCGGGATGGATCACGATCGCCCGCGAGACCGGCGCCGGTACCGGTGGGGCCGGGAGCCGCAGCGCGTCGCGATCGGTGGCTATCCCCTGGTGTTCCAGCAGCCGGCACCAGCGATCCACCTCGTGCAGATCCGCCCGCCACTCCGGGCCGGGTAGGTCCGGGAAATCCGGATGGCGGTGGGTCAGCAGCGAATCCGGTCCGCACGCCAGTAGATCGCGGATACTCTCCGGACCCTTGCCGTGCAGATTGACCGCCAGCCGGGGCGGCGGGCCCGGCCACCGCAGCGCCCCCAGCCCCGGAGTCGGCAGCAGTTCGTCGACCGCCTCGACGGACTCCACCAGCCCGCGCAGTGACTCGGGCGCGGCGAGTACCAGCCGGTCGTCCGGGTAGGCCGCCCGCAGCCCACGTAGTGCGGGCACCGCGGTCAGCAGATCGCCGAGCCCGAGTGCCCGCAACACGAGAATCGATCCGCTCAGGGCCACGACCCCTCTTCCGAGGTGCAGACGACGAGTTCGCGGACCTCGCAGCCCGGTGGCTGGCTCAGCGCGAACAACACCGATTGCGCGACATCGGCGGGCTGGTTCAGTTTCGCGTCCGGCGGTGGTTTGTACTGTTCGGCACGCCCGTCGAAGAACGCCGTATGCATACCGCCGGGAATCAGCAAGGTGACTCCCACTTCGCCGGCGGTTTCGGCGGCCAGGGCGCGAGTGAAGCCGACCACCCCGAATTTCGAGGCACAGTAGGCGGTCGCGTCGCTCACCGCCTTGATGCCGAGCGTGGACGCACAGGTCACCACGGTGCCCCGATTCGCCCGCAGCGCCGGGAGCGCGGCCCGCACCACGGCGACTGTCCCCAGCAGGTTCACC
Organism: Nocardia carnea; assembly: GCF_029868855.1. GTDB lineage: Bacteria > Actinomycetota > Actinomycetes > Mycobacteriales > Mycobacteriaceae > Nocardia > Nocardia carnea_A. Next base: position 34,516 of record NZ_JARWOV010000186.1, on the reverse strand, counting down.
TGGATCACCCGTTCCCAATCCTTGGCCGGCACCTCGTCCAGACGTCCGCAGGCATCGGTGCCCGCGGCCGTGAACACGCCGTCGATCCGGCCGTCCACGCGGTCGGACAGTTCCTGTACCGCGTTTTCCGCGGCCGCGCTGTCGGCGAGATCGGCTCGGACGAAATCGACCGTTGTCTCCGGCTGATCGCGGTCGATCACCAGCGGTCGGCCCCCGCGTTCGAGGACCGCCGCGGTCACCGCCGCGCCGAGTCCGGAGGCGCCACCGGTGATCAGGATGTTGCCGAGTGTTCGCATCGCACTCCTTCGTGGTCGGGTCAGCCGCGAGACCGGCTGACCAGCTGAGTCGTCGAATAACCGCGGACAGTGGGGATCAGCGCCACCTCGCCGCCGTGCCGGCGGACCACCTCGGCTTCGGGTAGTTCCGCCTCGGAATAGTCGCCGCCCTTGACCCAGATATCGGGCCGTAGCCGATCCAGCAGGGCGCTCGGCGCGGATTCGTCGAATACCGCGACGGCATCGACGGAGGAAAGCTCGAGCAGCAGCCGGGCACGGTCGCGGGCGGCGACGATCGGCCGGCCGGTTCCCTTCAGCCGGCGTACCGAATCGTCGGAGTTCAGACAGACGATCAAGGCGTCACCCATGGCCCGCGCCTGGCGTAACAGGCTCACATGGCCGGGATGCAGCAGATCGAAACAACCGCCGGTGGCGACCAACCGGCCACCCCGGTCCCGGACCGCGGCCGCCACCTCGAACGCCGACCCGGCGGTTTCGGTCTCCTCGGCGGTGGTCGCCGCGGGACCGTCGCAGGTCGACAGGGTGGTGGCGGCGCCGGTCGCGACGAATCGCGCGGCCGTGTCCACGGCGTGGGTCACCGCGTCGGCCACCGTGGACCCGTCCAGCAGGGCCGCGGCGGCGGCCGAGGCGAACCGGTCACCGGCACCGCAGGTATCGGGCGCGATACGGTCCGCGCTGCGGATCGCCGCGGGCACGGGTATGGCCGCCAGCCGTTTACCGTTGGCCAGCACCGCCCCGGACGAACCGAGCGTCACCGCGACCGAATCGGCGGACCACTCGTCGCGCAGCACCTTCGCCAATTCGTCGGGTTCGGCGTATCCGGGCGCGAACTGGCGGGCCTCGTTCAGATTCGGCGAGACCAGCGAGGCCCCCGGTGTGGGCGCCGGTCCGCGTGGATGCGGGTCCCACACCACCGGCACGGCCCGGGCGAGTTCGGTGAGCAGGCGCCGGATCCGCGGGTGTGCGGCCACCCCGCGGCCGTAATCGGCGACCAGGATCGCCCCGGCCGACCGCAGCGTCCGCACCACCGCGGAACTCACCGGCCCGGCATCCGCGGTGCCGTCACCGGTATCCAGCCGGACCAGCGACTGGCCCCCGGCCCGCACCCGCGTCTTCCGCACCGTCTCACCACGCAGCACCATCGGCACGACATCGACCTCTTCGCCGAGCAGCCGCAGCAGGCTGCGGCCGCCGTCGTCCTCGGTGGTGGCCGTGATCAGCGCGACCTCGGCGACGGATCGGGCGGCCAGCAGCGCGGCGAGTCCGGCGCCACCGGGGCGCAACCAGCGGCGTTCCACATCCACCACGGGAACCGGTGCCTCCGGGCACAACCGGTTGGCGGCGCCTTCGATATCGACGTCGAGCAGGGTATCGCCGAGGACGACCAGCGGTTTCACGCCGGAATCCCCAATGCCTCGTCCAGCGCCGCGCACAATGCGTGCACCAGCGCCAGATGCACTTCCTGCACCGTGGCGGTGGTCGCCGCGTCCACCGCGATCGCGTCGTCGCACAGTGCCGCCAACGGGTTGGGCACCGGCCCGGTCATCGCCCAGGTGGTGACCCCCAGTTCCTGGGCGGTTTTCGCGGCGGCCACCACGTTCTGGCTGGTACCGCTGGTCGACAACAGGATCAGCACGTCACCGGGCCGGCCGTGCGCGCGGACCTGGCGGGCGAACAATTCGTGCCCGCCGTAGTCGTTGACGATGGCGGTCCCCGCCGAAGTGTCGGCATGCAGGGCGATCGCCGACAGCGGTTGCCGTTCGTGTTTGAACCGGCCGACCAGCTCCCCGGTCAAGTGCTGGGCCTCCGCCGCACTGCCGCCGTTTCCGCAGGCGAGTAACCGGCCGCCGTTGTCGAGCACGGCCGCCAGCTCACGCCCCCATCCGCTGATTTTCGGAGCGAAGGAACTGGTGCGCTGCAGCGCTGCGCACAGCGCCGCGAAATGTTCCTCGATCACGACACACCTCCTGTCTGCAGACCCCTACCCCGGTCCGCGCTGAGTTCTTCCGCCGCCCGCACCACCTGATCCGGGGTGATGGACTCCAGGCACGGATGCCCCGCGATCGGGCATTCCCGGGCGCGGCTGTCCCGGCACGGCGCCGCCTGGTCGCCCAGGACGATCACCGGAACGCCGTAGGGCGCCCACCGCTCGGCGGGCACTACCGGCGCGAACAGGGAGACCACCGGCGTGCCGACGGCCGCGGCGAGATGCGCGGGGCCGGTATTGGGTGCCACCACAACGGTTGCGTCCCGCAGTACCGCGGCGAGTTCCGGGAGGCCGGTTCGCCCGCCGAGATCGACGGCATGGTTTCCGGCGACCGCGGCGGTGAGCGGCCGGTCGGCGGGACCCCCGGTCACGATCACCCGGTGTCCGGCCCGGATGAGCGCGGTGACCATCGCCGCCGACCGCAACGCCGACGGCTGCCGCGCGGGTACCGATGCGGCAGGATGCACCACCACATAACCCGGTCCGCCGGTGAGCGCGCGGGTATCCGGCAACGGCTCGCGGACCGCGAGTTTCCCGTCGTCACCGGGCGGTAGCCGGAACCCGGCCGCCGTCGCGAGGGAAAGCGCACGCTCCGCCTCGGGCGGATCGCCGTCGACCCGATGCCGGAGATCCAGCAGCGATCCCGGGTAGTCCTCGGAGATCGCGCCGACCCACGGGACTTCGGCCATCCTGAGCAGCAGGGCGAGCGGCAGGGGCGACTGGTGGAAAGACGTGAGGATCAGCGCCCGATCCAGTTCCAGTGCGCGCAGCTCGTCGACGAATGCGCCGGTCCCGGCCGCGGAGACCGGTGGTGGCTCCGGATCGATCCACGGTGCGCACCAGGTGACGATGCGATCCACACCGGGCAGTAGTTCGGCGCCGGCCCGGCCGCGGGGCCCGGCCAGCAGAGTGACATGGCCGGCTCCGGCGGCCACCGCGCGGATACACGGACCCGCCAGCAGGACATCGCCGACATTGTCCATCCGCGCCACCAGGACACGATCGGTCACAGCGCACCTCCCGATACCGACAGGTGGGTTCCGGTGAGCTCCGGCATCGCCTGTGCGCGGCCCGTCACGACGCACCCGCCAAGGCCAATCGGACGGCTTCGTTGAGATCGCGCGCGACTTGCGCCTCGGCCCGCGCGCGCCGCACCTCTTCGGGCCGGGTGCGCGCGGTGGGCACCAGAATGGCCCGCGCCCCGGCCGATAACGCGGCGGCGATATCGGCACCCGTGTCACCGATGAGCACGCACCGGCCCACCTCGACCCCGAGATCGGCCGCGGCACGCCGCACCATGGCGGGTGCCGGTTTACGGCAGGCGCAGCCGTCGTCCTCGCCGTGCACACAGACCTGCCAGGTCGCGAACGGGCCGAGTAGTTCCTCGACCCTCTGGTTCACCGCTGCCAGCTGTCCTGGGGTGATCAGTCCTTTCGCGACGCCGGACTGATTGCTCACGACACCGAGCTGGACACCGGCCGCGCGCAATATCCGCAGCGCGTCCGCGGCGCCCGGCACCGGCCGGACGCCGGCCGGATCGGCGAGATAGGGGATATCGACGATCAGGGTGTCGTCCCGGTCGAACAGCAGGGCGTGCGGCGCGGGATGGGTGGCGTTGCGGTGCCGGAGTTCTCCGCGCAACCGGTGCCAGCACGCGGCCGGGGGAATGAGCGCACTGGTCACCGTCATCCGCGTGATCTCGCCGGGCGTGCGGGGCCCGGGCAGGATGCGGCGTAGCGCGAAATGGGCTGTGAGTGCCGCCCATGCGGCGGCCAGACCCAGTGCGGTACGGCGCTTTCCGGTGATGCCGGACGCCAGGGCGGCCGCGCCGAGTGCCGTGGTGAGCGCGTGCCGGGGGAGCAGGCCGGGGCCTTCGCCGATACGCCGGCGCCAGTGGGCGCCGTACTTGCGCCGCATCAGCGCATTGTCGGCGTTCCCGCGTTGTGCGCGGAGGCTGGCCAGGGGACCCGAGTTCCGCGCCGGATGGACGGTGACCCGCTCGCCGGTCGCGATGGCGTAACCGGCCAGACAGACCCGGATCGCCAGGTCGGCGTCCTCGCGGTAGGCGCGGGGGAACCGTTCGTCGAAACCGCCCACCGCGTCGAGGACCGACCGGCGGTAGGCCATATCCGCGGTGATCCAGCGCGCGCTCGCCAGGCCCGCGGTGCCCCGTTCGTCATCGGTGGGCCGGCGATCGGGCGGCAGCGGGACTTCGATACGTGCCGTGCACGCGCCCGTGGAATCGTCCAGCCCGAGCAGATCACCGGCCAGCCGCGCCGGCCAATCGGGGCCGACGAGCACATCGTCGTCGAGGAAAGCGATCCAGGTGCCCGTGGCGTGCCGCCATCCGGCGTTGCGCGCGGCCGCCGGGCCCCGGCCGCCGGAGCGGATCACCTGCGCCGGTGGAAGTCCCGGAGGCAGCGCCAGTCCTTCGCCGTCGCGGCGGTCGTCCACCACGATGATCTCCCGGGGTGCGGGGCCGGTGGCGGTGGCGAGCGCTTCCAGCAGCAGCCGGAGACTGTCCCGGCCCATGGTCGGGATGACGATGCTGTAGTCCAGCTGCGGGCCCTTCATCGGCGCCGCACCAGGAACGGGCCGAGAGCGAGCAGATCGATCGGCGCGGAACCGAAACATTCGAGGGCATCGCGCGGGGAATCGACCATCGGCCGCCCGGCGGTGTTGAGGCTCGTGTTGACCACGACGGGAAGTCCCGTGCGGCGGTCGAATTCCGCGAGCATCCGCGCCGTGAGCGGGCTGTCCGCGGCATCGACGGTCTGGACTCGTGCCGTGTGATCCACATGGGTCACGGCCGGGATCCGATCCCGCCAAGCGGGATCAACGTCGTGGACGAACAACATGTACGGGCTCGGTAACGGGCCGCGGTGGAAGATCTCGGCGGCGCGGTGGGCCAGCACCATCGGCGCGACCGGCCGGAACTGTTCACGGCCCTTCACATCGTTGAGGCGTTCCAGGTTCGCCGCCCGGCCGGGATGCGCGAGCAGGGACCGGTGCCCGAGCGCACGCGGACCGAATTCGGCCCGGCCCTGGAACCAGGCCACCACCTGATCCGCCGCGAGCGCTTCCGCCACCTCGCTCGCGATATCAGCGGGCCGGGTGTAGTGGATCTGCGCTGTTCGCAGCACCGATTCGAGCTCGGCGTCGGACCATTCGCGACCGAGGTCGGCCCCGCGCATCGGGGCGGGTCGTTCCCCGAATTCGGTGGCCAGTTGGAGTGCCGCGCCCAGCGCGGTACCCGCATCACCTGCCGCGGGCTGGACCCAGATCCGGTCGTAGGGGCCTTCGGCGTGCAGCCGGGTATTCGCCACACAGTTGAGCGCGATACCGCCGGCCAGTGTCAGATTCGGTTGCCCGGTCCGGCGGTGCAGCCATGAGGTGAGTTCCAGCAGCACTTCCTCGAGGCGTTGCTGCACACTCGCCGTCAGGTCGGCGTGGTCGCGGCCGAGTTCCCCGCCGGTGACGGCGGGCGCGAAAACGTCCCAGCGCACCGGTTCGGTACGGAAACCACCGTCGGATGTGGTGTAGATCAGCTCCCGGAATCGATCGAGGAACCGCGGCGTGCCGTAGGACGCCAGCGCCATCACCTTGTACTCGTCGCTGGAGCGGGCGAATCCCAGATGTTCGGTGAGGTCCTCGTACAACAGTCCCAGCGAATGCGGGAGGCGCTGGGCCGCGAGCTCGACGAATTTGCCGTCCCGGTACTCCCCGGCGAGATAGGACTGACTCTCACCGCGGCCGTCGGCCACGAGCACGGCCGAATCACCGAACGGAGCGGCGAGTGCGGCCGACGCCGCATGTGCCACATGATGGCGGACGAAACGCACGATCGAGGGGTCGAGGCCGGGGAGCGCGGCCCGCAGAAACGCGGGCGCCCGGCGTGCGTAATCGGTGCGGGTCTCCTCACTGGAGGCATCCAGACCGCCCAGGGAATGGTCGACCAGGTCGGGATCGTAGGAGTAGCCGACCGCGTCGAGCTGGCCGGGCCGCAGACCGGCCCGTTCCAGGCACCAGGCCGCGGCCTGTTCGGGCATCTCCCACGCCGAGAACGGCACGGGCCGCTTGCCGTGCTTGCGACGGCTGAATCGTTCCTCTTCCGCGGCGGCGACGATTTCGCCGTCCACGATCACCGCGGCCGCGGGATCGTGGAACACTGCGTTCACACCTAATATGCGCACCGGCTGCCTTTCCACTCGGAACGCGGGCTCGGCCCGCCGATTCGTTCTAGGCGCTACCCGGCGAATCGAGCGGCAAACCGGGGCGCCTCGCTTCGTTACCCAGCGGCGACTGCGTGGATCGCTCAGCGTGGCGATTACGCCGGTTTCCGGCGCCGCGCAGCCACCGGAAGTTCAGTGCGGCGAGCGACCGGTCACCGGGCTCAGCGTGTGCGCCGGCGATACCGTGTGCCCGGCGAACCAGTCGATCGTGCGGCGCAGGCCCTCTCCCCGGTCGACCCGCGGCTGCCAATCGAGTTCACGCCGGGCCACTGTGATATCCGGACATCGGCGTTGCGGATCGTCGACCGCGCCCTCGATGTATTCCAGCGTGGATCGGCTCCCGACCGCCGAACGGATCTCCTCGGCCAGCGCCCGCACCGAGAGTTCATGCGGATTGCCGATGTTCACCGGACCGGGATGCCCGGAACCCGCCAGCGCGTGCAGCCCGCGCACCGTGTCCTCGACATAGCACAGCGACCGCGTCTGCTCGCCGGTCCCGGCGATGGTCAGCGGTGCCCCGGACAACGCCTGGGCGATGAAGGTGGGGACCATCCGGCCGTCGTCGACCCGCATCCTCGGCCCGTAGGTGTTGAAGATCCGGGCGATCGCCGTGTTCACCCCGCGTTCGCGGCGATAGGCCATGGTCAAGGCCTCGGCGTACCGTTTCGCTTCGTCGTAGACACTACGCGGGCCCACCGGATTGACATGACCCCAATAGGTCTCGGGCTGTGGGTGGACCCCCGGGTCGCCGTATACCTCGCTCGTCGAGGCCAGTACGAAACGGGCCCGTTGGCGTTCTGCGAGTTCGAGCGCGTTGGCCGTGCCCACCGACCCCGCCCGCAGTGTCTCGAGGGGCAGCCGGAGGTAATCCGGCGGGGAAGCCGCGGAAGCGAGATGGAAGACGATATCGACCGAACCGATCGCGGGAAACGGTTCGGTGACATCGTGGCGGACGAACTCGAAACCGGGCCGGTCCAGCAGGGCGCCGATATTGTCCGGTGCCGAGGTCACGAAATTGTCCAGCGCGAGCACGGCCGTGCCGGTATCGAGCAGATGCGCGCACAGATGCGAGCCGACGAAACCGGCACCGCCGGTCACCAGCGCACGTTCACGATCTCGGGCCATATCCACTCCTACCCGGGCAGGCGGGCCGCCGATTCGATCGGTGGGTCCCGGCCTCTGCCCTGACTCGTCACGGGTGCATGCGGGTTGTCATTGGGCCTGTTCCCGGTCTGTTCCGGCGGCGGCGGTCGCGGCGGCCACCCGGTGGTATGCCCGCAAGGTCTCCACGGTGATCCGATCCCAGGAATAGCGCGTGCGGACACGATCCCGCCCGGCCCGGCCGAACCGCTGCCGGGTCGACGGCGAATCCAGCAATTCGCGGACCGCGTCGGCCAGTTCGTCGGGCGCCTGCGGGGTGACCAGCGTGCCGGTGACACCGTCGACAACCGTATCGGTCAGGCCGCCGACCGCCGCCGCCACCACAGGCACCCCGCAGGCCATGGCCTCGAGCGGGGTGATGCCGAACGGTTCGTACCACGGGGTGCAGACGGCCACATCCGCCGAACGCAGCAGCGGGGCCATCTCCTGGCGCGGCACCTGACCGACCAGCCGCACCCGGTCGCGGACACCGAGTTCCGCCGCCAGCGCCAGCAGCCGGACCGCCTCCGGATCCTCGGCGAGATTGCCGTCGTCCGGCCCGCCGACGAGCAGCAGCTCGGTATCGTGCAGCCCGGTGAGCGCGGTGATCGCGATATCGAAACCCTTCCGCGGCACCAGCCGGCCCACACTGACGATTCGATGCCGCCCCGACCGCGGTGCGCGCGGACCTTCCGGTGTGAACCGCTCGAGATCGACACCACACGGGATCACCGAGGTCCGGGTACGCGGCAGGCCCAGGCGGGCCAGTTCGAACACCTCGTCGGTGCAGGTCGCGATGACCCGGTCGGCCTGTTCGGCGATCCGCCGTTCGAGATCCACCCGTCCGGGCGGGCTGGTGTCCTTCGGCCCCTGGTAGCGGCGCTTCACCACCCCGAGTGCGTGGAATGTCTGCAGCATCGGGATACCGAGGGGGCGGCTGGCGGCCAGCGTGGCGAGACCGGACATCCAGAAATGCGCGTGCGCGACATCGGGTGGCCGGCGTTGCCATTCGGCGCGCAGATACGCGCCGAATTCCTCCATATAGGGGAGGAGTTCATCCTTCGGCAGCGGCCGCGGCGGACCGGCCGGTACCCGGGTCACCCGGTAGCCCTGTTCGGTGGTCACGGTGCGCGGCGCATCGGGCTGTTCGTGACGGGTGTAGACGGTCACCTCGTATCCGCGCCGGGAAAGGCCCGCGGCGAGTTCGGCGACATGGACGTTCTGTCCACCGGCGTCGACACCGCCCAGTGCGGCGAGGGGGCTGGCGTGTTCGGATACCATCGCGATCTTCATCGTTACGCCCTTTCCGACCCGGCTCGAGGCCTCGATATGTTCGGCTAGGTGACTTCGGCGAGCAGGACATCCCACCGGCGCAGAAAGGCGCCGAGCCCGTAGTGCTCCAGAGCGAACTGCCGGCCCGACTTACCCGCCAGGACCGCCAGATCCGGTTCGTGCAGGAATTCGTGGAATTTCGCGGTGAGTGCCGCGATATCGGTGGAGACCGCACCGGCCTCCGGCGGTACGGTGGCGACCGCCTCGGTGGTGGCGAGGGCGACCACCGGCATACCCAGGTGCATGGCTTCCAGCAGCGACAGGCCCAGGGAAGTCCACCGCGCGGTGTGCAGGTAGACCCGGCGGCGCGCCATCTCGGCATGCAGCTCGGCCTGGGCGAAATCGCCGATCCCGCGTACCGTATGCGCGGTGGGTCCGGCCGGGGTGAACTCGCCGGCGCCGATCCCGTACAGATCGATCGGCCCCGCGCGGGCGAAATCGGCCAGCAGATCGCTACCCGTGACCCGGGCGCGGCGCACCGCCTCGTTGATCAGCGCGACCCCGTGCGGTAACTCCCCGGTGTACAGCGCCCCGGGGTCCACGATGCCGTGCGGCACCACGCGGGTCGGTGCCCGCCCGCTGTCCCACATCAGATCGTTGAAATGGGTGACGTGCACGAGCGGGATATCGGTGCGTTCGGCCAGCGGATGCCGGCTGGTGGCCGCGCCGTCGCGGGGAGCGTTGTGCTCGACATAGATGGCCGGGATATCGGTGCCGGGGCGGCGGCCCAGCCAGCGTTCGGTCAGTTCGATTTCCTCCGGCCGCTGCAACACGACCACGTCTGGCTCGGCCGCGCGCACTGCGTCCGCGGGTACCTCTTCGGCGGCCGGCCAGTCGCGGCCGCACCGGCCCCGGCCCCACGGTCCGCCACCGTCCAGGACCGGGAGGAGATACCGGTGCCGACCCTGGACGAACGATGTGGTCCACGAGCCGTGGACGTGCCAGAGCAGAACCCTGAGCTGCCTCGTCTCGACCATGTCGGTAGCTCTTGCCGGTTCCCGCCGGTTCAAACATGCCGCTGTCGAGCGGAAGATGCGGGTCTGTTCCGCGGTGGCCGGACACCGGTGTTTGAATCGGCTGTTCCAGGCAAAGCCGGGGAGCATGAGCGGACCGAGCACTGTCACAGAACCCATCCGGTACCCGGTAACCGACATCGAGATCCTCGACCCGGCCACCGGCGGCGCCGTCGGCACGATACCCATGACCGGAATCGCGGAAGTGGACCAGCGGGTCGCTGCCGCCCGTCATGCGCAATCACACTGGGCACGCACCCCGGCGACCGAACGCGCCGCGGCGGTACGCGCGGGAGCCGCCCGGCTCCGGGCGTGCGCCGACGAGATCGCCGCGCTCGCCGAATCCGAAACCGGACGCCCACGGACCGAGGGCGCCGAGGGCATTGCGGCCGGTGCGGCGACGCTGGAGCAGTACGCCGAACTCGGCCCGGTACACCGGGGCAGAAGCCTGCAGGGCGATATCGACGCCACCGACCTGATGGTGTGGGAACCGCGCGGCGTAGTGGTCGCGCTGACACCGTGGAACGATCCCGTCGCGGTGTCCTGTGGCCTGCTCGGCGCGGCTCTGGTCACCGGGAACACGGTGCTGTACAAGCCGAGTGAACGCGCCCCGCACACCGGCGCCCTCCTGGGCGAACTGCTCGCGAACATGCTGCCGGACGGAGTACTGCAGACACTGCAGGGCGACGGCACCGTCGGTGCGGCGCTGGCCGCACATCGCGATATCGATCTCGTCGCCCATGTCGGAAGTTCCGCCGCGGGGCGGTCGATCGCCCGCAGCGCGGCCACGACCGGCGCACACGTGCTGCTGGAGAACGGCGGTAACGATGCGCTCGTCGTCGACGCCGATGTCGACCCGGAATGGGCCGCGGAACAGGCCGCACTCGGCGCCTTCGCCAACTCCGGGCAGATCTGTGTCGCCGTGGAGCGGATATTCGTTCACGAAGCGATCGCCGAACCCTTCCTGGCGGCTTTGGCCACCGCTGCCCGCACCCGGACCACGGCCCCGCTGGTCGACCGCCGCCATCGCGAACAGGTACACACCCAGGTGCGCGAAGCGGTGACCGACGGCGCGGAACCGTTGACGGGCGGGACCGTGCCGGACGGCCCCGGCGCCCATTACCCGGCGACCGTTCTGGCCGGCTGCACCCCGGCGATGCGGATCATGCGTGAGGAGACTTTCGGCCCGGTCGCACCCGTGCGGGTCGTCCCGACGTTCGAGCAGGGCCTCGCCGAAGCCGCCGGCGACGACTACGGGCTCGCCGCGACCGTGCTCACCTCCTCGATGGCGAATGCCCAAACCGCCTGGCGGCAGCTGCCGGTCGGCACGGTGAAGATCAACGCGGTATTCGGGGGCGCACCCGGCGGCGCCGCCCACCCTCGTGGCGCCAGCGGCAGCGGATACGGCTACGGCCCCGAACTACTCGACGAGATGACCCGGACCAAGGTGGTGCATCTGCAACCGCCACCGCGGTAATCGGTCGGCTGCGCGGCCGCCATGCCGGCCTGCTGTGCCTCGCCGGTATCCCAGTGCCCCGCTCGAACGGACCTTGTCCAGCTGATGCGCCACACACTCGGTGACACGCGGGTTGTCTCGCATGGCCGGCACCGAACCGGATGGGGTGATGCCCGTCGGCCAGATGGGGCGCACCGCGGCCCGGTTACCGAGCCGCGTTCGGACACCCGATGCGCCGGTGTGCAGAGATATCCCGGGGCAACAGGGCAGGCAGGCGAGTCGTTCGCCGGGATCCGGGCGCTCGAGTGCGACCGGACCTCGGCAGCTTCAACATCGGGTTCAGTTCCGGTGGATTGGGCGGAGATCGCCGAGCTCGTCGCCGACGCCTATCGGGTGGTCCCATCCTCTGGCCGGCTGTGCCGGCGTCGGTACCCCGCGTGTCACGGCAGCGGTGGCCGCGGCTGCGGGCGATCTCCGGCAGGTAGCAGGAACCTGTGCGCCGTCGCGCGGTGTGCTCGCGGCCCGAGCGCGAACACCTGTCCGGTGGCCCCCGGCGGTGGCGCCGCGTCGTCAGCGTCGGGGTGGACAGCACACCGGCAGGTTCGACATCGGAGAGCGGGCTGCCCGATCCACCCAGCGCCTCCCGTCCGGCGCGGTGCGCGGCAGTCGGTGCGGACGGGTTGCCGTGGCCGGGCCGAATGGCGCCGACCAACGGTGGCGTGCCTGGAGAATGCCGCCCGGTGTCGTCGAGAGGGGATGCCGGGCGTCTCGGTCGATTGGCGCGCGGCGAACCGGGTAAGCGCGCACCATGCGCGTACTGGTGACCGGATGGTCCAGCTTTGTGCACGGGGAAGCGACGGCCGGTGATGTGCTGAGCATGCGCCGCGTCGGCGAGACCTTGGCCGGGGCCGGGATTCCGTACGAGACCGCGTGGAGTCCCGGGTTCCGGCCCGATGCGCTGCATCTCGACGACGCCGACTCCGGCCGCTACTCGCATCTCGTCTTCGTCTGCGGACCGGCGCACGGCGAACAGGTGCGCACCCTGCACGAACGATATGCGAGCTGCCGCCGCATCGCCGTCGGCGTATCGGTACTCGACCCCGCCGACGCGGCGGTCACCGGATTCCACCGGGTGCTGGCGCGCGACGATCCGGGTACCGCCCGCCCGGATATATCGGTATCGGCGATCACCGGCACCGTTCCGGTGATCGGCGTGGTCTTCGCCCCGGGACAGGCGGAATACGGCTCGGCGCGACGGCACGATTCGGTGCACGAGGCGTTGGAGCGCTGGCTGGGCGGCCTGGACTGCGCCCGGTTACCGCTGGACACCCGGCTCGCCGGCGACGATTGGCGCCAGTGCCGCACCCCCGATCAGCTCGCCTCGGTTTTCGCGCGACTAGACGCGGTGGTCACCACCCGGCTCCACGGTCTCGTATTCGCTGTGCGCGCAGGCGTGCCCGTTCTGGCGGTGGACCCGGTCGCGGGCGGGGGAAAGGTGACCGCGCAGGCGGCTGCTCTGGGCTGGCCTGCACTGATTCCGGCCGAACAGGCGCTCGACGCCGATGTGGTCGACCGGTGGTGGCGGTGGTGTCTGTCGACCGCGGGCCGCGAACACGCCCGGCGCAACGATTTCCCGGCCGCCGATTCCCTGGCGGCCGCGCTCCTCGACGAACTACTCCCGGGACGTTCCGCATGAGCCCGGCCGACGATACGGCGAAGGCCGCGACCCGCCACGCACCGCGGCACCCGACCGGCGGCGCGGTGAATACTTCGTCCGGTAACGGAGCAGCGTCGGCGGGCCGGGGGCCGGCGGCGGCAACGAACGCCGACGGCGGGGGAGCGCGCACCACGGTGGTGATCGCGACCCGCAACCGCGCTCCTGAACTCGCGCGTACCCTGACCGAGTTGCGCGCGCTGCGGCCGCGCCCGGAGATCCTTGTGCTGGACAACGCGTCCGAAGACGACACCGCCGCCGTGGCCGGAACCTTCGACGGGGTCACGGTGATCCGGTTGCCACGCAATCTCGGGGCCGCGGCCCGCAATCTCGGCGTCGAACGGGCTCGCACACCGTATGTCGCGTTCAGCGACGACGACTCGTGGTGGGCCGGTGACGCATTGACCCGCGCGGAACGACTGTTCGACGCCTGTCCGCGACTCGGTCTCGTCGCGGGACGCACACTGGTCGGTGCCGGAAACCGGGACGATCCGGTCAACGAACTGATGGCGACCAGCCCGCTGGGACAGACCGCCGACCTGCCGGGGCCCTCGGTTCTCGGGTTCCTCGCCTGCGCGGCGATCGTGCGCCGGGAGGCATACCTGCGGGCCGGCGGGTTCAGCCCGCTGCTGCATTTCGGCGCCGAGGAAAAACTGCTGGCGCTCGACCTGGCGGCCGCCGGCTGGCAACTCTGCTACGTAGCCGATATCCGCGCTCACCACCATCCTTCGGCGCAGCGTCCGCCGCCGGGGTGGCGCAGGCGCGCCGAACAGCGCAACAACGCGCTGATCACCTGGATGCGCCGCCCGCTGCGGAAGTGCGCGGCGGAAACGGCAGGCCTGCTCGGCCGCGCGGTACGGGACCCGCGGACGGTTCCGGTGGCGGCGGGGGTCCTGGGCCGGCTGCCGTGGGCGCTGGCGCAGCGGTGCCGGTTGCCGCCGGAAGTCGAGCGGGGTGCGGGAATGCTGGAACTCGCCGAGGAAAGGAAGTGACCGGATGGGCACCGACCGCATCACGGTGGTGATCATGACCCGCGACCGCCGGGAGCAACTGCTGGAAACGCTCGCCGAGATGACCACCCTGCCCGACGCGGCGCCGATCATCCTCGTGGACAACGCATCCACCGACGGAACAGCCGACGCGGTATCCGCGGCCTTCCCGTCGGTGCAGGTGATCCGGGCGCGCGAGAACCTGGGTGCGCTCGCCCGTAATCTCGCGGTCGAGCGTGTACGCACACCGTATGTCGCGTTCTGCGACGACGACACCCAATGGCAGCCGGGTGCCCTCACCCGTGCCGCCGATCTGCTCGACCGGTACCCCGGTCTCGGTTCGGTGACCGGGCGCTGCCTGGTCGCTCCCGACCTACGCGAGGATCCGATCACGCCGGAACTGCGCGATTCACCCGTCCCCGGCCCCGATTGGTTGCCGGGTCCGGCATTGCTCGGCGTGATGGCCGCCCTGTCCGCGTTCCGGGTGAGTGCGTTCCGCGAGGTCGGCGGGTTCTCCCGGCGGCTGTGGTTCGGCGGCGAGGAGGAATTGCTGGCACTGGATCTGGCAGCGCACGGCTGGTGGATGTGCTGGATCGAGGACATGGTGATCCACCACGCGCCGTCGGTGCTCCGGGATTCGACCGGGCGGCGCGGTCTCGGGATCCGGAACACCCTGTGGACTCTGTGGTTACGCCGGCCGGTGCGCAGCGCGGCCCGCCGGACCGCGGCGGTGCTGCGTTCCGCACCGGCCGACGCGGCGACCGTCCGCGCCGTCCTGGCGGCCGTCCGCGGCTTGCCGTGGGTGTTGCGTGAACGCGAAGTGGTACCGGCCGAGGTGGAGGCGGGTCTCCTGTTGCTGGAGGACTCCCAGGCGCGTTCACCGGCCCGGCGTTACGTGGGCTGAACCGCTCCCGCCCGGTCCGGTTCCGCGAAGTGTCGAAGTGCGGGGCCGGGGTATCCGCGCCCCATGAACGCACCCACCGGAATGGCCGAGTCCTACTGGATGCACTCGACCGGGCCGACCGCGTACCCGCGGGTCACCGAGGATCTCGACACCGATGTGGCCGTGATCGGCGGCGGTATCGCGGGACTCTGCTGCGCCTGGGAGATCGCGAGCACCGGCCGGTCGGTCACCGTGCTCGAGGCCGACCGTATCGTCAGCGGAACGACCGGCTACACCACCGCGAAGGTCAGCGCTCAGCACACACTGGTGTACGACTCGTTGCGGTCGTCGTTCGATGCCGGCACCGCCCGCCTGTACGCCCGTTCCCAGCAGAACGCCGTGGAACATCTGGTGCGTACGGCCGCCGATCTGGGTATCGACTGCGAACTGGAACGGGCACCGGCCTACACCTACGTCACCTCCGCGGACGAAGCCGCGACCATTCGGGCGGAGGTCGCGGCGGCGGCCGAGGCCGGGCTGCCGGCATCGCTGGTGACCGAGACCGGGCTCCCGTTTCCGGTGGCCGCGGCGATCCGGGTGGACGATCAGGTCCAGTTCCATCCGCGGCGATACCTGCTCGGCCTGGCCGAGAACCTTGTCCGCGCCGGGGGAACGATCTACGAGCGGACGCGGGTGGTCGGACTGGACGAGGGCGACCCTTGCCGCTTGACCACCGAGCACGGTGCCACGGTGCGTGCCCGCGATGTGGTGGTGGCGACGCACTATCCGATATTCGACCGGGCACTGCATTTCACGCGATTGCAGCCCCGGCGGGAACTGGCGGTCGCCGGTCCGCTGGCCACCGACGCGGATCCGCACGGGATGTACATCACGCCCGAGGAGAACACCCGCTCCGTCCGCACCGCCCCGTACGGTGACGGTCGCAGGCTGCTCATCGTCACCGGGGAACATATGCGGCCGGGCGTGGGATCGACCGCGGCGGCCGTCGAGCGCCTGGCCGGCTGGGCGCAGACGCATTTCCCGGTGGACTCTCTGGACTTCCACTGGGGCGCACAGGACAACACCACCACCGACGGCCTTCCCTATATCGGCCGCTTCCATCCCGGAACTCGCCACGTCTACGTGAGCACGGGATTCGGCGGCTGGGGGATGACGCACGGGATCATGGGCGGCCGGCTGCTCGCCGCCGAACTGGCCGGAGAGCCGCTGCCGTGGGCCGGAATCTACGACCCCCGCCGGCTGCACCCTCGCGTCGAGACCGGCACCCTGCTGAAATCCGGTCTCGAGGTGGGCCGTCATCTGATCGGTGACCGTCTCGCTCCGAGCGCATACGTCGATTCCGCCGCCGATCTCGCCCCGGGCAGCGGGGCGGTGATGCGCCGGTCCGGCCGGCGCAGCGCGGTGTACCGGGACCACGACGGCCGGTTGCACGCCGTCTCGGCGGTCTGCACCCACCTCGGCTGTGTGGTCGCGTTCAACGACGCCGAAACCAGCTGGGACTGTCCCTGCCACGGATCGCGTTTCGATATCGACGGCAACGTCCTGGAAGGCCCGGCGACGACCGCACTGGACCCGATCGATCCGGACGAGGACTGATCGCCGTATTCCGTCGCCACAACTCGGCGCCGACATGCAGGCCCGGGGCCTGAGAATCCTCGACCGGCACTGACCGTAACGGCCGGCGCGTGGGGTCACGATTGCGAGCTCGACAACCACGTCCCCACGTGGCACCGAGGTACGGCCCCTGTCGTCGGCTCCGTACCGAGAAGGCGGTGCGGAGCCGGACCCGCACCGCCGGAGGCGGTCACATGATGACAGCGATTCCGGGGAACCAGCTCAGCGTGGTGGCGCTACACTCCGTAACCCCGCCGGTTGGACCGCGAACTCCAGCCCGTAATTGTTCAGGGTGGCCGGTAGCGGCGTACCCGGTGCGAGATGGTGGGAGCACAACCGGAGTTCGGGTCCGGACAGCAGGTGCGCGAGCAGCGCGCTGGTGACGAACAGGACCAGATTCCGTCCGGGGCATTCGGCCGGACCGGCGCTGAAGGGCACCAGCTGCGGATACTGTTCCGCGCGGCCATCGAGCCATATATCCGGCGTGAAGCTGTCGGCGAACGGCAGCGACCGGCGGTCGCGGTGGAACGCCGGGACCAGGATGAGCAGCGCCGCGCCGGGCTCGAGCGCGAACTGTTCTGAACCCGTACGCCACGTGGTCCACTCGGTGGTGTCGCGCAGGATCACCGGGGTGGTGGGCCACAACCGGATCGATTCGAGAACACACGCCCGCAGATAGGGCCGCAGCCGCACCTGGTCCGGATCCTCGGCGTCGGCCCGGGCGCGAGCGCGCTGATCCGGATGCTCGGTGAGCAGGGCCAGTGCCCGCGACAACGCGATCCCCGCCGCGTCGAAGGCGAACAGCCACTGCGGCATCTGCCCCACCGGGTCGATCGCCCCGCCCGCGGGGGTATCGGCCAGGGCGCCGGCCAGACTGCCGGGTTCGGCGTTCTCGACATAGTCGTACAACCGGGAGAGGAAGCGGTCTCGCCTTCTCCGCAAGGGTGGCGCCCCGAAAGCCCCGTTAGCCGCGCCACGCAACCGCCACAGCTCATCGGTGATGGCATCATCGGTGCGGGCCCGCTCACCCAGCACAACCCGGCGCACCAGCCGCCACCACGCGGCCGTGACATCCGCTGCCCCCACAACGCCGCGCCGGCCGGCCTGTTGGAGCAGGTCCTGGGCTTCGCCGGCGACCTTCGCCGCGAACGGCTCGGCCAGATGGTGCAGGGGTACACCGGTATCGAGCGCCGCTTCGTTCACGGCTCGTCGCCGTTCGCGGATCGGTCCCTGCGATACCAGCACGCCGTGCGGCTGGAACTGCCCGAGCGCGGCCCGTTTCTCCCGGTTGGCCGGATCGAACGGTTCCGGCGCCCCGGCCAGTACCCGGCCCACGTCCTCGGGGTCGAGTATCACGATCACCCGCCGGCCGGGCACGACCAGTTCGACCGGTCCGCGGCCGAACTCGGCGCGCAGTTTGTCCCATCGCCGCGCCGCGCGTTCGTCGGCCTGGATCCGCTCCAGCACGCCCAGTACGGGCCGGCGGCGCGCGATCACCCCGGCGCTGATCGCCGGGAAACCGAGGTCCACCAGCGTGGTGGCCGCCCGGAGCCCGGTGAGTCGGTGCGCGTGCACATCGGCCATCCCGTCTCCTTCCGCCGTCGCCGGCGCCGCCCGCCGACGCGGTCCGCGTACCCGGACCGCTCGCGGCGAAACAGCGGACAGAGCCCGATCCGGGCTCGGTGGCGCGGCCGTCTTACAGAATCGGCCTGCCGCCGGTCACCGCCACCCGCGCGCCGGAAACATAGCTGCCGTCGTCGGAGGCGAGCATCACGTAGACAGGCGCCAGTTCGGCGGGGCGTCCGGCCCGGCCGAGGGGAGTATCGTCGCCGAACGCGCTGACCTTTTCGTTCGGCATGGTGGACGGGATCAACGGGGTCCAGATCGGCCCGGGCGCGACGCTGTTCACCCGGATCCCCTTGTCGCCGAGCATTTGCGCCAGGCTGGCGGAGAAGTTGGCGATGGCGGCCTTGGTGGCGGCGTAGGGCGCCAGAGTGGGGGAGGGGGTATCGGAGTTCACCGAGGAACTGCCGATGATCGAACCGCCGGCGGGCATATGCGGCAGGACAGCCTTCACCAGGTGGAAGTAGGCGTGGACATTCGTTTTGAAGGTGTAGTCGAATTCCTCGTCGCTGATCTCCTCGAGGGTGTTGTGCGTCATCTGATAGGCCGCATTGCTGACCAGCACGTCGACCCGGCCGAATGCCTCCACCGCGCGGTCGATCACCGTCCGGCAATGCGCCGGATCGGACAGATCGCCGGGCACCAGCACCGCCCGGCGGCCCGCCTCCTCGACCAGCGCGCCCACTTCGCCGGCGTCGTCGTGTTCGTCGAGGTAGGAGATCAGGACATCGGCGCCCTCGCGGGCGAAGGCGATGGCCACGGCGCGGCCGATTCCGCTGTCTCCGCCGGTGATCACGGCTGTTTTACCGGTCAGCTTCCCGCTGCCGCGGTAACTCTGCTCGCCGCAATCCGGAATCGGTGTCATTCGCGACTGGACACCGGGTACCTCTTGCTGCTGTTCCGGGAACCCCATTGCTGTGCTCCTTCCGCGGCGAACGAGTCCCGCCGTATCGATGCCGGAGTGGTCGAGCACCGGATTGCCGCGCTGTAGTGATCGAAACCGGCCGGCGTGATCCGGCCGGTCGCACGGTGTGCCGCTGCGCCCGAGCCGCGGGTTTGGGCTCGGCCTGATCGGGAAGCGCCTCCTTCGAGGCACGGCCCACTTCGGAGCCGTCGAGCCCCCTGGAGCAGGAGGATGTGGTGACAGGAAGTTCGGGCCCCGGGACAGTGGTCATCGGGGTGGTGGCGGATCCCGACCTACCCGCGCGTTTGGCCCGAGATCTGGCGCAATCCCTGCCGGCGGCACTGGCCGGGGAGGACCACGGAATCGAATGGCGTGTGGAGGTTTTCGACGACCCCTTCGAGGCGATGTATCCGGATGTCGAGTACGTGATCGACAAGGCCGCCCGCCATGTCCGCGACACCTCCTGGGATCTCGCCCTGTGCCTGACCGACCTGCCGCTGCGCAGTGACGGCCGGGTCGTGCTGGCGTCTCTGGATCTGCGGCACCGGGTCGCGCTGATTCCGTTACCCGCACTCGGCGGCCTGCGTCTGCGGTCCCGGCTCCGGGCACTGGCGGCCGGGATAGTTGCGGCATTACGCGACGACGCGGAAGCTACGCATCCCGGGCACAAGGCAGCGGACCAGGCGCCTTTCCGGAGCGTGCGGATCGTGGACGACGGCGCGGGGTCGGTGCTCGTGGAGCGGGGCGGTCCGCTCCGGTCCGCCGGTCTGCTCGCCGGGATGGTGCGCGCGAACCGGCCGTGGCGTTTGTTCGTCGGACTGTCCTCGGCCCTGGCCGGATCACTGGCCGGGACCGCGTTCGGCGTGCTCTACTCGAGTATCTGGCAGTTGGCGACCGCACTGGGCGGGTTCCGGCTCACCGGAGTGGTGCTCGTGGCGGTCACCGCGCTGGCGGTGTGGATCGTGGTGGGCCACAGCCTGTGGGAACGGCAGAATGTCCAGGCCTCGATTCCGGTCCGCGAGCTCCGGCTGCGTAATACCGGGACAGCGGTCACGGTGGCCATCGGCGCGCTGGTCTTCTACTCGGTGCTCTTCGTCATCACCTGCGCGGCAGTAACTCTCGTCATCCCGCCCGCTTATCTGGAGACCGTGCTCGGCGGGCCGGTCGGGGTACGCGACTATCTCACCATTGCCGCGATGGCGAGCGCGCTGGGGACCGTGGCCGGCGCGGTCGGGTCGGGGCTGGAGGACGATCTCACCGTCCGTAAGGCCACCTACGGCTACCGCGACCGGGAGCGCCGCAGCTGGGTCGATCGGCAGCGTGACCAGGAGGGCTCGTGAACGGCGGCGCGGTATCCGGTGATGGGCGCCGCCTGTCACGAGCAGGATTTGGGAACCGAGTGGTTCAGATCCGGAGTTCCTGGGCTTTGGTCTTGGCGCCCTGCACCATGAGACGGAAGGCGTCCGGGTCGCCGCGCAGTAAGGATTTCCCCAGATCCTTGATCTGTTCGTAGGAGGCGTGCGGCGGGATCGGCGGCACATCGGGATCACAGCGCACATCGAGCACCGTGGGACTGTCGGTGGCCAATGCCCGGTCCCACATATCCCCGATATCGGCGGGATGGTCGATGGCGATCCCCTCCAGACCCATCTCGTGTGCGAGATCGGCGTAGGGGACATCGGGAAGATTCTGGGATTCCTCGAATTTCGGCGCCCCGCCCATGGCGCGCAGCTCCCAGGTGACCTGGTTGAGATCGTTGTTGTGGAAAACACAGACGATAAGCCGCCGATCTTCCCACAGGTGCTGGTAGCGCGCGATGGTCATGAGCTCACCGAGCCCGTTCATCTGCATGGCACCGTCGCCGACCAGGGCGATCACCGGCCGGTCGGGATGGGCGAATTTCGCGCCGATCGCATACGGCACACCCGGCCCCATGGTGGCCAGCGTGCCCGACAGCGAACCACGCATATCTCCGCGGAAGCGCAGGCAGCGGGCGTACCAGTTGGTGGAGGAGCCGGAATCGGCGGTGACGACCGCGTTCTCGGGAATCCGCTCGGACAGTTCGGTGACCACCCGCATCGGGTTGATCGGCTTCGCCTCCACCGCCGCCTGCTGGGCGACCGTCTCCCACCAGCGGGCGACATTCTTCTCGACGGTGTCCCGCCACGAGCGATCCGTCTTGCGCCCGAGCAAGGGGATCAACTGCCGCAGAGTGGCTTTCGCATCCCCCACCAGATTCACCTCGGTGGGGTAGCGCATCCCGATGAGCGCGCCGTCGATATCGATCTGCACCGCACGGGCCTGATCGAAATCCGGCAGGAACTGGCTGTAGGGGAAATTGGAGCCGACGATGAGCAGGGTGTCGCAGTCCCGCATCAGCTCATAGCTGGGCCGGGTACCGAGCAGTCCGATGGACCCGGTGACGAACGGCAGCTCGTCGGAGAGGACATCCTTGCCAAGTAACGCCTTGGCGATCCCCGCACCGGTGAGCTCGGCGACCTCCAGCACCTCCGCGGCCGCGGCGCGCGCACCCTGCCCGATGAGCATCGCGACCCGCGAGCCCTGGGCGAGCACCTCGGCCGCCCGCTCGAGGTCGGCCGCCGGCGGAGTGAGGGTGCTGTGCTGGCTGCTGGGCGGGCTCGAAGGGACCTGTTTGAACGCGTGCTCCGGCGGCCGATACGGCTCTTCCTGCAGGTCGGCGGGCAGAATCACGACGGTCGGCGCGCGGCGGGCCATCGCGGTACGGAAGGCACGATCCAGCGCGTTGGGCAGCTGGCT
Source organism: Nocardia carnea (assembly GCF_029868855.1). GTDB lineage: Bacteria > Actinomycetota > Actinomycetes > Mycobacteriales > Mycobacteriaceae > Nocardia > Nocardia carnea_A. The sequence goes on along the minus strand of NZ_JARWOV010000186.1, from coordinate 12,534 downwards.
CGCGACATTCACCTCGACGAGATAGTCCGAGGCGACATCCTTGAACAGCGATTGCAGGTCGACTTCCTGCTGGTAACTACCACCCATCGCGCTGCGGGCGGTCTGGCCGACGATCGCCACCACCGGGACATGATCGAGTTTGGCGTCGTAGAGGCCGTTGAGCAGGTGGATGGCGCCGGGACCCGAGGTCGCGGTGCACACCCCGACCTTCCCGCTGAACTTGGCGAAACCGGTTGCCTGGAAGGCCGACATCTCCTCGTGGCGCGCCTGTACGAACCGGGGCCGGTTGTCGGCACGGCCGAAGGCGGCCACAAGACCGTTGATCCCGTCGCCCGGATAACCGAAGACCTGGTCGACTCCCCATTCGCGGAGACGTTGCAGTACGTAATCGCCCACCTGCAGCGACATGTGTCCTCCTGGTTCTGGTGGATGGCGCGGCGTCGCGGGCGGCCTACCCGCTCGACGCCGGTTCAACCAAGCGGAGACATGATCTGCCGCCGTAGGCCGGATCACCTGCGCACGTGAACGGCGGCCGTATTCGGGTAACCGGTGCCGGAGAACCCCTGGAGGTGGTTGTGCATGAACGAACACGGTGGCCCCGAACGCGATACCGCGCGGTCGCTCGATCCGTTGAATCCGGTCGACCCGTTGAATCCGGTCGACCCGATGACCCCCGCCGACCCGGTGAGTTCGGTGGATCCGGTGCACGCGGGGGACCCGGTGAGTCCGGTGGACCCGGCCGACCCCATGGCACCGCGCGTGGCGGTGGTCCGGGAGCGGCCGATGCGGACCTGGCTGTGGCCCACGCTCTTGATCTTCGGGCTCGTCATCGGTGGGGCGCTGGTGGTGATGGTGCTGGTGAGTTCGGCGGACTTCGGCGACGAACCCGCACGGGTGACTCCGACACCGGGATCGTGCCATCCGTTCTGTACGCAGACCGGAGCCCCGCCCGCGCCGTGACCAAGGTGTGCCGCTCCGCTCGCGGCGGTCGGACCGGTCTCGGTGCCGCACCTGCCCTGAGCGCACCGCCGCGAACTCTCGGTCCGGAGCCGGCGCCCCGCGGAGTGGACGGCTCCGGCGAGCTGACGCAGCCTCGGCGGGATCAGGCCGAATGCGGCAGGCTGGTGAGCGCGCGTACCGCGTCCGCCAGCGGGATCATCCGTTCGGATTGCTCGGCCAGCAGCCCCATTTCGATGTACTGGCGGATCAGGATGGACGGCGTCACACCGTGTTCGGCGGCCTTGCGCCGGACCCGGTCGCGCATGTCCGGGGTCCATTTGAACGAGGTGGCGACCATGCCTTGTTCGATACGGTCCGTCGTCGGCGGTAGCGGCGGCAGGGCGGCGGTGTCGTCGTAGGTGAGGGTGTTCAGGAAATCCTCGGCCGCCTCGGGAGTCCGCGGGTAGCCGGGGTCGGGTTCGTCATCGATCATCTCGGGTCGCCTCCCATGCGGTGTATTCGGCGAGCTGGTGGGGCCGCATCGCGCTCGCCAGCAGGATCTGCCAGCTGGCATCGGTGCGCAGCCACCGCAGCAGCACGATCAGGGCGCGACCGTCGTCGGTACGACCCCAGACGGTCGCGGTGGGTAGTCCCTCGCGGCTCGTCGCCGCCCGGGGCCACCGCCGCGGCGAATACAGCACCTCCAATACTTCCCAGGGCTCGATCCCGCTGCGGTGGAGCAGGTCGTACGCTCCGACCCACCATTCGTATTGCCCGTGATCCACGGACAATCACGATAATACCCCGGTATTACCCGCGCGGGTACGAGCCGGTCCCGGTGAATACGGTCATTCGGGGGCGGGCACCAAGGTGTTCTGCCGCGCCGCGACCCACCAGCGTCCGTTCTCCCGGACCAGGACATACAGCGCGACCATCGCGGGATCGCGGTCGATGGGTTCGCCGTCCGCGGTGACTGCGCGGGCGGCCTTGTGGGCGATCGCGATATCCGGGCGGAGGAAGACGATATCGGTGACCGCATAGCGGACGTATTCATCGGCCAGGAAACCGGCGAGGCCGCGGCGGGCACTGTCCAGGAGGGCGTCGTATCCGGAGATTATCGTGCCCACCGCGTTACCCGCGGCGGCGTTGGCGGTGAAACCGCTGACCATCAGTTGCGCGTCGTTGGTGTTGTAGCCGGTTTCGACATCGGTGACCAACTGCCGGATCGCGGCGACATCGGCGGTGTGGTCGACCGTGCTGTCCTCGACCGTGGGGCGTTCGTCTGCTGTTGCGCTCATGTCAACAGCTTGGAACCTCAATAAAGGTTGTGGTCAAGCACGGCGGTTTGTGGCAACCGGCACACGCTCGGTCGGGTCAGCGCAACTGGACGACAGCCGTCGCCCGCCCGAAAACCCGGCGGCCCTGATACCGGGCCGTCAGCGCGATCGTCGCGGTCCGAGTGGCCGGATCGGTCGCCTTCACCCGGCCGGTGAACTCGATTTCGGCCCCCTCCCGCGTGACGAAAACCGGACTGGTCAGCCGGACCGCGTACTCCCGGAGCGCACCCGGGTCGCCGAGCCAGGAGGTGACGAAACCGGCGGCGGTACCGATGGTCAGCATCCCGTGTGCCACCGGCGACTCCAGGTCCACGCGATCGGCGACCTCGGCGCTCCAATGGATGGGATTGGGATCCCCGGATACCCCGGCGTAGTTCACTAGATCCCCGATCGTGAACCGCACTGTCCGGGCAGGTAGCTCGTCGCCGGCCCGGACGGTATCGAAATCGCGGACATACGGCCCGGCCGTCGGCTCGGTACCGGGCAGCGCGGGCCGCGGACCGTCCGTCCGGGTGGGCGAACCGGCCCGCGGGGCAGGGGCGGGCCGACCGGCACCAGGCCGGAAGCCGTGCATGAGCACACCGGCGCCCAGCTCGCCGAGATCCGGGCCCACACCGCTACGCCCCACCACATCGGTCCGGGAAACCAGAACCAGCACGCCGTCCTGATCGGTGACCACGGTTTCGAACGACATGAGGTCGCCACCGAACGCGTGGCGCATCGATTCCAGATGGACCTCGAAGGACAGGGCGTCGCCGGGCCGAATCGGCCGGTGATAGCGGATCACCTGGTCGGTCTGCATGACCTGGCTCAGGTCGTAGCCGGTCATGACGGATTCGAACATCTCGGTCTGCGCCAGGAATCCGGGCACGGAGAAGAACGTCGGCGGGGCGATCAGGCCGTCGTATCCGTAATCGATCCCGGCGCCCTCGGACCAGTGCACCGGATGGTGATCCTGGACGGCGCGGGCGAACTCACGGATCTTCTCCCGGCCGACCACGTAATGGTCGCGGGCGCGGTAACGCATTCCTACCGGGAGTTCGCCGGCGATGAAAGTGCTGCCCGCGGAGTCGATTACATCCTCATGCCCCATGAGTGCAAACCTTACCGAGTCGATGACAACAATGCTGAGCAAGTGCCTTGCACCCGGCGCGAGGCTGGTCGCCGTCCGGGTGCCCGCCACGGCCGCTACCCGATATGCGCCGAGAGGTCCGGCAGCATCCGCAGCGCCTGATCGGCCCAGTTGTTCCAGGCGTGGATCCCGTGGGCGGGGAAGTCGTAGTGCACGTTCTGCGCGCCCAGCGTCGCCATCCGTACCTGGAATGCCCGGGTGTTCACCAGCGCCAGTGCTTCCAGGCCCATCCCGTTGACGGTGCCGATACTCGGGCCGTCGGTCGCGGTGGGCAGCCCGCTGGCTGCCGAAACCCATAGTCGCGTGTTGTTGGCGACCAGACCGGGTGCGGCGACGAACGGGTCGATATGCAGCCACTTCGGATCCCACGGGGCGGCCATCGAATCCACGTTGTAACCGCCGGCGTCGACCATCGCCAGCCGGATCGCCTCCCGCATACCGGGCGCGGAAATGTTCAGGTAACCGGAGTAGGAACCGGCGAAGCTGAACTGGCCGGGGTAGTGCGCGGCGAGGGTGAGTGCGGCGCTACCGCCCATCGACAGGCCGAAGACACCGTTGCGATGGCTCGCGAAACCCAGCCGGTCGCGCAATGCGGCGGGTAGATCGCGGGTCAGGAAGGTCTCCCACTTATAGGTGTAGGACTTACCGGGACCCTCGGCCATGACCTGCAACCCGCCGGAGCCCGACGCCGAACCCGACGACGATCCGTTCCCGGATCCGGTTCCCGGCGGCACGCCGAGGAAGGTACTGGGGGCGTTCCAATCGGTGTAGAAGCTGGACTGTCCGCCGACCGGCATCACCACATTGATATTCCATTTGGTGAACTCCCGGGCGATATCGGTATCGATCTCCCAGCCGCTGAGGTCCTCACGGGCGCGCATACCGTCGAGCGCGTACACCACTCGGGAGGTATTGCCGTCGGCAGCACGGAACACGCGGGATTTGATCGGGCCCATCGCGGAGTCGACCCAGAAATCCGTACCCGCGGGGTCGAAGGCCGCCCGCGCGGTGGGGGCGCCACCGCTGACCAGCGATATTGCCTGGATAATCACGGCGAGCGCGGCGGTGGCCAGCCAGAATCTGCGGCGGCTGCGGAGGGCGGGGGTCGCCGGGGACAATCGCATGAGAGAACAGGGCCTTTCGTCCGGTGTGAGCACATCGTGCGTACGGCCGGCTTCCGCCGTCCGTACGCTTCCCGACCGGTGCCGAACAACGCGTGGCCCTGCCACGGCATCGGCATACCGGTTGCTGTGTCGCTTCCGGAGAGCGTCCTGTTACCTTTTTGTGATGTGTCACGCCACCGGGACGGTGCGCCTATGACCGGTTCCGGCCGGCCGGAATGGCCGCCGGAATCCCGCCCCGGCTACTTGTGCGCTTTTTTGTAGGCCTCGATCACCTCGGCGGAGATCCGGCCGCGGTTCGAGACCTCCATACCGTTCGCGCGGGCCCATTCGCGGATGGCCTGGGTCTGCCGGGTGTCGGTCGCGGCCTGGGCGGGACGTTTGCTCTTCGTGACCCGGCCGCCGACCCGGCGCGCGTGCGCAGCCCACCCCCCGACGATGTCGCGCAGTTTCCCGGCGTTGCGTGCCGAGAGATCTATCTCGTAGGTGACACCGTCCAGAGCCAGGGTGACGGTCTCCTCCGCCCGGGAAGTTCCGTCGTAATCGTCGACCAGCTCAACGATGACCTTGCGCGCCATGCAGTCCTCCGAAAGTGGGCATATTGTCCCGGCAATCGTAGCGATATCCTTACGGCGCACCGGAACCGGCGGCGGTCGCGGCCGGTGGCAGGCGTTGCGCCGCGGCGGCGAATCGAATCCGGTCGGCCGGGGAGCCTGCGGCGACGATCCCGTGCCGGTTGCCGCCGCGCGGCCTTCACGGCGCGGCGATGAGCCGAATCTCCTCGACCACGACGCCGGGGTCGGTGATCGGGGGATAGTGGCTCGAATTGTGCGCCAGGACATGGCGCCCGCCGGTGACGGCGGCGCGGTGCGCGTGCGCGGCATTGGCTGCCGCTCGGACCCGTGCGTTCATCCCGTCGCCCGCGCGTGCGCCCGATATGACGGTGACCGGGATATCGCCGGCAGCCGGAGGTGCCTCACGCCAGGCCGCGAGATCGTCGAGAAAGGTGCGGGCCTGTACCGCCTGCGTACGGATGACCTCCGGGATGAACGCCTCGCGCTCCATATCGGCACGGACATCCGCCGGCATCGCGTCGAGCAGCCGGCCGAACATCCGGCGCAGCAGGCCCAGCCGCGCGAGGCACCCGTTCACCGTGATCGCCACGCGCTCCATCCGCCGGAAGGCGGGCCCGAACAACATATCCGCGGCCTCGTCGGTGGGATCGACGAGCACGAGCCCGGCCGTGCGGTCGAGCCGCCGGGCGGCGGCGAGCCGGGCGATCACACCGCCGGCGCTGTGGCCGGCCAGCACGAACGGCCCGGGCCCGAAATGATCGAGCACATCCACCAGATCATCGGCCATCCGGTCCAGGCTCCGGCCCGCCGGGTCGGCAGGGCTACGGCCCAGGCCCGCGCGGTCGTAGACGACGGCGCGAGCGAACCGGCCGACCTCCGGTTGCACCAGCCCCCACGAGGAACGGGTGGCCGCCGCGCCCGCTTCGAAGACGACCACCGGGGCCGTGTTGTTCTGCGGACCCGGTAGGACCATGGTGTGCAACCGGCGCCCATCCCGGGTGGTCACCCATTCCGACACCCCTTGGACGTGCCCGTGCTGATCCGGCCCGGTTACGGCTTCGCGGTCGAGCATGCGGCGTCCCCTCGTCGGTAATTCCCCCGAGCCCCCGGGAGCGGCTCCGGTGCGGAGCCCGGGCGCCACCCCGGCACCCGGCCGTACCGTATCACCGCGCGGTACACACCGGGTCCTCGTCGCGCTGTGGCCCGCGGAGGTCGTGGCCGCGGCAGCGAAAGTTGTTTCTTGCGAGGCCGGTCGGAACCGCGCGAACTGCGTGAGGTACCGCCGGAATTATCCCGGCGGTACCTCACACGGCTCCGTGCCGGGAATGCCGCGCACCGAATCCCGGAGCGCCGACCGGTCATGTTTCCGGTAATCGGCGGGGTAAACCGCCGAACCTTCGCGATGCGCTCGGTCGCTCCCGGTCCGTACGTGGACCGGCGAGCCCGCTTATCCGACGCGGGTCGTGTGGAACTCGTGAAACGCGCGCAGCGTCTCCTGCGGCGATTCCAGTTGCGGGTAGTGGCCGACAGCGGGCAGTTCCACCACATCGGGTTCGTCGACGAGACGGCGATAGCGGCGCACCATCCGCTCCCCGGACACCGGATCGCGTAGGCCGTCGATCAACCGGACCGGTACCTGCGGCCGGACGAGCGCACCCACCCAGCGCTGCCGGTGCGTCCGCCGTTCGGCCATATAGCCCATCAGTTTGTGTCCGTTGCGTTTCCCGTGCTTACTGCACCACAGCAGCCAGAAACGATGCATTTCGTCGGCATCGGGTTTGCTGTCCGGACCGAAAACCGCGGCCAGGCTGTGCGCGAAGGTGCCCTCGGTGCCGAACCGGCCGACCAGCGGGCCGACTGGTCCGGCCAGCAGGCGCTGGATGGGCCGCGGCCGGTGGGCCTCCGGGAAGAGCCCGCCGTTGAGCAGGCAGACCGATTCGATGATCAGCGAGGTATCGCTGCCGGCCCGGCGTTCGGCATCGCGGGCCAGCAGTTCCTGGGCGACGGTATCGCCGTAGTCGTGGGCCAGGATGTGGAACCGGTCGACGCCCTGTTCGCGCAGGAGCTGTTCACACAGATCGGCCTGATCGGCGATCGTGTAGTCGTAGTGCTGCGGTTTGGCCGACCAGCCGAATCCGATCAGGTCCGGGGCCAGGACGCGGGCGAATTGTTCGCACAGATCCGGCCAGATCCGATGCCAGTCCCAGGACGCGGTGGGAAAACCGTGCAGGCACAACAGTGTTCCGGCGGAACCGGTCCCGCCGGGCCGCCAGAAGATCTGGTGTCCGCGATGGGTGAAACGCTGCCCGTTCGACCGCCAGCTCGCAAACTCGTCCATGCTCACAGCATGCCCCGCCGCGGTCCCCGGGTCGAGCAGGTCCCGGGCGCGTCGGCGTCACCGCGGCAACAGCTGCGGCCACGCGCGGTCCGTCGCGGGGCCGTACCGCGCCCCGTCCATTAGGGTCGGGGCGGCAACCCCTCGAGGTCCATACCCTACGAGCCGTCCAGGAGGCCCGCCGTGCGGATCGGCATTCTGCTCAGTGAACGATCCGGGAGCGACGCCCTGCGCGCGCTCACCGATGACCTGCGCCGGACCGCCGACGAAGGCTTCGTATCGGCCTGGATGTCGCATATCTTCGGCGTCGACGCGCTCACCGCGCTGGCGGTGGCAGGTAGTCGGATACCGGATATCGAGCTCGGCACGGCCGTGGTGCCGACCTATCCGCGGCATCCGGGCGCGCTCGCCCAGCAGGTCCGCACGACTGCGCTGGCGGTGGGCCCGGACCGGCTGACCCTGGGAATCGGGCTGTCCCATCGCGTGGTCATCGAGAACATGTTCGGGTACGGATTCGAGCGCCCCGCCCGCCATATGCGCGAGTACCTCTCGATTCTCGGCCCCCTGCTGCAGCGGCAGCCGGTGTCGTACACCGGGGAAACCCTGACCGGGAATCTGGAACTCGGGATCCCGGACGAAGGCCGGATTCCGGTTCTGCTGGCGGCCATGGGCACCCGGATGCTGCAACTGGCCGGGCGCCGCGCCGACGGGACCGTGCTGTGGATGACCGGGCCGGCCACGATCCGGGAACATATCGCCCCGACCATCACCGCGGCCGCCGCTGATGCCGGCCGGCCACCGGCCCGTATCGTGTGCGCGCTGCCGGTGCTGGTGACCGACGACGCCGACGCCGCGCGCGAACGGGCGGCGCGGACGTTCGCCACCTACGGCACACTGCCGTCCTACCGGGCGATGATGGACCGCGAGGGCGCGGCCGGCCCCGCGGACCTCGCGATCATCGGCACCGAGGATCAGGTCGAGGCCCGGGTGCGGGAGGTATTCGACGCCGGCGCCACCGAATTCGTCGCCTCGGTCTTCGCGGGTGGCGCGGCGGCGCAGCGTACGCGGGCGCTACTGGCCGGCCTGCTCGGCTGAGCGGGCGGCGGGTCAGGCCGGCCGGGTGATCATGACCGGGCAGGCGGCCCGCTGGATCAGCGACTGACTGGTCGAGCCGAGCAGCAACCCACGGAATCCGCCCCGGCCGCGGCTGCCCACCACGACCAGTTGGGCGCGTTCGGACCATTCGCGCAGATGCAGCGCCGGGGTCGAGGGATAGACCTCGCGCCGGACGGTGACCTCCGGGTAACGCTGCTGCCATCCGGCCAGCCGCTCGGCGAGTACGGCCTGTTCGGCGGTCTGCAGGTCTTCGGCCGGTATCTCGATGAACCCGGTACTGGCGAATTCGGTGAAGGTGAGATCGCTCCAGGTGTGCACGGCGACCAGTTCGGTTCCGCGTTCGGAGGCCTCGGCGAAGGCGGCAGCGACGGCGGTATCGCTGACCGGGCTGCCGTCGATCCCGACCACCACCGGGCCGCTCGTGATGTCCTCGGCGTCCTCGCGGACCGCGACGATGGTGCCCTGCCCGTGCGCCGCGACCGCCAGAATGGTCGATCCCAGATGCGCGATGGCGCCACCGCGGCGTGACCCGAGGACGACCATATGGGCGGATTTGGACAATTCGATCAGCATCTTGGCGGGACTGTGCTCGGAGAGCAGAGTGTCGGGCGCGAGGCCCGGCGACGCCTCGCGGGCAACCTGCACGCCGGTGGTCAATGCCTGTTCGCCGTGCGTGCGCAGGGTTTGCACGGCCTCGTCGACCATCGGCTGATAGGCGACCAGCCAGGTTTTGGCCGGGGTGGAATTCATCCCGTAGGCCAGGACGAGCCGCCGCCCTCGCCGGGCAGCCACCGTGGCGCCCCAGCGGATGGCCGAATGGGCGGCGGGAGTTCCGTCCACGCCCACCACCACGGCAGCGGATACGAGCCGATGCGGATCCTCCGGGTTATCGGTCATAGGCCGAGTATCCACCCGGCAAACCACACCGGCCCTGCACTGCGGGCGTGTCTGCACGATTGCGTGTCGCGGAATTGTTGCCCGCCGGTCTTTCCGGCGCGGCCCGGAATTCTCGTCGGCGGCTCGCCGTCCATGGGGCTTGTCGAATGCCGTGAAATATGCAGATCATGATCACGTGCTGATATCGGATGGGGTGATCGGGCTACGGCCGATCGAGGTCGCCGACGCCGCGGCCCACTTGGCCGCCCAGGATCGGGAGTCGGCGCGCCGGACGGCCGGGCCCGGCACACCGAATACGGTGGCCGAATTCGAACGGTGCGCCGCGGAGTGGGCAGCCGACGGGCCTCGCAAAACGTTTGCCGTGGTAGAAGTTTCGTCGCATGCGCTGGCCGGGACGCTGGATGTGACACTGGAACCGGAATTCCTGGCGAAACGGCAGGCCGATATCAGTTACGGAATCCACGCGCCGTGGCGCGACCGCGGAGTGCCCGGCCGTACGGTCGTTCTGGCCTGCCGATATCTGGCCGGTAACGATCTGGCGGATGAAGCGGTGCTGCGGATCGATAGGGACAACAAATCGGAGATCGCGCTTTCCCATCAGCTCGGATTCCACTACCACCGCAGCAGTATCGGCCCCGAGGGCTGCCTGGACTGGTTCATCCAAGCCCTGTGACCGGGGCTCACGCGCCTTTACGGGTTCGCTTCTGCGCGGTTTTGCGTGGGGTCGTCTTGCGGGCCTTCGCGGTGCCGGAGCTCTTCTCGCCGGTGGATTTCGTACCGCCGGATTTTCCGCTACCGCGGGCGCCGGACTTTCCTTCACCGCGGGCGCCGCTGGCCTCCAGGCTGCGCTGCAGCGCCGCGACCAGATCGACCACCTCGGCATCGGCTTCCGCGGCCGGTTCCTCGGCGCGTTCGGGAACCTTCCCGTCACCGCTGGCGATCGCCTCCTCCAGAATCCGCTGCAGTTCGACCTGATATTCGTCGGTGTATTGATCAGGATCGAAATCGTCGGACATCGATTCGACGAGTGTTTCGGCCATTTTGATTTCCTGCGGCCGGGGCGCTTTGGCCTCCTCCAGCGATTCGAACGAGACCGAGCGCACCTCGTCCGGCCACAGTAGCGTCTGCAGCACCAGCATTCCGTCGCGCACCCGCATCGCGGCCAGCCGGGTCTTCTGCCGCAGCGTGAAATGGACCAGGGCGGTGCGGTCGATACGCTCGAGCGTGGCGGCCAGCAGCACATAGGCCTTGGGGGTGGTCGAATCCGGCTCCAGATAGTAGGTCTTGTCGTAGAGGATCGGATCGATCTGCTCCGACGGGACGAATTGCAGAACCGGGATCTCGTGCTTCTCGGCCACCGGTAATTTCGCGAAATCGTCGTCGGTGAGCACGACCTTCTCACCTTCCGGCGATTCGTATTGTTTGTCGATATCGGCGAATTTCACCGACTGCCCACAGACGGTGCAGACGCGGTCGTATTTGATCCGGCCCCCGTCCTTGGCGTGGACCTGGTGGAACCGGATGTCGTGGTCCTCGGTGGCGGTGTAGACCTTCACCGGGACGTTGACCAGCCCGAACGCGATCGAGCCTTTCCAGATTGACCGCATCACTCCATGATGACCGAACCCGACCCCGGGTGCGAGAGAGCCGGAAGATGGAGTGTCGCCGCGGCGAGCCGCGCGCGGGTACGGCCGGGCAGTGCCGCGAACAACCTGGTCATCGCGGCGAGCGTGCCGGGCAGATCGTCGCGACCGGAAAGATACGCGCGTTGCAGGTCGATATCGAGGTCGAAGAACGTATCGAAGAAACCGGGAAGTTCGCTCGGCGGTAATGCGAGCAAGGCCCGCAGCCCGGCCCGGCGCAGCCGGTACACGGCCCGCGCGGCATTCGACGCTCCCGCGTGACCGGCCACGACAACGTCCACCGCCGCCAGAGCCGAACCGACGCTGTATCCGGTGGCCGGGTGCAGGTACCCGCCGGCGGCGCCGAATCGGCGCGCCCCCGGCGCGCCTCCCACGACGGCGAAGCGAACCCGCTCGACGGTTTCGTCCCCACGTACTCGGACACCACGAGCCCGTAACCTGTACCGCAACCGCTCGGCGAGTTCACCGAGCTCGATCGGTGGCGTACCCACCAGGCAGGTCTCCTCGTAGAGGACACGGCCGCCGCCGAGCGGGATCGTGTAGAGGAACGACCGCGGTGCGCCGGGGTCGGCACCGTTGTCGGACCGCCAGTCCATGAACAGGGCAGGTTCGTTCTGTCCGGGATCGTCGAGCACGAGTCCGTAGGCCGTCTGTTCGGCCCGGCCGGCCCCGCGTCGCAGGCCGCGTGCGTCGATCACGCGGCCGGCCCGCAAGATCTCACCGGTGTCCAGTGTGACGGTGTGCCGGCCGAGGGCGGTGGCGCGCCCGGTCAGCACGGTCGCCCCATCGAGGTCGAGACTGTGCTGCAGCCGGGCGGTATCCAGTACCGTGTACGCCCGCGGGATAGCGTGCGCGCGCCGGCCGTGGGCCTGCGGCCGGGCGACCGTTGCCGCGATCGCGGTACTGTCCAGCCAGGGCGGGAGTTCGTCGGTCCAGGCGGCGTAGGTCGCTCGCCAGCGCCGCCGTGGATTCGGATCGATCGCGACAACCGCCATACCGTTCGCCAGACACCGGTGGGCGAGCGCCCGACCGGCCGGGCCCAGACCGCAGATCACGATATCGGCGTGCACGGGAGGATGGAAACACGGTCGGCGCGACCCGGACTCGGCGGGGTGCCGGATCGAGGTCTCTGCCGGGGTCGGCCGTTCACGATGCTGTGACCGGGACGATCGACGTTCTTCGATGACGAATCCCATCGCCGATCTCCGCCCACGGTCACCAGTTCGTCCGTCGTGGTGAGGAATTCTGCCGCAGCGTCCGGTTGTAGATCGGCCGCAATCAGTAGCAGTCGGTGCGTTGTCCGGGATCCGACGGGTCGTTCGACGACGACGCGGGCCCGCCCGCCCCTCGCCCCGGTGGGGGGGGGGGGGGGGGGGGGGGGGGGGGGGGGGGGGGGGGGGGGGGGGGGGGGGGGGGGGGGGGGGCGGGGGGGGGGGGGG
>NZ_JARWOV010000185.1 GCF_029868855.1 Nocardia carnea | reverse complement strand
GGTGTAGACATTCCGTCAGCGCACCGATAGAGTCGCTGGCGTTCGAATCGATGAGTCCAGAGGCCGGGCAGGTGAACTGCTCCGGAAGATGCAGTACCGCGCGCCCCCCCCGGGGGGGGAGGGGATGCCGGGGGAGTTGGGGCCGGGGCGCCCCCCCCCCACCCCCCCAAAAACCCGGCGCCCCCCCCCGGGCGGGCGCCCCGGGGGCCTGGGGTTTACGAACAAAGGGTTGATGTCAATTCTTTCCACCGGCCGCCTGGGCCGGTGTCGGGTATCGCATCCGGGACCTGCCGGAATGCGGAACCGGTAGGTGACTACTCAGTGACCACCTCCTCGATCGACGGACTTATCTGCGGTACTTGTCGACTTGATTCGCTCGCGCCCCTCCGGGGTCCGGCCGAACTTCGCCGGGATTCGCTTCTCCACCGGAGGGGGCGAGCGGTACTGCATCTTCCGGAGCAGTTCACCTGCCCGGCCTCTGGACTCATCGATTCGAACGTCAGCGACTCTATCGGTGCGCTGACGGAATGTCTACACCCACGAGTGTAAATTTTCGGTATTCGAAGCGAGCGTTTATCTCGAAAAGGTAGACGAGGGGGATCCGGCCGAGTGAGCCCGGCCGGTTCGTTGCCGCTCAGGCGGCGTCGAGAGCCGAGGTGATCTTGCGGGTCATCTCGGACAGGGCGGGGCTCGGTGCGCCCCTGCGGGTCCGGGTGGCCGTTTCCAGGGCGACGAGGACGGTGGCGCGGAAGTTGTCCGCTTCGGCCGCATCCTGCTGTTTCAGCAGGTTCATGGCAGCCGTCAGGGCCGGGAAAACCTGGTCGGCGAGTTCTGCGATGTTCTTGCCCTGCAGGTCGATGTCCTTGGCTTTGACATCGGCGAGCACGTGCCCGACGGAGCCTGTCGCCGTGGCCAGCGCGAGAGAGCCGCCGGTGGCGGCCTTGTGCGCCGAGCCGCCGAATGCGCTGGTGGCGGTGATCAGCGAGACGGCGCCGTACGCGGCGGTCCGCAGGGTGGCCTTGTCCTGGGCGTTGAGGGTGACGGACATGGTGTTCTCCTTGACTGGTGTTTCGGGGCGGCGTCGTGGCCGTTGGAAAACACTTTCGCGGGTGCGGCTGATATCGGCCTGACACCGATCTGATATGCCCACTGACACGGCGTTTTCCGTGGTCCTGGGTGGTTCCGGCCGGCTCCGGGACCACCCGGCCGGTCTCCGCGAGTGCCCGGTGCAGTGCGATGTCCGGTCATTCCGGCCGGGGCGGCACGGCCTCGGGATACCTTCGGATCGACCAGCAATCGGCTCGGAGGAATGTGGTTATGGGCGCAGAGATCAGTGTTGTCGTCGGTGTCGGGGGGATGGGACGGGCGATCGCCGCGCGGATCGGCAGTGGCCGGCATCTGCTGCTGGCCGATTTCGACGAACGCCTGCTGGCCGGCGCGGCCGAACAGTTCACCGAGCAGGGATTCGAGGTGAGCACCCACCGGGTGGATTCCGGAGATCCGGCCTCGGTGGCCGAACTCGCAGCCGCGGCCGCCGCCACCGGGCCGATCCGGCATCTCGTGCACACCGCGGGAGTGTCACCGGCGAAAGCCTCCACCGAGGCCATCGTGCGTGTCGATCTGTGCGGGGTCGCCTATGTGCTGGACGAGTTCGCGCCGCTGATGTCCCCCGGCGGTGCGGGTGTGGTGATCGCCAGTATGGCCGGGCATCTGGCGCAGCTCACCGCCGAACAGGAAACGGCGCTGGCGGTGACACCGACCGCGGACCTGGCCGAACTGCCGTTCTTGAACCCGGAACCTGCGCTGCCTCCGATGCTTGCCTACCCGATGGCCAAGCGCGGGGCGATTATTCGCGTGCAGGCCGCGGCGGGTGCATGGGGCCGTGCCGGTGCCCGGGTGAATTCGATCAGTCCGGGCGTGATCTCCACCGCCCAGGGCCGTGACGAGCTGGCCGGGGAGTCGGGAGTGCGGATGCGGCAGATGATCGAACAGTCCGCGACCGGGCGTATCGGTACCGCCGAGGACATCGCGGCGGCAGCCACCTACCTCCTCGACCCCGCCGGCAGCTTCGTCACCGGCACCGACCTGCTGGTCGACGGCGGAGTCGTCGCGACAATGCGAGCGGGGGGGGGGGGGGGGGGGGGCGTACCCCGGCCCACCCCCGCCCGCCGGGGGGGGGGGGGGGGGGGGGCGGGGGGGTGGGGGGGGGGGCGCCCCCCCGCGGGGGGGGGGCGCGGGGCGGGGCGGGCCGGGGGGGCTCCCCCCCGGCCCGGGGGGGGCCCCCCGGCGGCGGTCGGTCCGCCGGATTT
>NZ_JARWOV010000184.1 GCF_029868855.1 Nocardia carnea | reverse complement strand
CCGGTGCCCCAAAAAAACCCCCCCCCCCCCCCCCCCCCCCCCCCCTACGCCCCCCCCCCAAACCCCCCCCCCCGGCACCCAACCCCTTTTCCCCCCCCCCGGGGGGGGGGGCCCCCGCCCCCCCCCCGGGGGCCACGGAACGACAAAGGAGATCACCGGCCGGAGCGCCGCGCACCGGTGACACGAGGAGGCGATATGGCATCGACGACCGGTGACGATCCGGCACCCCGCTCGGGGCGGCCGCTCCCGCTGCTGTCCCTGGACACCGAGTTCTTCTGGACCTCCGGCGCCGACGGACAGCTGCGGATCCAGGAGTGCCGGGCGTGTTCGGCGCTGATCCACCCGCCCCAGCCGATCTGCCGGTACTGCCGGGGTCGCGACCTCGCCCCGCGCGTGGTTTCGGGTGCGGCGACGCTGGCCTCCTTCACGGTCAACCAGCGGTTCGCGCTGCCCGGCCTGCCGCCCCCGTATGTGGTGGCGACGGTGGCCCTCGAGGACGACCCGCGGGTCCGGCTCACCACCAATATCGTCGAAGGCGATCCGGGCGAACTCCACCTCGGTATGCGCCTCGAGGTGGTGTTCCAGCAGGACGACGATGTATGGCTACCGCTGTTCCGGCCCACCGCACAACAATCCGAGCCGGCACCGCTACCGGTCGACGAGATCGCACCGGCCGACTTCGGTCAGCGGGTGACGCCGATGCTGCGCCGGGACAAGTTCGAGGACAGTGTCATTCTCACCGGTATCGGGATGTCGGAGATCGGGCGGCGGCTGATGCGGCCGCCCCTCGAGCTCACCGTGGACGCCTGCCAACGGGCGGTGGCCGATGCCGGACTGACCCTCGACGATATCGACGGCCTGTCCTCGTATCCCGGGGGCGGCAACCTGGGCGGTTTCGGCGAAGGCGGGGTCACCGCACTGGAATCCGCGCTGGGTATCCGGCCCACCTGGCACAACGGCGGAATCGAAACCTTCGGGCCCGGCGGATCGGTGATCGCGGCCATGCTGGCCGTGCACGCGGGGCTGGCCACCCATGTGCTGTGCTATCGCACGGTGTGGGAGGCCACCTTCAACGAGATGATGAAACGCGGGACCATCCCCGTTTCCGGCGGCGGTCGCACGTCCAGCTGGATGCATCCGTTCGGATCCACCTCGGCCGCGCATACGCTGGCGCAGAAGGCGCAGCGGCATTTCCACGATTACGGCACCACCCGTGAGACATTGGGCTGGATCGCGCTGAACCAGCGCGCGAACGCCGCACTGAATCCGAGTGCGGTGTACCGCGATCCGATGACCATGGACGACTATCTCGCCGCCCGCCCCATCACCACGCCCTTCGGTCTCTACGACTGCGATGTGCCGTGTGACGGCGCCGTCGCGGTGATCGTCTCGGCGCGCGACGCCGCGGCGGACCTGCCGGTACCCGGGATCGAGGTGGAGGCCGTCGGCACCCAGATCGTGGAGCGCATCGAATGGGATCAGAGCACCCTCACCCACGAACCGCAGGTCCTGGGCCCGGCCGCGCACCTGTGGACCCGCACCGATCTGCGGCCCGACGATGTCGATGTGGCCGAACTGTACGACGGGTTCACCATCAACTGCCTCTCCTGGATCGAGGCACTGGGTTTCTGCAAGATCGGCGAGGCGAAGGATTTCCTGGACGGCGGGAAGAATATCGCCCGCGACGGGATCCTGCCGCTGAACACCCACGGCGGGCAGCTCTCCCACGGCCGTACCCACGGGATGGGGCTGCTGCACGAGGCGATCGTGCAATTGCGCGGGACGGCCGGGGAACGGCAGGTCCGCGATGCTCGGGTCGCGGTGGTTTCCAGCGGGGGGCTGACTCCGGGCGGCGCCATGCTGCTGCGGAGCCCGTCCTGATGAGCGCGCCGGCACTGCGCATCGTGGTGAGCAGTCGATGACCCTGACCGATTCCGATCTCGTCGCCACCGGTTCCCCGGGCCCGCTACCGGTGGTCGCGGAAGTTCCGGAAGTCCACGGGATTCCGGTGTCCGGGCTGCTGGCCGAAGCGTCCGCACCGCGCGCGGTGGTCGTCGCGGTGCACGGTGGTGCGGTCGACTCCCGGTATTTCGACTGCCCGGGACATCCGGAATTCTCCCTGCTGCGTACCGGACAGCGGCTCGGGTACACCATGCTCGCGCTGGACCGGCCCGGCTTCCGGAGCTCCGGTCCCTATGCCGACCGGCTCGCGGACCCGCGGCAGCGGGTGGACCTGATGTACGGCGCGCTCGACGTCCTGCTCGACGGGCTACCGCGAGGCGCGGGAGTTTTCCTGCTCGCCCATTCGGCCGGTTGCGAGCTGGCCGTCCGGATGGCGGCGGCCGACCGAGGCGCGGACCTGCTCGGGCTGGAACTGGCCGGCACCGGGCGGCGGCACCAGCCGGTGGCGCAGGAACTGCTCTGGGGTGCGGATCGGGAACCGGGCAAACGACCGCCGGGAGTGGGGAAACTGATCTGGAGTCCGGCTCGGCTCTACCCCGCGGATGTCACGGGTGGAGGTAGCGTCTCTGCCCGTGGATCGGCGATCGAGGTGAAGGCCATCAACGGATGGGCCGCCCGGGAATTCCTCGGGCTCGCGCCCCGCATCCGTATCCCGGTGCGCTACACCCTGGGCGAACACGAGCGCGTGTGGCGTAATGATCCGGAGGAGATGACAGCGGTCGGGTCGCTGTTCACCGCCGCGCCGCGGGTGGTGGTGAACCGGCAGACCGATACCGGCCACAACATCAGCCTCGGCTACACGGCACCGGCCTACCATCTGTCCGTGCTCTCGTTCGCCGAGGAATGTGCCGTGGCCCGGCAGACCGGCGAATTCTCCGGGCCCACCCTGCAATTCGACGGCGGCGCCGCGGCGCCGGAAAGGTAACCCATGGACGTCACCGATATCGCATTGTTGCTGCTGAGGCTGGTCGTGGGAGCGACCATGATCGCGCACGGGGTCAACCACTGGATCGGGGGCGGCAAGATCGCCGGCACCGCGGGCTGGTTCAGCAGCCTCGGCTTGCGCAACGGTGTGCTGCAGGCGTGGCTGAGCGTGATCACCGAGATCGGGGCGGGTGTACTGCTGGTCCTCGGACTGCTCACCCCGCTGGCCGCCGCGGCGGTGCTTTCGGTGATGCTGGTGGCCGCCCTGCTGGCGCATCGGAAGAACGGGTTCTTCGTGATGCGCGACGGCTACGAATACGTGCTGGTACTCGGCGTGGTCTGCGTGGTCATGGGCATTCTGGGTCCGGGGTGGCTTTCGGTGGACCATGCCGCCGGAATCGAGATCACCGGCTGGGCCGGTGGATTGATCGCGCTCGGCGTCGGCGTGGTCGCGACCGCCGCACTGCTGGCCGTGTTCTGGCGGCCGGCCGCCGGACAACCGGAGTCGGCGAACGCCGATTCCTGAACCCGGGAAGGAAGATTCATATGCGCGTCGGATTCATCGGATTGGGCAGTCAGGGGGGGGGGCGGGGGCCCCCCCCCCCCCCGCGCCCTGGGATCGCAGGTATTCCCGTCCGGCCGATGCCGTGGTCAGATTGCTCAAGCGACGCAACTCGCCGGCCAGTTCCTCGGACCGTGCGGCGGACGCCTGCGATCCTGTCTCGGCCGGTTGCCCTGTTTGCGCGGCTTCCGGCCGCCGACGCCCCACAACATCCCAGGTCAGTGTCGCAAATTGGAGCTGGGTGAGCTTCGCGACCAGGTGTTGCACACCCTCGGTATCGAGTGCCTCGGAATGGTTTTCCACGTACAGCCGCGCGGCGCGGGCGCTTGCAGTGGGGAGGTCGTTGTTCAGGGCCTGCAGAACCTCCGCCTGGTGGTGATAGCCCCGGGTGACCCGGCGAAGTTCCTCGAGATCCGGGTCATCGGAGGAATCCGCGGAGGAGGGCGGAATCATCCTCCGCCACATGTCCGCAGACAGCAGGTCTTGCGCGTCGTAGCCGAACCGTGGCGCATACCGCTCGATATGACTACGCCCGTCCTTCAGGTCCTCCCATACCCGCGACCATTCCCGGCCCCACCGGATGCATCCATCGAGCCCGGCCAAGCCCCTGATCCGATCGTCGGATGATGCCTCCGCATGCCGGCCCGCGACACCGGACTCGGACTCGGGATCTTCGGGAGCGATCGGCGCCGGTTCCTGCGGCGAGCCCGGCGATTCCTGGTCCGGTGTGGGGGACCAGGCGTAGGCGTAGGTTCGGGGCTCGTGGTTGGGCCCGAGACGAGCCACACCGTCCGGGGAGAGGGCGGCCCAGACGGTTTCGCGGCCCCGGCCGTGACCATCCAGCGCGTCCGGGGCGGTCGGCTGCCGCGCGGCCGCCTCGTCCGGGGCAGTCCCGGACCCACCGGCCTCCCGGGTGAAGCGAGGGCCGAAGTACTCGAGTAGCCATGGGGGCGCACCGACCTGGTCCCCGGCACCGACCCGCCGGAGATCGTCGACGGCAGCCTGCCGGTCGTCCGCGGACCCGGCCGCCTCCAGGCGCCGCCGGGCCTCTTGCTCGGCCGCCGCAAATGCGCTGTCGGCCAGAACTTCGAGCTCGGCGAGCTTGTCGATATCGCCGTGGAGATGGGCCAGATCCAGTTGCACGAGCAGCGCGTTGATCAAGAGCTGATCGGCCTGACGGTGCTCGCTTTTCGCGCCCCGCACATCGGCCATTGTGCCGATGTCCTCGGCCAGGACGACCGGATCACCGAACTCGAAGATATCGTTCGTCATGGCCAGCACATGGAGTTCGCCGAGGTCCGGCTGCGATTCCATGAACCGCTCGAGCTCGGCCCGCAGCCGATCGGCTGCGGCCTCGGCCGCTGTGCCGCGCGGTGTGATCGCCACATTTTCGAGGCTGTCGAGGTCGGCCAGCCCCCGCACATAGTCGTAGGCAGTCCACCGGATCGCCCGCTCGATCCGGTAGGCCTCCGCCCGCAGCGCCCAGAACCGCGCCGGCTCCAGATCACGGAATTCACCGCTACCCCGGCGGTTTTCGTAATGCTCCCGGAACCAATCGGTGAGTACCCCGGCAGCATCGATCACCGACAGCGGGTCTGCGCCGGTGAGATCTGCGGGGAGCTCATCGGGGTATCCGATCGCGGCCGCGATATCCGCGAATCGCCGGCGCGCCGTCTGCCGCTGCCGTTGCTCGGCGTTCGCGCGCACGGGATAGCGTGCATCCCAGGCCGCCCGCACGGCCTTGTCCAGAGGTGTTCCGCCGGGCTCGGGCCAGAAACCCGGGTCCCGGACGATATTGACCGAACCCGGCAGTTCTGCTTCCAGCAGAGCCAGCTCTACCTCAGCGCAATGCACTGCGTATTCCGCCTGAGCGAGGTTCTTGCGGGTCCGGTCGAGGTCGTCCAGTTGCGCCCAGAGCACACGGGGCGTTGTGCGGGTTCCGGTCAGCGCGCTCTCGCTGCCCACGCTGCTCGCGGTTTCGGGACCCGCGTTCAGATTGGCCCCCACCCCGGCCCGCAGGCCGGCTTCCCGGGCCTCCAACGTCTGCCGGAACTCCTCTGCACGACCGTCCGATTCACCGAGCGGGTCCAACCCGGCGATCTTGCGCATACGGAGGTTCGCGGTGTGCAGGGCCTTGCGGGCGTTGAGGTAGGCCGTCGACCATTCCGTTTTGTAGTCGGCCGTGTGGGTGCGGGCGGCGTGGTCCTGATCGAACAGCTCGAATGCGGTGATCTGGGCGACGAGATCGCCGCGCCGCAACCGCAGCAGCGCACGTTCGACACGGTCTACGTGGGCCGTCCTGCGCTGATGAGTGGCGCCGGCGGCTACGCCGGTGTCGTGTCCGGCGAGCGCGAGAGCGCGACGTTCGGTCGCTATCCATGTCGTGAGGCGGCCGTCGAGGTGCCGGGGGTCGTCGAGCGCGGCCACGGCCACGCGCCTCGCCTCGGGTTCCCCCTCGGTCCGTTCCCGGATCTCGGCTTCCAGGTCCAGCCCGGCGTAACTCGTCAGGTCTCGCAGATCGGCCACGATCCGCTGACGACGCTCGGCCACCACCGCCTCGACCGCCCGGCGTATGTCGGCTACCCGGCCGCTGTGGAATTCCGGGCTCCCGACCGCACCGACGGCCGCCTGCCGCACACCGGCCCGCGCCGCACGCTCCTGGCTCGCGTGGTATTCGATGGCGGCTTCGAACATATCCGCCGCGGCACGGAAGCGGGCGGCACGTCGTTCGACCAGGTACTCGACATCGGTCAAGCCACCTTTGGCCTTGCGATCGTCGCTGTGGTCGATATCGCTGAGATCAGCGGCCGCCATCCGGTCACCGATCGCGGCGAGAAGATCCGGCACATCGCCGATCTCCGGATCCACCTCGTACTCGGACGCGATCGCCCGCAGCCGATCGTATGCGGCCTCGGCCCGCTCCCGAGTCTTGTCGAGCGCTCCCACCAGCTCGCCATGGGCAGTTTGGGCCGATACCGAAGCATCCTGCGCCAGAGCTACCTCTGTCAGGAGACCCTCGGTGAGCTGATCACGCTCACGCCAGAGCTCGCGCAGCTGATACCACGGAACCCGCAGGACCCAGTTCGCCAGGTCGGACCCGGACGACAGTGTGCCCTGCCTCCGGATCTCGGCCTCACGCTGCTGGATCTCCGCGTCCAGTTCCCGGATGCGGGTGATGCGACTCGGTCCGGCGTCCGCATCGCGATCCGATCCGCCGGGCTCGATCAGCTGGCCGCCGGACTGAGTGGGCAGGTACCTGGGATCGGTGTTCGCCGAGGGGAGCAGGTCTCGCAGCCGGTGTTCCCAATCGGCTTCGCCGTTCGCCTCCCCATGCATGATCTCGAACGGGGGCAGCTTCGCCCATGCCGAGAACCACCGTGCCTCGAACCGCTGCTCGGCCACCTCGTGCCTGAGCAACCCCACATGACTCATCAAGGTGTCACGGTCCAGCGGATAGCCGAGCGAGAGATCGCGCCACGCCTCGGCGATCAGGTGGTTGGCCCGGAACCTCGCGATGACGGGCTCACCGGTTCGCTCATCGATGAGATTGTGCTCGGTGAAGTACAAGTGGTTCTTGATCGCGCCCACGGTGTCCACACCGGACACTTCCAGTATGTGCGCGACGTCCTCGGGCGAGAGTCCATGCGCCCCGGGGTCCGCCGCGATCCCGGCGAGATACGTGGCGATCCGCCCCACGTCGGTATCGTCCGCGCGCGCCGCGTCGTACCGCTTTTCGGCCCATGATTCCCAGGTCGACGGATCCGATCCCTTGTCCGGTATGCGCGGCGCCGTATCACCGCGTAGCGCGCTATCGACGAGGCGCATCGCGGTACCCGGGGAGAGGTTATCGGGGTTGCGGAACACCATCCGGCCCACGGCCAATCCGGCGGCGCCGGATTCCCGGACCGCCGCGACGACCTGTTCCATCGGGATGTTCCAGTTCGATCCGCCCGCGAATACCACCGGGACCTGCGAGGAGGCGACCACCGCCTGCATCGCGGCGAGGTTGGGCGTTCCGCCGATGGGCCCCAGCTCGGTGTCCACCGTCCCGTCGGGCCACTTCGGGATGCTCGTTTTCACGATATCCGCGCCCAGAAGCACCGCCTGACTCACGGCCGTGAGGACGTGGTCGAGGTTGTCCGGCGAGATACCGGGGCCACGTGGGTAACTCATGATGATCAGCGGAATATCGGCCTCGGACAATGCCCTGCCGAGCTCCGCGACCTCGGCTTCCTGCTCCGCGTTGTCGAGCGATCCGACATTCACATGGACACTCACCGCGTCCACGTCGAGCCGCTTCGCCTCCCTGATGATGCTTTCGGCAGAGCCGAGGAGCACCTTGTGATTCGGATCGGCGCGGACCAGTCCGGCACGGCCGACATCCTCGCCGATGACGGGCCCACCGGTCACGTGCAGGACCAGTCCGTCCGCACTTGTCCGATCGAACCGTGACGCGTTACCGCGATGCAGAAACACGCCATTCGCACCGTTCTCGTGAACGGCACGGATGAGCGGGCTGAATTCCTTGGCGTCCCGGACGACAGGGCCGTCGGTCAGAGCGTGGTCCAGCGCGACGATGACACATGTTCCGTCGTCGTCGAACAGTCCGGTCAATCGACGCCAATAGTCAGAACCCCTGTCAGTGGAATACTTCAGACCCTCCCACCTCGACTGCAGCAGCTGCCGGATAGTTTCTCCGCCGCTCGGCACGAGACGCTGCCCAGGTGTTGCCGATTCCCGGCCGGCTGGTTCCGGAACCGGAGTGTCTTCCGATGTGGCGGTATCCGGGAGCTCCAGCGGCGCCGGCCGCGCCACCTCGCCCGCGGACCCCGCGTCCACGGCCAGCAGCGCGGTCTCGAGCCGCCGGGCTATCCGGAGCAGGTGGAGCGGGCGCTGATCCCCCGTGAACCGATACCCGAGATCACGGCGGATGACCCGCTCGAGCGCGACGACCAGTTCATGGGGATCTCCGTCGAGGAGCTCCCGGAACCTGCGTTCGGTGAAATTCCTCGAGACTCCGGGCGCCCAATGCGCTCGCAACCGGTCGAATTCGGCTCGTAGCCGATTGACCTCCCGCTCGATCGCGTCGCGGTGCCCGGCCGGATTCGCGAGTGCTTCGGCGAGCTGCCGGGCACGACCGGGCTGCACCGCGCAGCCGGTGTCGTCCAGCAGGATGGCCCGCACCTCGCCCGCCGATCGAGCTGCCGCATCGAACGTATACGCGGTGCCGCGCACCCTGCCTTCCGGCTCTTCGGCCCACAACTGGCCGGTGATATTTCGAACTACGTAGACCTTGCCCGCGGGTTCGGCCACCACGGCCGTCGAGCCGGGCCCGAGATCCAGCAGTTCCCGGCCGAGTGCGGTGTAGGCATCGCGATATCCCTGGTCCGGCGTACCGAACCGGTGCAGCGAACCACGGAACGCCCGCGCCAGCCCACGATCACCGCGCTGCGGCCCGGACCTCCCGGCCGGCAGTTCCATATCGATATCGGAGTAGAGCTCCCGGACCCGTGCCACTACCTGTTCGGCCTGTTCGTCTACCGGGAGCGTGATGTGGCGGTGCGGCGGCACCGCGTCCCCCTCGGCGGCACCGAATGCCGCATCACCCAGTTCGAGATGAGGCCGGGCCGGGTCGATACCGGCAAACCACAGATGATCTCGCAGCATGGCCAGGAAGTCACCGAAACTCCGTTCTGCGGAATCTGTTTCGGCGAGATACCGATGTAGTGCGTAGCTTGTTGCCGCCGCGATCGACTGCGGACCGTTCACCTGTCTGGGGCGGCGCCAGTGATACACCTCCCTGAGACCGGAAACGACCTCGGACGGGTTGTTTTCATCCACTGTCCGCAGATCCCGGAGCGCCTGCACGACCTCCGGCCCACCCGTCGCGGGCAGGTCGAGATCCCTTGCCCGCAGGACCACATCGCGCTCACCCGCCGCCCGCTCGCGTCCACCCGGAATATTGTCCAGCGATCGAAGAAGGTCGACCACCTGCGCGCCGTAGGGCAACTGGAGTAGTTCCAGTTCCCGAAGCCGCTGCCTGATATCGACCCCCGGTATCGCCGAGAACCCCACCCCGGGGCAATCCGGCACCGGCTGCACACCCACCGGAACCTCAGGCAGGAACCCGTCCGGATGGGCCGTCCGGAATTCGGCGATCTCCCGCAGAGTCCGTCCCAACGCCACCGGGTCCGCGAACGGTATCGCCAATGTCACGGCACCGGTCGCGGTCTCGCGCTGATCGAATTCCCCTCTTCCCCGCGCAAACCCGGCCAGTTTGTCGCTCAGGGTAGCGATCCGGTCCGGAGTGCCGGAAACCCAGAGGTGATAGCGCGGGCCGAGATCCGCGCGCCACAGGTATGGTTCGCCCAGATCCACTGCTTCCGGGACACCAGACTCGACGGCTACGTGATACGCCCGCTCGGCCTCCGCTTCGAATGTCACTCGGGAGGACGCCACCTCTGCCGGCAGCGGTGCGGCCAGGCGGGACACCACGTCTTGTGAAACGTTCCGGAGGAAGTCTCGCAACGGTCCGGTCCACGTATTCACTTCCGCGGCAGACAAACCGAAACTCTCGACAGCTTCGATCAGATAGGAGGCGAGCTCGACGATCTGATCCGGAACCGCCAGGTTCGCATCCAACGCGATCGTCGACCGTATCCGCCGGAGGGCTGTGCTCTGTGGATCTCGGACGTAATCGTCGGAAAAGCCCGCGTACAACGCATTTCGGTGCACTACCGAGATATCGAATCTGTCCAGAAGCTCGAGCATCGTCCGGCCGTATTCGTGGTGGCGCAACGCGTCCAGGAGAGGGCCGCCGGTCAGCCGGATGGTCCAGGCCTCGGCCGTGGCGTCATCCAGGCCGGAATCCGCGAGGGCATCGGTCAAGTAGCCGGTCAGCGCGGAAATCTGCTCCGGCAGCTCCAGACTGGCATCCAGCACGATCTGCTTCTGCTGCCCATAACCCGACGGCTCGCCCGGATCGTCGATCTCCTCGACGCGATAGCCGGGCGTATCCAGCAGATCGTGCACGATCGTGATGTCGAGGAGACCGAGCAGTTCGAGGACATCCCGGCCCGATTCGTCGACATCCAACGCCTGCAGGAAGGCGTCCTCATCTGAGAGTTCCACCGCCTGCGCTCGGTCGTCAGCGGTCCCCGCACCGACCGGAGATGCAGAAATTTCCGTACCACCGCTCGCTTCCGGCACGATCAAGGCGCGGACATCGATGTACTTCCAGGTGTCGACGGGGATGACATCGTGCAGCGGCACCCCCGAGCCGTTCCGGCCCGCCGTAATCTCCTCGACCTGGAATATGCCGCGCACGTTCTGCACCAAATAAATGCGGACATTTCCCTGATCGTCCGAGCTGGTGCGCGACCGGTCGAACACCACCGCCGCCGCATTGTGATGCCGAAGCTTCTCGCCGAGCTCACGGTACGCGTCACGGAATCCGCCACTCGCCTCACCGCATCGGAAGAACTCGGCGCCGAAGGCGGCCGCGACGGTACTCTCGAGACCGTCCGGGCCCGGCTCGTGGTGTGGCACAGTGAGGTCGATCCCCAACCGCCTCGCCCACACAGCGATCTCGCCCAGCGGTGTCCGGTCCCGCACCACACGGTCCCGCACCCTTCCCGGACTACCGATCGGGATTCCCATCGCACCGAGCCGAACAGCCGAACCGTCGGCGCCCAGCCGCGCGATCTGCTCGGAAAGCGCCGGCTCCGCCAACTCCGCCGGGTTACCGTCCGCATCGACCGCCTGGCCCACGCCGTCGTGCAGAATCGCGAAAACACCGTTCACATCCGGGAATCGGTCGGCGATCAACCCCGCGAAGATCAGTTCGTCGAAACGGCGGCCGTGGATTGCCGGATCGGCCGGATCATCGACAACCACACGACCGTACTCGTCGAGGACCAGACCGAAGACGTGTCCGCCGTAGCCCTCCGCGTCTTCGGTCTCGCGTCGTACCACCACCACAGCGGATTCCGCCCGATGCTGTGCGTCCCCCAGCAACGTCCGGATCTCTCCGAGGGCCGGCACGGTGTTCTCGCCCGTCCCGTACTCGCGCAGTACAGCCTGATACGACTGCTGCACGGCAATCTCGCTCTGGCCCGGCAACTCATCCGACTCGTCGAACTTCGAGACCAGCTTGTCATCGACCCTGCCCCTGTTGACCCGCTCCCATTGCAACACCGCACAATGTCCCCGCAAAGCGGCCACACCGCCCTCGACGGTGTCCACCCCTTCGGCGGGCACCGCCGCAGTCCCGTCGAGCCCGCCGGTATCACCATCCGCCTCATCCGAATCGGTCTGCGCATCACCGGGAGCGACAGATCCGTTACCTACCGGCATCCCACTCGGCTCAGCAGCGGTGGAGCCAGCCGGGCCGGTGCGGGCGTCGGAGAGCTCCGCGCGGCGGGCTCCGGCGTCCGGCGAAGACTCGGGCTCGACCGCGTCGGCGACAGGATCTTCGGGAGCGATCGGCACCGACTCCCGCAGTGGAACCGACGGCTCCTGGCCCGATGTGCGGTTCGGGGTGTCGATCCCGGACTCAGGGATAGTGCCGAGTCGCTCCCTGCTTTCCGGGTTCAGGTCGAGCCAGACGATTTCGCGGGGCTGGTGGCCGGGACCGTCCACCACGTTCGGGGCGTTCTGCTGCGAACCCAGGCGGTCCGGGAAGGCGGCGGATGCGCCGTCCTTACCGGTGAAGCGGGGGCCGAAGTACTCGAACGGCCATCGGCTCGCATCGACCTGATCCGCGGCCCCGACCCGCCGGAGATCGTCGAGGGCTGCCTGCCGTTCGACTTCGGATCCTGCTGCCGCCAGGCGTTGCCGGGCCTCCTGCTCGGCCGCCAGGTAGGCCCTTTCGGCCAGAGCCTCGAGTTCTTCGAGTTTCTCGATATCGCCGTTCAGCTGGGCCTGATCTATCAGTACGTGTATCGCGTTGATCACGACCTGATCGGCATGACGGTGCCGTTCCTTCGCCTCGTGCGCATCGGCGTACTCGCCGATCTTCTCGGCCAAGGCGACCGGGTCGCCGAATTCCGAGATATCGTCGATCTCGGAAACCCGGGCAAGAAATTCCAGGTTGTCGCGGAACCACTGCGATTCCATCAGCTGCTCGAGTTCGGCCCGCAGTTGATCGGCCTCGGCCTCGGCCTGTTTGCCGATCGGTCCGATCTCCACATTCGCGAGGATGTCGCTATCGGCCATCGCTCGCATGAAATCATAGGCGGTCCACAGGATCGCCCGTTCGATCCGGTACGCCTCCAAGCTCAGCGCCCATTGGCGCGCATGCTCCCCGCCAGCCGTGTATTCGTTCGTAGTTGTGCGGTCCTTGACATGCTTTCGGAACCACAGGATGAGATGCACGGCAGGGATGACCCGCATCGGGTCCGCGCTGACGAAATCGGTGGGGAGTTCATCGGGGTATCCGATGGCGGTGGCGATTTCCGCCAATCGTCGAGGCGCCTGCGACCGCCGGTCGATGATCGTCCGGTACACCTCCCTGCGCGCGCTGTCTGTCCGCCCAAGGGCTTTCTCCAGAGGTGTGCCGCCGGCCTCCATCCCCCCGAACTGTGGATCCCAGACCATATTCACCGAACCCGGCAGCTCTGCCTCCAGCAGCGCCAGATCGACTTCAGCACAATGCACTTCGTATTCCGTCTGCGCGAACGCCAGGCGGGCTCGGTCGATCTCGTCCAGCTGCATCTGGAGCACGCGAGGCGCTCGACGGCCCCCGGTAGGGTCATCCAGGCGACCCTGCCCGCGCCACTGGCCCGCGCCGCCCGCGTTTTCGGCCGCTTCCGCCAGATCGGCCCGCACCGCGTCCTCGCGGCCCTTCAGCCTCTTCCGGAATTCTTCGCCCAGTCCCGCTGATTCACCGATCAGGTCCACTCCGGCGATTCCTCGCATGCGTAGGTTCGCGGCGTGCACGGCTTCGCGGGCATTGAGACGGGCTGTCGACCAGCCCGATTCATAGTCGGCCATACAGGTGCGGGCCGCGTCGTCCTGATCGGTCAGCTTCCATAGCGTGGCCTGGGCGATGAGATCGGCGCGCCGCAACCGCAGCAACGCACGTTCGACCCGGTCGGCATGGGCGATCCGGCGCCGGTGCGGGGCACCTGCGGCTATTACGGTGTCCTCGGCGGCGAGCGCGATTTCGCGACGTTCGTCCGCTATCCAGGTCGTGAGGCGGCCGTCGAGGTGGCGGGGATTCTCGAGCGCGGGCTCGGCGACGGGTTCCGCCTCGAAATCCCCGTCCTTCAGTTTCCGAATTTCGTCCTTCTGGTCCCGGATCTCGGCTTCCAGACTCCGGATCAGGCGTTTCTGTTTCCTGATCTCGGCTTTCCGATTCGATTTCTGGGCATTGTGTTTCCGGGTCTCGGCTTTCTGTATTCCGCTCTCGGCATTTCGTATTCGGGTCTCGGCATTCCGTGTCCGGATCTCGCCTTCGAAGTCCAACCCGGCATAGACGGTGAGCTCACGCAGATCGGCCACGATCCGCCGACGCCGATCGGCCACCGAAGCCTCGGCCGCCCGGCGCACGTCGGCCAGCTCGCTGCTATGGAATTCCGAGCTCCCGGCCTCACCAACCGCCGCCGGCCGCACCCCGGCACGTACCAAACGTTCCTGACACGAGTGGTATTCGATAGCGGCTTCGTATGCATCCGCACCGGAGCGGAAGCGAGCCGCACGCCGCTCGACCAGGAATTCGGCATCGGTCAAACCACCCTGGATCAGGCGAGAAGAATCGATATCATGCCGATCGGCAGCGTCCATCCGGCCACGGATCGCGACGAGGAGTTCCCCCACATCGGTAACCGCGCGAGGGACCTCGTACTCGGTCGCGATCGCCCGCAGCCGACCATGCGCCGCCTCGGCCCGCGCCCGGGTCTCGTGCAGCGTCCGCACCAGCCTGTCCTGGAGAGCCCGCACTGCCCCCGAATCGGTCTGCGCGACTTGCGCAATCAGGCCGTCGGTGAGCGCATCCCGCTCGCGCCAGAGCTCACGCAGCCGGTACTCGGGAACCCGCAGCACCCGGCGAGGCAGGTGGGAACCGGACGAAGTGCCCTGTCTCCGGAACTCGTCCGCACGCTCCCGGATCTCCGCATCCAGCTCCTGGATCTCCGCGTCCAACTGCTGGATACGGGCCATCGCACCGCGAACCGGTTCACCGGGCGCGATCGACCGGCCATCGGACTGGGCAGGCTGGTACTCGGGACCGGTACCCGCTATGGAGATCACGTGTTTCAGCGGTGACCCCGGCGGCTCCTGGTCCGATGTGTGGTCCGGGGCGTCGATCCCGGACTCAGGGATGGGGCCGGAGAACGCCTCGCCTTCCGGGGCGAGGTCGTGCTGGACGATCGTTGCCCCGAGCCCGCCGGTATCAGCTTCCGCCGCATCGGAATCGGAGACGCCCACATCCTCGCGGTCGGCGTTGTGTTGCGGTGCGGACGGTACCGGCGGCGCGTGGGGCTGGTTCATCCGCCGCGACTCACGCGCGATGCGCGCCCGCTCGGCCGCCTCGTCCTGTACCAGCGGGATGAGCCGGCGTATTCTCCGTTCCGCCGCCGCGATGGTGTTCTCGGAGGCTTCGACTCTGTCCTGCGCGGAACGCATGCGCGCCTGGGCCTCCGCCGCCGCGGCGGATGTGTTCGTCTCCGCGGCGCGCACCGCCTCGGCGTATTCGCGCGTCGCGGTGGCATGCTCGGCACGACCGTTCCGGTAGTGCGTTACCCCGATCTTGTAGTCCCTGTTCCGCGCACCATTGGCCAGTCCACCGTCGAGCGCATCACTGAAGCCGTAACTACCGTTCTGGCCGTTACGCCCGGCGCGGGCGGCGGCCTGGGCATCGGTATCGGGATTGTCCGAGCGGCCCAGCTTCTGCACGTGCAGCCCGCCCGCCTCGTTCACCTGTTCGCCGACCGTCGGATCCCAGCCCCGGCCGAGCATTCCGTCGACCCCTACGGTGACTCGGCTCGCTCGACCGGCACGGGTTTTCACGCCTCCGAGTTTTTCCTGAGCAAGATTGTTGTCGCGATGCTCGGCGAACCATCTGCCGTGAATCGCTTCATGGTCGATGCCATTGTGCGTAAGTACGCGGGAGAACTTCACCGCCAGATCCGGGCGCGCGATAATCGCGACCGGCCGGCCCTGATCCTGCAGCGTGCGGACCTTTGCCACCGCGTCTTTCAGCATTTCCGGCTGCGTGAGGAAGATCCGGTCCTCCTCGGCCACCAGCCGGGACTCCTGATGATCCTCGACCCGGCCCAGTCCACCGTGGACCGGGAAATTCTGCTTGATCTCCGCCGCGGTCCGCTCCAGCGTGCCCGACATCAAACTCAGCCGGTCATATTTGCTCAGCACATCAGTGACACCGACTCGCTTGGAGCCCTCACCATCGGAATACACGTCGAGGTCGTATATCGCCTCCACCATCTGGTGCCGGCCACCGAACCAGCGGCTGTCGGTATTGACCTTCGGATCGCTCATCGGCTTTCCGTTCTCGTCCAAGATCTGGACCTTCCCGTCGAAGACCTGGAAGTGCCAGTCCTGCACCAAACGCCCGCCCTTCTGCCCCGCCTTCAGATCGAAGAACGCGCGCGCCATCTCGGACTCCCGCTCGGTGAACGGCCGCCCGGTCTTCTCCTCCCACAATTCGCTCGCCCGGCGCACCGCGGGCTCGGAATCGGCACGGTAATCCGCATGGGTCAGCACGCGTTTCGCGAGCATCTGCTTGAGATGATCACGCACCGCCCACACGTGCACCTTCTCGGTGTCTTCCACCGGTGCGCGTTCACCGTCGGACAGATGGTGCTCGGTCTGATTGTGGATCAGCACCGCGTCCGCCTCATCGATCGTCGCGGTGCGGCCCGGCGGCACGGAATCCTTCAACTCGGCGGTGGCGCGCTCGTCGTAGGTCAGGTAGACGACCGTCGATTTCGCCAACTCCGCCGGATTGTCCGGATCCCAGCGGGACACCTCGTATCCGAGCCTGCGGAACATTCCCGCGCTCTCCCGGATTCCGTCATCGGCCAGCAGCTCGGTGGTGGTCAGCACATGATGTACTCGCCGCATCTCCCCGTCGGCGAGTTCCACGGGTTCACCGCGGGAGAGCTGGTGCAGCGAATCCAGCCACCCCACCAGTGTCTTGCCCTGACCGGTCCCCATCTGACGCATATATCCCTGCCGCCCGAGCAGGAAGGCCTTGATCTGATTCGCCCGCGGCGAGAAACCCGTCTCCGCCCGGACCGCCGCCACATACCGCAGCAGGGCCTCGGTCTCGTCCGGGCCCTCCATCACCGCCCGGCGCCGCTGCCACGACTCACCCAGCAATTCCGCACGGCGAGCGTCGAACACGGCCAGTACCTTCTCCGCCGCCGCCGTGAACCGCTCCCCCGCCTCCCGGCCCAGATCGGGCTTCGTATCCGGATCCGGCGACGGCAACTCCGCGAGGTCGGCCCGCAATTGTCCGACCGGCTGCGCCTCGTCGCCCGACGCGGCGGCCTCCAGCGCAACGGAGCGCCCCGGGTCCACCGGCCGGTCGACTGCCTCGGCCAGCCCGAGGAGTTCCCGGACCGCGCGGTAGCGCCGGAATTTCGCCTCGTCGGCATCGCCGCCCGCCAGCTCCCCCGCGTCGCGAGCCGACAGGTTCTCCGTCACCAACCTGCGTGTTCCCGGGTCCTGCGACTCCAGCCACCGATCGACGGTTTCCGCGCCGGCGATCTTCCGGACGTGGCCGAGTACCGCCGCCGTGGCCACCTCCGTATGGGACGTGAGCCACCGCGATATCGCCTTGCGTTCTTCGTAGAACGGGTGCTGCTCCTTCCTGAGTTCGCGCGGCGACACAGCCCATTCGGCCACCGTGCCCTCAGCGGGGCGCACCACGATGCGCTCCATCAGCTCACGCACAGCCGCCGGGTCGGTCTCGGTGCCCGCCGCCGTCAGCTCCTCGACGGCGGCGGCGAGAGCGGCGTCGAATGAACCGTCATCGCGCGCCCACGATTCGCGGATGATCAGCCACTGCTCCTCCGGTGTGGGAACGCCGCGCGCGAGGGTGTGTGCCAGCGCGCCGACCGCACCGAGTACCTGCTGCGCGTTCGGCGAGGGTGAGGTCTCGGCAGGTTCCGGGGTGTGTGCCGACGGGCCGACCGCACCGGGTAGCTGCCGCGGACTCCTACCGCCGGGTGTCCCGGCAAGGACTTCGGGCAGAGTCTTCGCCAGAACCGGCGCGGCACCGAGGGCATCCGATTCCGCGCCGATCAGATCCTGCACCACCGCACGATGTTTCGGTTGCAGTACCCGCAGCGCCCGCTCGAAGACCTCCGGAGCCGACCGTGCCGCCGCACGGACCAGCTCCCACGCCTCTACCTGGGATTTCGCCAGGTCCACCGCGGGCGCGGCGCCGGACTGATCACCGGTCTCGGCCGCGAGGGCCGGGTCGACCGCCTCTCGCGTCCCCGCATCGACCTGCTCCGGGAACTGCGGGTCCACCCGGTAGTGGGCCGTTCCGTCTCCCACCTGATCTGGACGCCCCGGCATCGATAGCGTGTCGCCCTCGGTATCGGCAACTGTATCCGGCTGTCCAACAGCGGTATTCGATCTTGCCGGCGCAGGTGCACCGGGTGCGGGACCCGGTCGTCGGGAACCGGAGGCCGGAGCCGGTCGCGACGGGGTACCGTCGCCACGGATTCCGCCGACGAAGGTCCGCTCGATACCGGCCCGCTCGGCGAAATCGAACGGCGCCGGCCCTCCCGACACCCAGTCGTCGACCATCACCGTATCCCCGTCGAGATACAGCACATACGGTCGCGCGTTCACCCCGTTCGCATCGGAACTCCCGAACTCCTCGACCACCACCAGCGTGCCACCGGGCCCGAGTTCCTCCAGCGACTCCCGCAGATGATCCGGGGTCGACCGCCGCCGCCACTCCTTCGTCCGAATACGCTTGCGCTCGGCAGCCAGTTGCAGCAGCCGAGCTTTCTCCTCCGCGGCCCGCTTCGTGTAGTCCTCGGCCGCCTTCGCACCCGCGGCCAGTTCCGCTTTACGGGCTTGCTCCCGGGCCGACTGCTTCTCCTCGATCTGTTCGCCCAGCATGTCGGCATACGCGGTCCAGCGGTCGATGGTGTGTATGCCGCTGGTATCGATACCCCGCGAGCGGGCGGTATCCGCCAGTCCAGCCTCGATCCGCACACCGGGATTGCGCCCCGCCGCCAGTCCGGCCCGCGTCCGGCTCATATCGTCGACCTCGACCCGCACAAGTTCATCACGCCGCCGCGCGTGCTTTTTCGCATCCCGGGCCATGCTGTACCCGATACGCTCCAACCGGCGCTCTTCCTCCCACGCCAGCAACCGCAACCGGAACTGTTCCTGCCGCGGCGTCGCCCCCCGCTCGGTTCCGGCCCGAACGAAATTCCCGTCGAACACCTGCTCCAGCGCCCGCATATCCACACCGGCCGCATCCACCCGCCCGGGTCGCTGGATCAACCCACCCGGATGCCGGGTCGCGAGCGTATTCGACAGTGCCGCAATCACATCCACCGGTCCACGACCGCCGGAAACAGGAACCGCACCGGTATCACCCGGCGGCAACCCGGCACCACCGGCCTCGTCACCGGCGATGTCACGATCCGCCGTGGATTCCGCACCGGTCTCCCGCCCGGAGCCCACCGTCTCCGAATCGCCTCCGTCCGGCATCCGCTCACCATGGTCACCGGCTCCGGCGGCCGTCTCCCCGGCCACCACACCGGATCCGCTGCCATTCGTCTCCGCACCGAGACCGAATTCGCCCGTCGGCGAACCGGAATCAGCTGGGCGCGATCCGGAATCGTCAGTCGGCGAACCGGATTCCGCCGGGTGCGCACCGTGCCGCGCCCGGATATCGGTTTCCCGGGAAACCTGCTGCGCACCGGTATCGGAATCCCTCGCAACCGGCGGCTTACTCTCGGATACCGGCTCGGACCGGCGGCCACCGGCCTCGGAGCCGTCCCGGCTCGCAACAACATTCGAATCGGCATCGGCAGCATCCTCGGCGACACCCGTACCGATCGGCGTCCCCACCGCACCGGCACCCGGCGTTCCCCGCCCCCCGACTTCCGATCCGGCGAACAGCCCCGACCCGCTCGCGGCGGCCGAACCCCGTCCACCCACACCCTGGGAATCACCGGCCCCGCTCGACCCTCCGGCCTGCCTCTCCGGACCACCCTCCGCACCCGCATCCCCCGACCCCCGGTCCCCGACCCGGATCCGCCGGTAGTCGTCAACCGTGATCGGCCTACCCGAATAGTCCGAACCACCCTGCCAGCCATAAACCATGCCCGGCCCCGCCCCACCGATCACACCACCGGTCAACGAACGGGGATCCATCTCCCAGTTACCGGTCAACCGTCCCTGA
>NZ_JARWOV010000183.1 GCF_029868855.1 Nocardia carnea | reverse complement strand
CCTACCCCCGGCCCCCGCCCCTCCCCCCCCCCCCGCCTGCCCCCCCTAAGGCCCCCCACCACCAAATACCCCACCCCCCCCCCCCCCCCCCCGCCCCCCCCCCGGGCCCCCCCCCCCCCCGCCCCGCCCCGCGCCGGTGCGGTGAGCTCGGGTCATGACGGCGCCACCGGGGCGCCGAGTGTGCGAGCGCGCCCGTGGCGGCGGGCCCACAGGGCACGTACGAGAGCTGATCCGGCAACGCTGACGCGCCGCACTCGACCGACCGCGGCCCGCCCGGCGAATACGGCGAAGTCGTCGGCCTCGATCCTGTCCAGGATCTCGCCGTAGAGCACCGCTGCCGTGGTGACGCAAGGCCGGGATACCGGATGCAGTAGGTCGATGCCGAGGCGGGCGGTGCGATACCAGTCGCGGGCGATGGCATGCTGGGCAGCCAGGCTCTCGCGGACCCGGGCGTCGGTGCGACGGTGGTCGCGGCACCATTGCAGTCGTGCCCGGTCCACACCGAAGGCTGCCAGTTCGTCGGCGGGCAGGTAGACCCGGCCACGATCGAGGTCTTCGGCGATATCACGTAAGAAGTTGGTGAGCTGAAACGCCTTGCCGAGCGCCACGGCGTACGGGGCGGCTTCCGCCACGGGACAGTCGGTACCCAATACCGGCAGGACCTGCAGGCCGATTACTTCCGCGGACCCGTGAACGTAGCGATCCAGGGCAGTCCGGTCCGGATAGTCGGTGACCGTCAAGTCCATCCGCATGGACTCCAGGAATGCCTGGAACAGTGCGGGATCGAGCGCATACCGTTTCGCGGTGTGACTCACCGCGGCCACGACGGAATCTCCCTCGCCGGGCGTGCGGAAACTGTCGAACAGACGCTGGGACAGGATTTCCAGGCGTACCGCGGGGCTTTCGGTGCCGGGGTCCGGCAGGTCGACGATATCGTCGGCCCAGCGAGCGAATCCGTACAGGGCATGGATCGCAGGACGTTGCGCCGGCGCGAGCAGCCGGGTGGCGAGGAAGAAAGTTCGGCCGTGGGTGGAGTTCAGGTCCCGGCACCGCCGGTATGCCACACGCAGCATCGGTTCGGTGATGCCCGCGGCATCCAATTCCGCGCCGATCATGGCCAGGAACTCGTTGCGTGGGCCAGGGTGGTGCGCGCAGTTGCGGCACGGACACCGGTGATGCGATCGGCCGCCAAGCGGCCCGACAGCAATGCGGTGGGCACCCCCACCCCCGGGACGGTGCCACATCCGGCCAGGACCGCGTTCGAGACCCCGCGCGGTAGATTCGCGGGCCGGAACGGCCCGGTCTGGGCGAGAGTGTGGGCGAGCGAGAACGGCGTACCCGCCCGCATTCCCTGGCGGGCCCAGTCGATCGGACTCATCAGGTGCACGATCTCGGCATGCTCGGCGAAGCCGGGGACCAGGCGCCGGTCGACGATCTCCGCCAGTTCCCGGCTGTAGGACCGAGCTCGGTGCTGCCAGCCGAGGTGTGGACTGCGTTCGAGGTTGGGTACCGGCGCCAGGACGTAGTACAGGTCGCGGCCGGCCGGGGCCAGCGACGGATCGGACGCGGTGGGCCGGGTGACCAGCAGAGAGGGATCGCGCATGAGCTCACCTCGGCTGATCAGCTCGTCGAACGTACTCGTCCACGCGTCGCCGAACAGCACACTGTGGTGGGCGGTGGCCGCACCGGCCGGCATGCCGGCATGCAGCACCAGCGCCGACGGCGCGGGTTGTATCCGTCCCGGGCGACGAGGGCGCCGGCCCAACAGCCGGTAGGCGGTGTCGAGTTCCGTGGCCACCACCACGGCATCACTGGCGATTCGCTGACCGTCGGCGGTGTGTACGGCGGTGACCCGGGGACCGCGCCGCTCCAATTCGGTGACGGTGCGGTCGTAATGGAACACCACACCCGCATCGCGGGCCGCGGCGGCCAGAGCGTCCGGTAACGCCCGCATCCCGCCACGTGGGAAGTACACGCCGCCGACGGTATCCATGTAGGCGATCACCGCATACAGTGCCAGCGCACGCTGCGGCGACACTCCGGCATACAGGGACTGGAAGGTGAAAACCCGCTGTAGTCGCGGATCGGTGAAGAACTGGCCGATGGCTCGGTCCATGCTGCGGAAACCGCCCAATGCGACCAGCCGCGCCAGTGCGGGGTTCAGCAGCGATAGTGGTGAGTCGAAGTTGCTGGCGATGAAGCGGTCGAATTCGACACGGTACAGCTCGGTCAACCAAGAGCGTAATTTGCGGTAACCGGCGACGGCATCGGCGCCGGCGAACTCGAAGATGCTGTCTTCCATGGCCGCGGCGTCGCTGTGCACGTCCAAGCGACTGCCATCGGCGAAATGTGCTCGATACGCGGGCGCCACCGGATGCAGTTCGAGCCGGTCACCGATATTTTCACCGACGGCGGCGAGGGTATCGGCGACGATCTCCGGCATGGTGAGTACCGAGGGTCCGGTGTCGAGCCGGTACCCGCCGGCGTCGTGACGTCCGGCACGCCCGCCCGGTACAGGGTCGCGTTCGAGCACGGTGACCGCGCGCCCACGGCCGGCAAGGTGTAGCGCGGCAGACAGTCCGGCCAATCCCGCACCGACCACCACGACGTGGTCGGTGTTTCCGGCGACGGTGCGCATCGTTACTTCTCCCTGGTGTCCGGTTCGCTCTTCGGAGATCGGTGTGCGGATTCAGTGCTCACGCCGCGTGCACGACCAGGCCATCTTCTGTAGCGCCGCGACGGCGGCCGGATCGAGACCGCTGCGCTCGAGGATCGACTGCGCGCGCTGTAGCCGGTCGGTGATCATCTGCTCGGCGTGCTGTGGTGCGCCACTGTCGATGATCACCGTCAGCGCCGCCCGAACCGCTTCGTCGCCGAAGTCGCCACGCGACCACAATTCGTGCAACCGGGCGCGCCCGGCGGGCCCGGCCAGCAGTTCGGTCAGGGCCACGATCGTGGTGGCCTTGCGTTCCCGCAGGTCGGCACCTGCGGGCTTTCCCGTGGTGGCGGGGTCACCGAACAAGCCGAGCAGATCGTCGCGGAGCTGAAAGGCTTCGCCCACGCACGCACCGTATTCACCGAGCGCTTCCAGCACCTGTGGCGGGCAGCCGGCCATCGCCGCGCCCAGCTCCAACGGCCTGCGCACGGTGTAGTTGCCGGATTTGCGGCGGGCGATATCGAGAACGTCTTCCAGCGCGGGCGCGCGCATCGCATCGTTGAGCAGATCGGCGAGTTGCCCGACGGCCAGTTCGGCGCGCATCGCGTCATACCGCGGCCACACTCTGGCCGCCGCGGCGGCGTCGATACCACTCTCGCGCAGCATCCGCTCGGCCCAGACCAGGCACAGATCGCCCACCAATACCGCCGCGGACTCACCGAACCGCGCGGACGAACCCGATGCTCCGCGCGCGGAATGCCAGCCCGCCAAGCGAACATGGGCACTGGGGAGGCCGCGGCGGGTGCCGGATTCGTCCATGACATCGTCCTGCAGCAACGCGAACGCGTGCAGTAGTTCCAGGCTCGCCGAGGCACGGAGTGCTGCGTCGGATTCCTCTGCCCCACAGAGGTATCCGAGGTACATGAACGTCGGGCGCAGGTATTTTCCGCCGGACACGAAATCGAGCACTACCCGGCGCGGCTCGTCGAACCCCGCCACCCCGAGTTCCTCGGCGCATCGGGCGGCCACGAATTCTCCGACGTGCGCACGCAGCGAACTGTCCACCCGCGCGACCCACGCCGCGAACTGTTCCGGTCCGGCGCCCCCGGGTCGGCCGATCCGGGGTTCCCGAGCGACTCGTTGTG
>NZ_JARWOV010000182.1 GCF_029868855.1 Nocardia carnea | reverse complement strand
GTTCGAGCGGGCCGTCCGGCGAGGTACCGAATTCGTCGTCGTCACCGATCTTCAGCGCTACTCCGCGCAAGCCGACAACATCGGCGGCCGCGGGTACCTTCTCCCGGACCGCATCGCTCGCACCGGTCGGCCCCCCGGGGGCGGGGGGGGCATGGGCTGTCCGCGCAATATGTGGGAGGTTCGCCTGGGCCGGCTACTACTCCTGTTCGAACCTTCTGCGGAACCGGTCTTCCATCCGCTCGGTGAATCCACCGGAGCGGCGTTGCCGGCCGCGGCCGCCTGCCCGCGGTGACGAACCCGACGCAGCCGGCGGATCGTTCGGGGACGTACCGCCCCCGGCCGCCGGCCCGCCCTTCGGTCCGCCGAGCAAAACCAGTACTCCCGCACCGAACATCACGATGAATCCGATCAGACTGATGATCGGGAAACCACCGGGACGTACCGGCAGGGCGATACCGGCGATCAATAGGACGAGGCCGAGTACGAACAAGGCCGCGGCCTGGAGTCTGCGGCGACTCGACGGCGTACGGAAGCGTCCACCGCGGACGGACGACGCGAACTTCGGATCCTCAGCATAGAGAGCGCTCTCGATCTGTTCGAGCATGCGCTGCTCGTGCTCGGAGAGTGGCACGGTACCTCCCCCGGCACTAGGACGTGGCTGTCGCCTCCGGGTAGGCGACAGATAACCCCTTGGCGGCTATCTGTCATCAATGATACGAGTTCCCCCAGAGCCGTACCACCATATGGGTACAGCCGAACGAACTTCGTGATCGCAGCGAGCCCATCCGGCGGCGAAAGCCGTGGTCGGCGGCCCGCGCCGGCCACCGGGCACGGGACCGAGCGCGACGCGGACGCCATCGGGGGGCGCGTCGTTCGCCGTGGGCGAGCCGACCGGTGAACAGCACCCTGCCCGCCCTGGACATCTCCGATCGATGACGGCGCCGTCTACGGCTCACCACTCGGGCGCCGGAGCGGCGATATGCCCTAGCGCGGCGTGTCGTTCCCTTCCCCCGCGGCCCGCAGCCGCGCCGCCGGCGCGATCAGGTCCTCCACATCGTGCAGGAAGGCACCCACCCGGGCGTAGAACTCATCGGCCCGGACGTCGTCGATCTCGCGCGGCAGACCGGCCTCCAGCGCCGCCCGGGTCGCGGAATGGCCGCTGAAATAGTCCGCCCACATCACGAATTCGGGTGCGGCGCGCTGTAGCATCACCCAGGCGTTACGCGAGCGAGCCCGCGGCGCGGTATCGGCGCCGGTGAGTGCCAGTACCGCTCCCGCCCCACGCAATGCGGCCAGATACGCGACCCGGAATCGCTCCCGTGGGTCGGTTTCCCCCGCCGCCTCCATCAACAGTCCGTCGGCGCGTTGCAGCAACATCCCCGCCCGGCCCGATTGAGCCGGGTGAACGTTTCGATCCGCCATGGCCGTCCCTCCGTATCTCACCCGCCGCTCCCCGTGGCGGTCCGCCGGTATGGCAGGCTGAGCGTGCACCGTGGGGGGCCGAACAGGTATTCGAACGTTTGGCTCGAGCTTGAATATAGAGACGACCACCGACATGTTCGCCCGCCGGAAAGTCCCAGCTCCGCCCTGCCGACCGCGAAAGAGCCCACCGATACTGCAATGACCGCCGTCAAACCCAACCATCTCCCCGCCCCGGTCGTCGTCGACCTCTCGGTGGCCGCCCTGCGCGCCCGGCTGCACGATGCGCTGTCGGTGTACGTCGCGGCCATGGACTATCCGCGCGGCACCGAGCACCATCGCGCGCCGATGTGGACCGAACACACCCAGCGCGCCGGCTGGCAGGCCGTCGCGGCGGTGGTGCCCGAGGACAACGGCGGCTTCGATGTGCGTTCCTCGCCCCTGGTCGCGATCGCCTACGGCTATCGGGGCGGACCGCACCAGTGGTGGCAGCAGCAGGTGCACGCGGGTATGCGCCGGGCCGGCTGGCCGGAATCGGCGACCCAGGGTCTGCTCGGCGACTATTTCGAACTCACCGAACTGCATGTACATCCGAGCGCGCAGGGTCGCGGAATCGGCGCGGTCCTGCTCCGCAAACTCCTGCGCGACCGGCCCGAACGCGCGGTACTGCTGTCCACACCCGAAGTGTCGGCCGAGGACAACCGTGCCTGGCGGCTCTACCGGCGGATGGGTTTTCAGGACGTGCTACGCGATTTCGTATTCGCCGGTGACAGCCGCCGCTTCGGCATTCTCGGCCGGCCCCTTCCGTTGCCATGACGGTGGTCATCGTCGGTTCCGGGCACAACGCGCTGGTCGCCGCGTGTTATCTGGCTCGGGCCGGGCGCCCGGTGCGGGTACTGGAGCGCGACAGTGTCCTGGGTGGCGCGGTCTCGACCGTGCAGCGCTTCCCGGGCCACCGTGTGGATCGCGGATCGTCGGCGCATCTGATGATCCGGCATACCGGCATCATCGAAGAATTGGAGCTGGACCGGTTCGGCCTGCGCTATGTCGACTGCGACCCCTGGGCCTTCGTACCCGCCTGCCCCGATACCGGCGCCGCCCCGATCGTCTTCCACCGCGATCTCGACCGCACCTGTGCTTCGGTGGCCACCGCCTGCGGCGACCGCGACGCGGCGGCCTACCGGCGTTTCGTCGCGGTCTGGGAACCGCGCTCGAGCCGGGTGATGCGCTCGTTCGGGGGTGCTCCCGCGCCGGGCCATCTACTGCGCTCGTTCTGGGGTCTGGATGCCCGGGCCGGGGGTAGCGCCCTGTCGCGGGAATTCCTGCAGACCGGTGACACGCTCCTGGACAGCTGGTTCGACGACGAGCGGCTCAAGGCCGCGCTGGCCTGGTTCGGCGCGCAATCGGGCCCGCCGATGTCGGAACCGGGAACCGCGCCGATGGTGGGGTTCGCGGCACTCATGCACACTCTGCCGCCGGGCCGAGCGGTGGGCGGCAGCGGCGCGCTCACCGAAGCGCTCGTGGCCCGGCTGCGCGCCGACGGTGGTGAGATCGTGTCCGGGGACGAGGTCACCGCGCTCACCCGCCGCGGCGACCGGTGGCAAGTCCGTACCACCGCGGGGCGCGACCACAGCGCCGATACCGTGATCGCCGGAACTCATATCCTCACCACACTCGAACTGCTGCGCGCCGGCGGTTTCGACCCCGAAACGCTGGACAGCTGGCGGCGGCGGATTCGGGTCGGTCCCGGTATCGGCATGGTGGTGCGGGCCGCGACCAGCGCGCTACCGCAATACCCGGGAGCGACGGCTGCCGAATCCGCGAACGGTCTCCAATTGCTGGTCAGCGACCGCCGGGAGTTGCGGCTCGCGCACGGTAACGCCCTCGGAGGCCGGCTCCCGCCACGCCCGGTGGTCCTCGGGATGAGTTTCAGCGCACTGGACCCCAGTATCGCCCCGCCGGGGCAGCACCAGCTCTCGCTGTGGTCGCAGTGGCATCCCTACCGGCTCGCCGACGGCGCGCAATGGGCGGCGCACGCCGAATCCGAGGCCGACCGGATCATCGCCGAACTCGACCGATATGCGCCCGGCGCGGCGGCGACGGTGCTGCGCCGCCATATTCAGACCCCGGTGGATCTGGAAACCGAGATGGGGCTGCGCGGCGGCAATGTCATGCATATCGAGATGAGCCTCGATCAGATGATGCTGTGGCGGCCCCTACCGGAACTGTCCGGGCAGCGGGTGCCCGGCGCGCCCGGCCTCTACCTCACCGGCGCCTCTACCCATCCTGGCGGCGGGGTGTCCGGGGCGAGCGGACGTACCGCGGCGCGGCTGGTCCTGCGCGACGGCCGGCGCGGGTGGCGGTGGTTGCGCGGGTGAGGGTGGCGGATTCGAAGATCCGGGCGGGCAACCTGCGTGAACTGGTACCGGCCGGCTGCCTGATCCTGCTCATCGCGGTGCAGATCGCCTATCCGCTGACCGGCGGCTCTGCCCGCGACGCCGTCACAGTCGCGGTGGTACTCGCCTCCGCCGGAACCGCGCTGGTGCACGCGACAGTGACGCGCGGGCTGCGGTACGCGGCGGGTTTCGGCGTGATCGTTTCCGGTATCGGTCTCGCCGCCGAGGCCGTGGGCACCGCCACCGGGTTCCCGTTCGGCGCCTACGACTATGCGGTCGGCCGGCTGGGCCCCGCACTGTTCGACGTACCACTGGTGGTCCCGCTCGCGTGGACCGGCGGGATCTATCCGATCTGGGTGGTCGCGGGAATGCTGTGCCGTAGGCCCGCCGCGCGGATCGCCGCCACCGCGGCGGGGGCGGTGGGCTGGGATCTGTTCCTGGACCCGCAGATGGTGGCCGACGGACAATGGTGGTGGGCCGACACCGATTCGGGGTTACCGGGCCTGGTGGCCATCCCCTGGACGAACTACCTCGGCTGGTTCCTGGTGGCAGGTGTTATCGCCGGTGCGCTGACCGTCTGGGAACGGACCGCGCTGCCCAGCCGGCGCACGGCTGTGCCGGTACTGATGTTCCTGTGGACATGGCTGGGTTCCGCGCTGGCACACGCCGTTTTCCTCGGACTGCCGTATTCGGCCGTCTACGGCGGGGTCGCACTGGGCCTGCTCGGGGTTCCGCTGCTGGTCCGGACGGTGCGCGCCGAAACCGGTCGCACCGGCTCGGGCGGCGGCGACGCGGCCGGGCCCGTCGCATGGCGTCGGTGAGTCGCGGCCTGGCACCATGTCATCCGTGCCTTCGAGTCCCGTTACCGCGAAACCCGGCTCCCCGGTCCCCGTTCTGCGCTCGCGCCGCCTGCGAGTGCGAGTGACGGCGGCCCTCGTGCTGGCCGCTCTGCTGGTACCCGCCCTGGCCGGGTGCCTGCGAGTACAGGCATCGATGGGGTTGTCGTCCAACGACCGGGTTTCGGGCCGGATCGTGGCCGCGGTCGTCCCGGAGAACAGCGAGGACAAGGGACCGCAGTTCACCGCGCCGGAGGCGCTGGCCAGCAAGGTGCGGATCGAAACGTACAACCAGGACGGTTACGTCGGCAGCGAAATCTATTTCGACGACCTGAACTTCGGCGAGGTCGAACAGCTCGGTCAGCTGTCGGAACAGGCACAGGGCCTGTTCGAGCTGAAGTTCCAGCGCAACGGCGACCTGGTGAGCCTCAACGGCCGGGTCGATCTGGAGACGCTGGCCCCGCACGGTTCGGATGTGCAGCTGAGCGTGGCGTTCCCGGCCCGGGTCGCCAAGACCAACGGCACCCGTGAGGGTGATGCGGTGGTCTCCTGGAAACTGCCTGCCGGCGAGGTGAGCACCGTCCGCGCCGAGGTCGGCTACGCCGATCCGAACACCCGCTCGTTCGCCGGCTGGGCCGGGATCGTCGGCGGGATCACGCTGGCCGTCGCGGCCGTCGTCGCGGCCCTCGCCTACCTCCACCGCAACCCGCCCGCCCCCGGCGCTCCCGCCGGTTTCTCGTTGCGCCGCTGGTGGGATCAGGTCAAGAGCGACGCATGAGGTCGACCGCGCGGCGCCGGCGCCGGACCCGTCCCGAAGGGTCGCACGACAGCGGGCGTCCGAATCGGACTGCACGCCGCCGCCCTCCTTCGCCCCGTCCCCCCGGGCGGACTCGTCCCCACTGTCCAGCGCAACAAGCATGACCGCGTCGTTCCGCGCAGCACGCGGCTCCCGGCTGTCTCGCGCTGCGGGTTTCTCCACGCCGGTCCGCGCAGGCTTGTCTGCGCCGTCTCGCACAGCCGG
The DNA here is from genome assembly GCF_029868855.1 of Nocardia carnea. Lineage (GTDB taxonomy): Bacteria > Actinomycetota > Actinomycetes > Mycobacteriales > Mycobacteriaceae > Nocardia > Nocardia carnea_A. The sequence goes on along the minus strand of NZ_JARWOV010000182.1, from coordinate 4,679 downwards.
CTTCACCAGGCCGTTCCGCACAGGCTTCTCTCGGCCGTTTCGCGCAACAGGGTCCTCCGGGCCGGCTGGTCGATGGGCGGCATTGCTGGTGGCCGCCGGCGCCGGGCTGGCCGCGAGTGGTGCGGCACTGACAGCGTGGAACCGGCTCACCGTGCCCCGGCTGTCCGCCGCCACCACACCGATCGCCGAGGCGGTGACGGTCTGCGTGCCCGCCCGCAACGAAGCCGAGCGGATACCCGACCTGATCGCAGATCTGCGCACCCAGACCGATATCCCGCGGCTGCGCGTACTCGTATTCGACGATGCTTCCACCGACCGCACCGCCGCGCGCGTACTCGAGTCGATCGACAGCGACCCGCGCTGCGCACTGCTTCGTGGGACCGGCGGCCCGCCGCCGGGCTGGACCGGAAAAGCCGCGGCCTGCCGGGCGCTCGCCGACGCCGCCGCGCGGCTCCCGGACACCACCGTGCTGGTGTTCCTGGACGCCGATCTCCGGCTCGCGCCGGGGGCACTCGCCGCGGCGGTGGCCGAATTGCGGCGCCGGGAGATCGCCCTGGTGGCGCCCTGGCCACAGCAGCAGGCGCGGTCGCTCGCCGAGCACCTGGTGCAACCGCTGCTGTGCTGGTCGTGGGCGTCGACGCTGCCGGTGGTGTGCGCCGATCGCGGATTACGGGCTTCCACCGTGGTCGCGTGCGGGCAGTTCCTGGTGTTCGACGCGGCCGCCTACCGCGCGATCGGCGGTCACACGGCGGTGGCGGACAGCGCCACCGAGGACCTCGATATCGCCCGCGCGCTGCGCCGTGCCGGGTACCGCACGGCGCTTATCGCGACCGGCGCGCTGGCGCGAACCCGGATGTACCGGGGCGGAAGCGAACTCGCGGCGGGATACCGGCGCTGGCTGTGGTCCGCGTACGGCGGTTCGGTCCCCGCGGGGCTCGCGGTCGCGGTTGTCGCCGCCTGGGCGTACTGGTTGCCCCCGCTGGCCGCCGTACTCGGTCGCGGATCGGTGCGCCGCTGGGGACTGTCCGGGTACGCCGCGGCAGCGGCCGGGCGGTTACTCGCCCGCGGACTGGAGACCGGCCGGCGGCCAGGACCCGGCGACCTCGCTGCCGCACTGTCCCACCCAGTGGCCATTTCGGCCTATTTCTTCCTGTGGGCACGCTCACAGCGCGATCGCCGCCGCAACGCTCTCACCTGGAAGGGACGCACTCTGCGGCCCGGAAAAGAGCTGGACTCTCGCTGATTCTTGGTCTTGTGCCAGATGTTGCCGTGGCCGGATGATGAGCCTGCCCGGACCGATCGGCGGGCAACAGGCCATTTCCGGCCGGGTTCGAGGAGGCTCGTATGACCATCGCCGTCCATCCCAGCGTCGATACCGACTGGGCACAGTGGCACAGCCGATACTCGATCCGCCTGCGCGGCGCATACCGCGGGCCCGGCCCCGTCGCCGAACACGACCTCGGCGAATCGCCCGAGCAATTGCCCGGGATCCCGGGTACCTGGTGGGTCGTCGACAGCCGGGTGTTCATCGCCGCCAAACCGGGCGACCGGCTGGACCACGACGGAACCCGGATCGCCGGAATCGAAATCCTCGATCCCGTGGACGGCGCCCCCGGGCTGATCCTGCGCCACGACAACCATGCCGTCGAGGTTCTCCGGCAGGGCGAACGGACGACGATCCGCGTCCACGCCCCGATCGACTGACCCTCCGCACCGCCGCTGCACGATGCCGGGATCCTGGGCAGGCTCGCGGCAGGCGATGCCGCGCCTCTCCCAACTCGGGCCACGGCCGTCCCAGGCGTAGAGCGGCCCCGACACAGAAGCGTGTGTCCGGTCACGACGACGCCGAGCACGACGCCGCGGCACCGAGCGACCGCAACCGCCGCGCGGATCGCCGATTACGAGTTCGCCACGAACGCATGCACGCACGTACAAGCTGCCGGACCCGAGCGCCGTACTGTGCGATTGCGTCGGCAGTAATGCACCACGACCGATCGCGGCCGAACGCCACCGATACGGCGATGACGGGTCACATGGCCACGGGCTACACCGGCCGGTCCCGCAGGCCAGACGGGGTACTGCGCGTATCAGCAGGTCGGTAGGTCGACACGCGCCCGGACCGGTGGTCACGAAACCCTGAGCCGGCGAACCGTGCTGTGACGGCGCCGTCTACCCCGGAGCCACCGTGCCGGCGCCCGGCCGGTTCAGGCGCTCAGCGGCGCCGCGGTCACCCCGTAGCCGAGGTTGGTCAGCACCTCACTGGTGGCCTTGGCGAAATTCAGGGTGATGAAATGCAGGCAGGGGGCACCCTCGGCGATCAGTCGTTCCCCCATTTCGGTGGCGATCTCGATCCCGGCAGCGCGGACCGCGGCGCGATCCTCCTCCGCTCCTGATCCCGCGGCGCGGCGCAACCGCTCCAGCACAGGCTCCGGAAGTGGGCGGCCGCACAATTGTTCGGCGCGCTCCACGGTGCGTAGTGAGGTGATCGGCATCAGCTCGGGAATGATCGGTTTTGCGCCCTCGATCCGGTCCAGCGCGACGATCCGGTCGCGCAACCGCAGATAGTCGTCGACATCGAAGAACATCTGAGTGATCGAATACTCCGCGCCCGCACGCAGTTTCGCGGCGAGGTAGGCGGTATCGCAATCCAGGTCGGGCGAGCGGTGGTGCCCCTGCGGGAACGATGCCACGCCGACATGGAAGTCGCCGAGGTCGCGCACGATCCGGACCAGCTCTTCGGCATACTCCACCCCGTCGGGGTGCTTATGCCATTCCCCCAGCGGATCGCCCGGCGGGTCGCCGCGCAGGACGAGGATATTGGTGATCCCCGAATCGGCGTAGGCGCCGACGATGGACCGCAGCTCGGCAACACTGTGCCCGACCGCGGTGAGATGCCCGACCGGCAGCAGAGTGGTTTCCTGGGCGAGCTGCCCGGTGACCCGCACCGTGCGATCGCGGGTGCTGCCCCCGGCGCCGTAGGTCATCGAGACGAAGGCCGGATGCATCCGCTCGAAAGTGCGCACCGCACGCCACAGCCGCTGCTCACCGGCTTCGTCGCGGGGCGGGGAGAACTCCACCGAGAAGGGCACGGCACCACCCGCATGCCGCTCCAGGCTCTGCACGACCGAAGGCGTCGCGGAGACGTTCGGTGACGTGGGAGACGGCCGGCCAGGGGTCGGGAGTCCCCGCGCGTTGTCGAAAGTCACCGGCCCAGTCTAAAGCCGTACCGGAGTCCGGGCGGTTCCCCTATCGCTCCGACCACCTCCCCACCGAATCCGGGCGGCCACCCGCGCGCGCGTATTCTGCGATCAGGTCCCGTCGCCACGGCGGGTGACCATGGGACACCATCGGAGAAACCCTGCGGGGCTCCCGATGGCCGGCACCCATGACTAGCAACGATCTGGGAGGTCATCCTGTCCGCCGGAACCGGAACCGAAACCCCGGCCCGTTCGGGCCCCCTCTCGGCCGTACCCGGGACAGCGGCCTTCGCGGCCGCCGTCGAACAGGCCCTGACCGGCTATTTCGCCACCCGCGCGGACGCCGTCACCGAACTGGGTCCGGTATTCATCGATGCGGTCGGCGCGCTCGAATCGTTCGTGCTGCGCGGCGGTAAACGCACCCGGCCCGGTTTCGCCTGGATGGGGTGGCTGGGTGCCGGGGGCGATCCGGCGGGCCCGCAGGCCGCGGCCGTACTCCAGGCCTGCGCCGCGCTCGAACTGGTGCAGGCGTGCGCGCTGATCCACGACGACATCATCGACTGTTCCCGCACCCGGCGCCGGTTCCCCACGGTGCACGTGGACTTCGAACAGCGCCATCACCACCAGGGCTGGACGGGCGATTCGGCGCACTACGGCGAATCGGTGGCGATCCTGCTCGGTGATCTTGCCCTGGCCTGGGCCGACGATATGGTGCACGGCAGCGGTCTGGACCCGGCGGCGCTGGGGCGGTTCGCGCCGGTCTGGGCAGGTATGCGGACCGAGGTACTGGGCGGCCAACTGCTCGATGTGCACGGGGAGGCCAGTGGCGACGAGTCCGTCGCGGCGGCGCTGCGGATCAATCGATACAAGACCGCGGCCTACACGGTCGAGCGTCCGCTGCATCTCGGCGCCGCCCTCGCCGACGCCGATGGCGGCCTGGTCGCCGCCTACCGCACCTACGGCACCGATATCGGGATCGCGTTCCAGTTGCGCGACGATCTGCTCGGTGTGTTCGGGAATCCGGAGGTCACCGGAAAACCGTCCGGTGACGATCTGCGCGAGGGCAAACGCACCGTGCTGGTCGCCGAGGCGCTGCAGCGGGCCGCGGCGGACAACCCCGCCGCCGGCGACCGGTTACGCGCCGAGATCGGCACCGACCTCTCCGAGGAACAGGTGAGCGAACTGCGCGAACTGCTGATCGAACTGGGCGCGGTCGATGCCGTGGAAACCCGGATCGCCGAACTCACCGACCAGGGCCTCGCCGCCATCGAAGCCAGCTCCGCCACCCCCGAGGCCAAAGACCGGTTGAAGGCGATGGCGCTGGCCGCCACCCGGCGCGCGGCATGAGCGGGTCAGGCCCGGAGGCGGTAGCGCAGCGTCACCACGCAGGGCCCCCGCACATGCCCGACGGACACAGCATGAGCGGGTCAGGCCCGGAGGCGGTAGCGCAGCGTCACCACGCAGGGCCCCCGCACATGCCCG
>NZ_JARWOV010000181.1 GCF_029868855.1 Nocardia carnea | reverse complement strand
TTTGTTTTCTTGCTGTTTTTTCTGTGGGGCTTTTTTTATAAATAATTTTTGGGGTTCGCCGGCCCCCCCCCCCCCCCCCGGCACGGGACCGAAGGAGACAACTGTGCGCACATTCACCGGCAAGGACGAGGTCCTGGCGGCAGTGGGGGAGACCCTCGGCACCAGCGACTGGGTGGAGGTCACCCAGCAGATGGTCGATCAGTTCGCCGAGGCGACCGGAGATCATCAGTGGATCCACGTCGACCCGGAACGGGCGAAGCGGGAGAGCCCGTTCGGCGGGCCCATCGCGCACGGGTATCTGACGTTGTCGATGCTGCCGCTGCTCGGTTCGCAGATCTTCGCGTTCGAGAACGCGAAACTGGGCATCAACTACGGCTCCAACAAGGTCCGGTTCCCGAGTCCGGTGCCGGTGGGCGCGAAGGTCCGGTCGACCGCGGTGCTGGCGGATGCGACCGAAGTGGCCGGCGGCGGGCTGCAACTGGTCGTGCAGCACACCGTGGAGACCGAGGGCGGCAGCAAGCCCGCGCTGATCGCGGAGGCGGTGAGCCGGGTCGTGTTCTGATCCGGGGGGAGCCGGCGCCGGTCAGCGATCGGCGTCGGTGAACCGGATGATCCCGCGGATATTACGGCCCTCGAGCATATCGGTGATCCCCTCGTTGATCTGCTCGAGCGAGTATTCGCGGGTGATCATATCGCCGAGCCCGAGATCACCCAGTTTGTAGAGCGCCAGGACCTCCGGGATCAGCAGCTGCGGGTTGCCGCCGCCGAACAGGGTTCCGCACAGGCTCTTCTGCTGGAAGGTCAGCGCCGAGAGGTTCATCCGGGGATTGGTTTCCGCGGCGTCGCCAGTGGCGGCGAGGACGCAGCTGCCGGCCTTGGCGGTGATCCGCATCCATTTGGCCAGGTCGTGCCCGTCGCACCGGCCGACCGCCACGATCACCGTCCGGCACATCTGCCCGCCGGTGATCTCCTCGATCGCACCGATCGCGGTATCGATATCGGAGTAGGTGTGGGTGGCACCGAACTTCGCGGCCTGTGTGCATTTGGCCTCGACCGGATCCACCGCGAAGATTCGCCGCGCCCCGGAGATCACGGCGGCCTGTACGGCGGCCGTGCCCACCGCGCCGGCGCCGATCACCGCGACGTCTTCGCCGGGCCGTACCGTGGCGGTGTTGACCACGGCGCCGTATCCGGTGGTGACGCTGCAGCTGGCGAGGCAGGCGATATCGAACGGGATGGAGGGGTCGATCTTGACCACCGAACTCTTGTGTACCACCGCGTAGGGGGCGAAGGCGCCGATGAGGGAGGTGGGGTGCACATCCTGGCCGCGGGCGCGGATGCGGAAGGTGCCGTCGGATACCGCGCCTCGGGTGAGCAGCTCCTGCCCGCGGTCGCAGAGGTTGTGGTGACCCGATAGGCAGGATTGGCATATCCCGCAGGCGGGGATGAAGGAGAAGACCACATGGTCGCCCACCGCGAGCTGGTCGACTCCCGAACCCACTTCGACGATCATTCCGGCGCCCTCGTGCCCGCCGAGGATCGGGAACTCGGCGGTGGGTACGTCACCGCTGGCCAGCCGCTGATCGAACTGGCACAGGCCGGCCGTTTCCACCCGAACCTTCACTTCGCCCTGCTGGGGATCGCCGATCTCGATCTCCTCGACCGACCACGGCTGCGCGTAATCCCAGATCAAAGCACCCTTGGATTTCATCGGCTTCCCTAACTGTCGCGACGGTCGTGCGCGTGGTCCACGGCAGTACCCAGATTGCCTGATAATGCCGTTCTTCGAAAGTGTTATATCGAATTTTCCTACGGTTTTCCGCACGACTCCCACGAGAACCCGCCGCGGCGCCGCCGGTGACGCCGTGACGGGCTGCCGTCAGTACTGCGCCGACCCGAGATCCACCGAGATACTGCTCGCGGTGACGAACCGGGATTCGTCACCGGCCAGCCAGCACACCGCATCCGCGATATCCTCCGGCATCGCGATCCCGTCCGGCAGCAGCGGCGTGTTCATCCCGGCCAGCTGGCCGTTGGTTTCGGCGGCCCGGGTGAGGGCGCCGACCATATCGCCCGAACCCATCGGCGTGGCCACCGGACCGGGGGCGACGCTGTTGACCCGGATCGAATGCTTTCCGAGTTCGGCGGCGAATGCCCGCGCCATCCCGGTGACGGCATGCTTGCTGGAGGTGTAGTGGACCATGAACGGCTGCATGGCCACGCCGGATGCCGAGCTGATGAGAATGATCGACCCGCCGCGACCGCCGTCGATGATGTGCTGCGCACCGGCCATCACCGTGTTCCAGGTCCCGGTGACATTGGTATCGATCACCGCCTGGAACGATTCCGGGGTGATGGTGTCCCAGGGCTCGGGGATACAGATCCCCGCATTGGCCACGATCACATCGAGGCGGCCGAACCGGGCGACCCCCTCGTCCACAGTGGTGCGCATCGCCGCGAAATCACGGGTATCGGCGACGGCGGCGAAAATCTTGCCGCCCGCACCCTCCACCAGGCGCACGGTTTCGTCGAGATCGTCCGGAGTCGCGGAATCGTAGGGCACCGCGGGCGGCAGGGGTGCGCACAGGTCGACCGCGATGATATCGGCGCCCTCTGCCGCCAGTCGCTGCGCGTGGGCGCGGCCCTGGCCGCGCGCCGCCCCGGTGACGAAAGCTACCTTGCCGGATAGTCGACCGCTCACTTGCTCTACTCCTGTCGTTACGGGAAACGTCCGACCATTGTGGGCCGACCGGCGCTCCGCGCGCACGGGCCGGGTTTCCCGGGTGACGCCGACAGGCCCTTACGGGTAGCGGTGCGCTCCGAGCTATCTACTCCGACAGCGCTTTGAGAGCGATCTCGGCCAGCTCGGGCCGGCAGATGATCAGATCGGGCAGGTACGGATCGGGCCGGTTGTAGCGCAGCGGCGACCCATCGAGGCGGGAGACATGCAGTCCGGCCGCGAGCGCGACGGCGACCGGGGCACAGGAATCCCATTCGTACTGCCCGCCCGAATGGGCGTAGATATCGGCCTCCCCGCGCACGACCGCCATGGCCTTCGCCCCGGCCGACCCCATCGGAACCTCGGTGGCCGACAACCGGGCCACGAGTTGCCGGACCTCGAAGGAGGGGCGACTGCGGGACAGTGCGACGCGTACGGTGCCCGGGGCGGGTGGGGGAGCGAGCACCGGTGGCCGGCCGGTGTGCAGGACCAGGTCCGCGGCCGGTAGCGCGACGGCGCCGGCCACGGGGGCGCCGTCCACCGCCAGCGCCACATGCACTGCCCAGTCCGACCGGCCCGGTTCACCGAATTCCCGGGTGCCGTCGAGCGGGTCGACGATCCATACCCGGGAATGTTGTGTGCGGACCGGATCGTCGGGGGATTCCTCGGAGAGCACGGCATCCGCCGGTCGAAGCTGTGCCAATCGGTCGATCAGCAGACGGTTGGACCGCTGGTCACCGACCCGGCCGCCGAGTTCGCGGATCGACACGAGAAGTTCGCCGGCCTCTCGGGCCAGAGTAGCGGCGAGGGTGTGGTCGTCCATTGGGGATCCTTCCTGGCGGGCGCTGCCGTCCGGATCCATATAACACGGTGCGCCCGGCATTCTCGTCGCGCGGTGCCCCACAGCCGGCGACGGTGCCAGGTGGCCGGCGGCGGTGCGGCCCGTGTCCGGCCGGGGCCGGCGGCCGGTACGGGCGCGACGGGCCTGCGTCAGAAGGCCATGAACAGGATCTGATCCCGGGTGTAGTCGTGGCCGGGGTGGTTCTCGGCCAGGTGCTTGCGCACGTTGTCGACCAGTTCGTCCTCGTTCGCGCCGGTCAGGTGTTCGCCGCAGGGGCAGTTCAGCTGGGTTTTCATCGGTTGTCCTTTCGTCATGGTGAAGCAACGCCGCTCAGCGTAGTAGCCGCGGCGCCGCGATGACGACCGATCAGGCCCGGTGCACCGGCATCCGTTTGATGCCGTGGACGAAATCGCTGTGTACATACTCCGGTTCCCCGAGTACCACCTCGGGGACACGGGTCAGCAGTTCGTGGAACAGCAACCGCAACTGCATTCTGGCCAGCCACGCGCCCAGGCAGAAATGGGCGCCGCCGCCGCCGAACCCGGAGTGCGTATTCCGGGTGCGGGTGATGTCGAAGATCTGCGGATCGTCGAGTGCGGTCTCGTCACGGTTGGCCGAACAGTAGAACAGTACAAGTTTCTCGCCGGCCCGGACCCGGGTGCCGGCGACCTCGGTATCGGCCACCGCGTGGCGGGCGAAATGCAGCACCGGTGTCGACCAGCGGATGAATTCCTCCACCGCGCCGCCGATGCGCGCATCGAAATCCTCCAGCAGCCATTCCCGCTGCGCCGGCCGGTCCACGAGCGCGCGGAAGGCATGGGAGGTGGTCTGTTTGGTGGTGTCGTTACCGGCCGAGGCGAGCAGCACCATGAACGCTCCGATTTCCTCGTCGGTGAGCCGATGGCCGTCCACCTCGGCGGCGACGATGGCAGACATGAGATCGTCGCGGGGCTGCGCACGGCGTAGCCGGGCCAGATCGGTCCCGGCGCGGTGCAGAATCCCGAACTGCGCCATGAAGAATTCCGCGCGCTCCTCGAGGGCGGCGTATTCGTCGTCGCTGGAGCCGAACATGGCCTCGGCGGCCTGGGCGACCGCATCGCGTCCGGCCGGATCGATCCCGATCATGTCCGAAATGGTGCGCATCGGAAGTTTGCGCGACACACTGTCGACAAAATCGACCGGTGCGCCCGAAGACAGGTCCGCGAGGAATTCTTCGACGATCTCGGCGGCATTGGCCCGTATCTGGGATTCGATCCGCCGCACCTGTTTCGGTGTGAACGCCGAGCTGATCAGGCGCCGGTAGCGGGTGTGCTGCGGCGGATCCATGGTGAGGAAGAACGTGGTGGGCCGCTGCAGCTCGATGGGCATCGGGTCCATGCTGATGCCCAGTGTCGAGGTGAACAGCTCGGGATGCCGGCTGACGAAGGCGATATCGTCGTGCCGGGTCACCGCCCAGTAGCCCGGTTCGGAATGCGGGAACAGCGCGGGCGGAGGTGCGTGCCAGGTGAGTCCGGGTTCGGCCCGTAACTGCGCGAACACCTCGTCGCGGGCGCGGAAATCCCGGGCCCAGAACGCGGGTCGGGAAATATCGAGCCGATGGTATCGGCGCGATGCGGCGGGCGCGCTGTCGATAGGGCTCATGAGCGACTCCGAGCTCGGTGATCCATGGTGCGCGCGCGGAACGGGGTGAGTGCGCGCGAGTCGTAGAAATACTCTAGAGCGCCATTCCTTTCCGGGCGGTGGCTTCCGGTGAATCCAGGTGTGCCCGGCGCACTCGCTGCAGGAAGTCGTTCAGCGGTGCCTCGTCCGGTTGCTGCGGTAGCGCGGTGACCGCGGTATCGAAACGGTGCTCGTAGCCGGCGACGAGCCGGCGAACGGCCTCGGCACCGGGATCGGCCTCGATCGCGGCGCCCAGTGCGTGGTATCGCTCGGGGTCGGGCACGCGGATCGGCAGGCGGCCCGTGGTGTAGAGCTCGTACCCCTGCCACAGCAGGCGCAGAGTGTGCCGGGCATGCTTCGCCCGGCGCGCGGCCGGCGCCTGCGGGCCGGTCAGGCGGCGGAACTGACTCGTGGCGTAACCGAAGAAAGCATCCCGGACCCGGGCAGCGGACAGGAAGCAGGTCCGCAGTTCGACCAGTTCCCGGCCGAACGCGGATTCCGCGGTGTAGCCGTCGAGCCAGAGGATTTCGGTCGCGGTCGGGTTGCACGAGAGCATGAGCCGCATGGCCTTGCCGATCTCGTGATAGGTCGCATCGGCACCGTCGCGGCCCTGCCAGGTCTGCCGGGCCGGCGGATGCAGGCCCAGCAGGTTCCGGGTCGGCTCCACATAGATTCCGGCGTAGTCGATATCGCTGGCGGGACCGGCCAGACCGTAGGCGGTGGAACCGACCACTCCCTCGAGCAGCAGATCATGCGTGCGGTCCATCCGTGATCCTCCTCGGGTCCCCGTCCCGGGCGCGCGAAGGCAGCTGTTTTCCAGTGCGCGCCCCGAGGTGATCATGATCGACCGGACGCCTTGTGGCCAGCGAATTTTCGATCGTCGGCGGCACGGATGGACGCTGCCGAAATATTTTTCGGAGTTTCGCTGCCGGCCCGCGATGAATTCGCGGTGGTCCTTCCGTCATCACTGTCGAGCCCTACCTGTCGACGTCGCACCACTCCACAATCGGACAGAGAGAAAACCGATGCCAGATTCGTCGTTCAGCTCGCCGGAGCCCGGCCGTCCCCCGGCCGGGATCAATACCTCCCGGGCCGGTATCGCCCGCGTCTACGATGCCAGCCTCGGGGGCAAGGACAACTTCGAGGCCGACCGCCGGGCTCTCGACGCGGTCCTGGAGGTCGCGCCCGGTATGTGCGCTGTCTCGCGCCGGAACCGGGCCTGGCTGCGCCGGGTGCTGCGGTACCTGGCCGGGGTCGTCGGCGTGGAGCAGTTCCTGGATGCCGGTGCCGGATTGCCCACCGTGAGCAACACCCACGACATCGCCCAGCTGGTGAATCCGTGGGCGCGGGTCGTCTACCTGGACAATGATCCGATGGTCAGCGCACACGGCCGGGTGCTGCTGGAAACCAACGAGGACACCGTCTACCTCCACGGCGACCTCACCGATCCCGCTGTGCTCGCCGCGGATTCGTCGGTCTGGCGGTATCTGGACCGGGACCGTCCGGTCGCACTCATCCTGGGTGCCGTTCTGCATCATCTGCCGGATGACGCGGATCCGGCCGGCATCGTGGCACGGATGGTGGATGCGCTGAGCCCGGGGTCGTATATCGCGATCACGCATTTCTGGGATCCGGGCGAGGAGTCGCCGGACCACGAGCTGGCGCGTGAGGTGGAGCGGCGTTTCGTGGAGAAGGGCCTGGGGTCGGGCTGGTACCGGAGCCGGGCGGAGATCGAATCGTATTTCACGGGGCTGGAATTGATCGCTCCGGGCGTGGTCCCCCTCGACGAGTGGTGGCCGTCGGGGCCGGTGCATCCGCCGGCGACCGCCGAGGAGCGATTGATCCTGGGCGGGGTGGGCCGTAAGAGCGGCCTGATGTCGGTGCAGTAGACGGGCGGACGAGGGCGACCCCGATCCAGCGGGGTAATCATATTCTCTTCATTTGAGAATTGACTTATACTTCCGCTGAACCGGCTGTCCGGCGGTAGGCGACGGAACGCGACCCCGGACGGCATGACACCGCCGGAACTGGATAGATGCCGTGAGCTCGTCGAACCAACCGTGGACAGTGGCCGAGGCGCCCGACCAGTCGGGCCGTACCGCCGTGGTGACCGGATCGAATACCGGAATCGGCCTCGAGGTGGCGCGCGGCCTGGCCCGCCGCGGCGCGCGGGTGATCCTCGCCTGCCGTAACGACACCGCGGCCGCACAGGCCGAACGAGATATCGAGGATTCGGTACCGGGCGCCGATATCCGTACGACCCATGTGGATATCGGCAGTCTCGCCTCGATCGCCGACTGTGCGCGGCGCCTGCACGCCGAACTGCCCCGGCTCGACCTGCTGATCAACAATGCCGGGGTCGTCACCGGAACCCGGACGTTGACCGCCGACGGTTTCGAAAGCGATTTCGGGATCAACTTTCTCGGGCATTTCGCGCTCACCGCGCAACTGATCGATCTGCTGACTGCCGCGCCCGCCGGACGGGTGGTCAGTGTCGGTAGTCTCAGCCATGGTCGGCGCAACGCCGAACTGGATTTCGACGATCTCCAGTCCGAGCACAGTTTCGGCCGCCTCATCACCTATTCGCGGTCGAAAATGGCCACCACGACGTTCATGGTGGAGTTGCAGCGCCGGCTCGCGGCCGCCGGTGCGTCGGCACTGTCGGTGGGAGCCCACCCCGGCGGTGTGCGGTCGACCATTCTGCGGGAACAGAGCATCGTGGCCCGGATCGCCTACAGCGGTGTGGTGATGGCGCTGGCACGCCTGTTCACCCAGACCCCGGAACAGGGCGCACAGCCGATCCTGCGGGCCGCACTCGACCCCGCGGTACCGGGCGCCGGCTTCTACGGCCCGGCGAACCGCTGGGGGCTCGTCGGTCCCCCGGTCGCTGTGCCCGCCGCACCGTCGGCGCGCGACCCCGAAGCCGGCCGGCGGTTGTGGGCGGTAGCCGAGGAACTGACCGGCGTGGAATTCACGTTCGGCACAACAGCTCCGGCGATACCGGCCGACGCCGCAGGGGGGGGGCGGATAAACCCCACCCCAGCGGGAGAGGCCCGCGCAGCGGGCGTTAAGGTTAGGCCGCGCAATCGGGTAGGCCCCTGGCGGGACAAGACCAGCCGCGTGTGTGGATACCGTGCGGCCCCCCCCGGGCGAAGTAC
>NZ_JARWOV010000180.1 GCF_029868855.1 Nocardia carnea | reverse complement strand
CGTCCCCGGTGGGTGTGTGGGCGGGGCGCGGGGGCGGGGGGGGGGGGGGGTGGGCGGCCTCACCCCTTTTTGGGTGGGGCGGGGGGGGGGGGGGGGGGGGGGGGGGCCACCATTGCCCCCCCCCCCACCCTGGGGGGGGGGGCCCTAAGCTTTGCAAGGGGCCGGGAGTGTTCCAAACGGCGTCGGTCGGTCCAGATGGATCGTTGACCAGTCGCCGGCATTCGGTGGGTGAACACGAAACGGCCCCGCACTTCCGAGGAGTGCGGGGCCGGTCCGGTGGAGAAGCCGATCGGCAGGCGGGCCGTGAGGGGCAGCCCGCGAGCCGATCAGCCGATCGGGGTGGCCGTGGCCATCGCGCGATCTACTTCCCAGAACGCGCGCAGAGCCAGAATCTTCCCGGAATCGTCCACCTTGTAGGTGAAAACACCTTCGGCGTCGATGCGGTGCCCGCCGATGCTGCTGCGGATCGTGCCGGTGAACGCGACCTCCGCGCCGCAGGCGAAAGAATCGCCGAACAGGAACTCGATCGAATCGGTTCCCGCGATCGCCTTGTCCCAGAAAGCCGAAATCGCCTCCGGCCCGCGGTGTCCTTTGCCCTCGGGGTCGAAACCGGAGGGTCCGATCGGATCCTCCACGATCCCGTCCGGCGCGAACAGCGCGAGCCAGGCGTCCTTGTCCCGCGCGCGGACGGCGGCCTGCGAGGCCAGACCGGCCGCGCGTGCGGGATGTTCGTCGCTGCTCATGATTTCCTCTCGACAAGCTGTGGTGTCGCCACCGGTCAGGTGATCGGGTTCCGGATGTTCTCTTCGGCGAATGTGCGCAGCGCGTCCTTCTTCGCCTCGATATCCCCGTCGAACCCGATACCGGCCGCCAGCCAGGGGATCACGATCGCGTCGGTGACACCGGCGTCGTACTGCTCCTGGTAGCCGTCGCGGCCGAACTTGTCCACGCAGACCGCCTGGATCTCGAACGGCACATCGGCGCGGTCGTATTCGGCGCGTAGTTCACCGAGCCGGGCGATGGTGGTCTGCAGATCGGCGAATTTCATCATCGCCGACGTCCAGCCGTCACCCACCCGGGCCGCGCGGCGCAGTGCCACCTCGGTATGGCCGCCGATATAGAACGGAACCGGTTCGCTCGGCGCCGGGCTCATCTGCAGTTCGTCGAAATCGAAGAACTCACCGTGGTACTCGACCATGCCGCCGGCGAGGACCTTCTTGATGACCTCGATCATCTCGTCGACCCGGGCGCCGCGGCGCGCATACGGCACCCCGCACCATTCGAATTCCTCCGGTGCCCAGCCGATTCCCACACCGAACCCGAACCGGTTACCGGACAGGTTCGCCACCGAGCCGACCTGCCGGGCCAGCAGCAGCGGATTCCGGGAACCCAGTTTGAGCACATTGGTGTAGAAGCGGAGCCGGGTGGTCACCGCGGCCATGGCGGTCGCGGCGATCAGCGGATCCACCCACGGAGTGTCCGGGCCCCAGAACCGGCTGCCGTCCGGGGTGTACGGGTACTTCGCCGCCTGCGACTTCATATAGAACAGCGAATCCGGCAGCGCGATCGAGCTGAACCCGACCTCCTCGGCCGTTCTCGCCAGTTCGGGCAGCTGTTCCAGCGGGCTCAGCGCGACCCCGAGGCTGAACTTCAGCGTCATCGGCGTTCCGACCCCACGACCCACATCGAGAAGTACTGCGAGCCACCGCCGTAGGCGTGGCCCATCGCCTTGCGGGCGTTCTCGACCTGATAGTCCCCGGCCCGGCCCATCACCTGTTTGGCGGCCTCGGCGAAGCGGATCATGCCGGAGGCGCCGATCGGGTTGGAGGAGAGCACCCCGCCCGACGGGTTCACCGGCAGCGTGCCGCCGATCTCGGTTTCCCCTTTGTCGGTGAGTTTCCAGCCGTCACCGGGGGCGGCGAAACCGAGGTTCTCCAGCCACATCGGCTCGAACCAGGAGAAGGGCACATAGATTTCGGCGGCATCGATCTCGGCGAGCGGGTCGGTGATCCCGGCCTGCGCCCAGAGCGCTTTGGCGGCTTCCTGCCCGGCCTGCGGGTTCACCTGGTCGCGGCCGGCGTAGGCCAGCGGTTCGGTGCGCATGGCGGTGGCGTGGATCCAGCCGACCTTCTTACCGGACGCCTCCATCGCGGCGGCCGATTCCTCGCCGCCGATCACCACGGCGCAGGCGCCGTCGGAGGAGGGGCAGGTTTCGTCGAACCGGATGGGGTCCCACAGCACCTGCGAGGCGAGAACCTCTTCCATGGTCTTGTCACCCTGTTTGAGATGGGCGTGCGGGTTCTTGGCTCCGTTGCGGCGATCCTTCGCGGCAACCATCGCGCCCACGTGCAGCGGCGCATTCGACCGGCGGATATACGACCGCACGTGGGGCGCGAAGTAGCCACCCGCACCCGCGCCCACCGGCATGGTGAAGGGCACCGGAATCGACAATGCCCACATGGCATTCGATTCCGACTGCTTCTCCCAGGCGATGGCGAGCACCTTCTCGTGCACACCACCCTGCACCATATTGGCGGCCACACACGCCGTGGAGCCGCCGACCGAACCGGCGGTGTGCACGCGCAGCAGCGGCTTGCCGGGCGCACCCAGCGCATCCGCCAGATACAGTTCGGGCATCATCATGCCCTCGAACATGTCCGGGGCCTTGCCGATCACGATGGCGTCGATATCGGCCATGGTCAGGTCGGCATCGGCCAATGCCCGATCGATTGCCTCCCGGCACATCCCGGCCATCGAGACATCGCTGCGTTTGGCGACGTGGTGGGTCTGTCCGGTGCCCAGCACCGCGGCGGGGAAACTCATCGGCGGGCCTCCGAATCCAGGACTGTCACAAGGTTCTGTTGCAGGGCCGGGCCGCTGGTGGCATGGGCCAGCGTGCGTTCGGCGGTGCCCGCCATGATGGGCAGGGCGGCGTAGCCGATCCGTTCCAGCCCGGTGGCGAACATGGGGTTGGCGGCCAGCGCGCCGCCGGTCGGATTGACCTTGGTCTCCGGTTTCAGCCCGAGCGCCTCGGTGAGGATGAGCTGCTGGTGGCTGAAGGGTGCGTGCAGTTCGGCGACGTCGATACCGCTGGTGTCACCGTTGGTCACCGCCTGTCCGGCGGCGGCCGCCGAGGCGGAGACGGTCAGATCGCGGGCGCCCAGCACGCTGGAATCGATCCGGTGTGCCATCCCGGTGATCCACGCCGGACGTTCGCACAGTTCGCGGGCGCGGTCGCCGGCGGCGAGCACGATCGCGGCGGCGCCGTCGGTGATGGGCGCACAGTCGTGTTCCCGCAACGGGTCGGCGACGTAGGGCGCGGCCAGCAGTTCGTCGACCGATTTACCGTCGACGGTATGGGCGGCCGAGGCCGCAGCCATATCGCGTTCGGTCCAGCGTCCGGCATCCAGCCCGGCCCGGGCCTGCAACCCGGCGACGGCCAGCGAATCCGGCCACAGCGGAGCGACCAGGTAGGGGTCGAGCTGGGTGGTGAGCACCTGGCGCAGCGTGCTCGCCGAGGATTTTCCGAAGCCGTAGACGAGAGCCGTCTCGACCTGACCGGAGCGGATTTTCACCCACGCCTCGTACAGGGCCCAGGCGGCGTCCATTTCCACATGGGACTCGTTGATCGGCGGGACGGCGCCGATCGAGTCGATCGCGGAGATGAACGAGAAGGACCGGCCGGCCAGGTAGTCCGACGATCCGGAGCACCAGAAGCCGATATCGGATTTGGTGATGCCCAGCTGGTCGTAGAGCTGCTGGAAACAGGGCACCAGCATCTCCACGCCGTTGGTGGTGCCGTAGGTCTCCGGCACATGCGGTGCGTGCGCGAAGCCGACGACGGCGATCTCGGTGGCGTTGTCGATGGAACGCTCGGTGATGGTCACGCGGGGAGCCCTCTCACAGGTGATGCTTGTAGGTGTCGTAGTCGGCATCCGGCTCGCCGGTCGGCTCGAAATGGTCGATATTGGCCATGGTGTGGCCCCATTCCTCGCGCGGCTTCCAGACCACCTTGACCCGCATACCCATCCGCACCTCACTGGCCTCGCAACCGAGAACCAGGTGCAGGAAGGGGATATCCGCGCCGTCGAGGAGCACATACGCCGCGACATACGGCGGTTTGATCCGCTGGCCCAGGAACGGCACATTCACGATGCAGAACGTGGTGACGGTGCCGGTCTCGGCGAGTTCCACCATGTCCGCGGTGGATCGTCCGTCGACCGGATCCACACCCCGCGGAGGGAAGTACACCTTGCTGTTCGCGTCGGCTCGGCCGCCGATCAGCTTGCCTTCCTTCAGGCCGCGCAGGAACTCGGTCTCCTCGGGGGAGGCGGTGTGCTTGTAGTCCATCCCGATCGGGGTGGTGATCATGGTGACCGGTTCGGCGTCCGAGGCCGGAGCCGGCTCCGCCGTCGGGGCGTCACCGGGTTCGAAGCAGACGATGTCGTGGATGGTGCCGGTGAGCTCGCCGGCCCAGCGAGCGGTCACCCGCATGCCGGTGCTGATCTGCTCCGGGCTCTGCACATCCACCGCATGCAGCAGCGCGGTATCGGCGCCGTCGAGCTGGATCAGCGCGTAGGCGAACGGGCGGTCGAAGGGCTGGCCCGGCAGCGGGTCGCGGACCCAGGTCCAGGACTTGACGGTGCCGGTGGCGGCGACCTCCACGAATTCCGACAGCGGGTCCGCGGTCACCGGGTCGAATTCGGCCGGTGGCACGAGCACCCGGCCGTCCGAACCTCGGATACCGAAGACGCGTCGTTCGCGCAGGCCGGTAAGGAACTTGCCGATGATCGGTCCCACGGAACGCGTGTAGTCGAACTCCATCCGCAGGGGCGCACTGAGCACATCGCTCGGTTTCAGTCCCGGCGGGCGTTCCTGCGTAATTACCGTGGGTGCAGTATTCCCCTGAGTCACGATATCGAGTAGAACAGGTTCTTATTCTGCTGGCAAGCAGTAGGCCGGAAAGGGGTCGGTTGTGAAGTTCGGATTGCAGCTCGGATATTGGGGCGCGGCGCCGCCGCAGCACGCCGCGGAAGTGGTGGTGGCCGCGGAGGAAGCCGGTTTCGACGCGGTGTTCGCCGCCGAATCCTGGGGTTCGGACGCCTTCACCCCGCTGGCCTGGTGGGGTTCGGCGACCGAGCGGGTGCGGCTGGGTACCTCGGTGGTGCAGTTGTCCGCGCGCACCCCCACGGCGACCGCCATGCACGCGCTGACTCTCGACCATCTCAGCGGCGGCCGGGCGATTCTCGGGCTCGGTGTCTCCGGTCCGCAGGTGGTGGAGGGCTGGTACGGGCAGCCGTTTGCCAAACCGTTGCAGCGCACCCGGGAGTACGTCGATATCGTGCGCAAGGTGCTGGCCCGCGAGGCCCCGGTAACCAACGCCGGTCCGAACTACTCGCTGCCCTACACCGGACCCGGCGCCACCGGTCTGGGAAAGCCTTTGAAGCCGATAACCCACCCGCTACGTGCGGACCTGCCGATCTGGCTCGGCGCCGAAGGGCCGAAGAATGTGGCGCTCACCGCGGAGATCGCTGACGGCTGGCTCGCGATCTACTACACGCCGAGGATGGCCGGCGTCTACAACGAATGGCTCGACGAGGGCTTCGCGCGGCCGGGTGCCCGGCGTTCGCGGGACGATTTCGAGATCGCCGCCACCGCCCAGGTGATCATCACCGACGATGTCGCCGCCGAGATCGAACGGATGCGCTGGATCACCTCGCTCTACATCGGCGGCATGGGTGCACCGGAACTCAACTTCCACGCCCAGGTGTACCGCAGGATGGGGTACGAGAAAGAGGTCGACGAGATCGGCACCTTGTTCCAGGCAGGCAAGAAAGCCGAGGCGGCCGCCGCTGTCCCCGACGAACTGGTGCTGGAGACGGCGATCATCGGCAACGAGGCGCAAGTCCGCGAGCAGATCGGCGTCTGGGAAGCGGCGGGTGTGACCATGCTGTTGGTCTCGGTGCCCGATGTGGAGCAACTGAAGCGGTTGGCGCCGCTGGTCGCCGCCGACTGAACCTGTTTCAGAAATCCGGCGGACCGACCGCCGCCGGCGACTCGCCCTGGACGCGGATGTCCGCGCCGCGTGCCGTCACGGCCGGTGCTCACCGGTCCGGTGCGAGTCGCCACAGCGCATCCATCGGGACCGCACGCAGCTTCGGTCCGAAGGACAAGGTCTGGCCGCCGGTATACAGCACGTATCCCGCGACGAACTTGTCCCCGAGTCTCTTTTCCGGATTGCGGAGGCCCGTGAGGTGCTCGGTTCGTACCGTTGCTCCTGCCTTGACCTCCACGCCGACAACACGGCCGTCTGGGGTTTCCAGGACCACATCGACTTCGACCTGGTCCTTGGTGCGGTAGTGGTACATCCGTGTTCGTTGCTCCGACCAGGACAGCTGGCGCGCCAGCTCCATCGCCCCGAAATTCTCCAGCAGCGGACCGGCGGGCCCCGCCGGGTTCGTCCATCCGTGCGGCGTCCTGTCCGAGGAAATGGGCGGCAATTCCGGAATCGACGAACGCCAATTCAGGGGTACCGATTGCCCGGAACGTGGGCCCCGATGACCACGCTGGAAGGCTCTTGGTCAGGAAAACCGATTGCAGCACTCGATATACCGCACCACTGTGCTCCGCGAAAGGTCCGATTGCCCGGCCAGCATCGCCGGGGCGAGTAGGTTGCCGACCCGGCTCGCGAGCAGCGCAAGCTTGGTAGCTACCTTCAAATAGCTATGTTAGCGTAGCTACGCTTGCGTTTCTAATAGCCCGGAAAGAGGCTCCCCGCATGACCCAACCCCAGCCCCGCACCGAAATCATGCCCATCGTGGTCGACTGGTCCACCCTGGCCGCCACCTCGCGCACCACCTTGACCACGCACCTCTGGACAGCGCCCCCACTGCAGCGCAGTTCACCGATCCATGACAAAGCGTTCGAGGCGCTGCGCGCACTCGGCGTCGACTACGCCCGGTTCCTGCCCTGGTGGTCCTCGCCGCGACTGTCGGTGCCCGAACTCGACCCGCCCCGGGACGGCAGAACGTCCTGGGATTTCGGTCGGCTCGACGAATTCGTCGACGACTTCCTGGAAGCCACCGCCGGTCGGCCGGTCGTCGCGAATTTCGCGACCATCCCCACCTGGATGTTCGAGACACCGGAACCGGTAGTCCCCGAAGAAGATCCCGCTGCGACCAACTGGGAATACGAGCAGGGCACGGAGTTCCGCGATCCCACCCTCGTGGAAGTAGCCGAGCATTTCGAGCGGATCGGCCGTTGGTACATCGACGGCGGATTCGTCGACCAGTTCGATATACGGCATGTATCCGGTCGTAACCACCGGTTCGCCTACTGGGAGGTGCTGTGCGAACCCGATATGGGCCATCAGCTCTCCCCGCAGGTCTACACCCGGCTCTACGATGCGGTTGTCGAACGCCTGCGTGCCCTCGATCCGAAGATGAAATTCATCGGACTCTCGCTCAGTCTCGTGGACCTGGACCCGGAATACTTCTGGCACTTCCTCGATCCGGCCAACCACCGCGACGGAATTCCGCTGGATGCCATTTCCTACCACTTCTACGCGGTGCCCGATATCTTGAATCCATTCGGTCTCGAAGGCAACGCGCCTTTCGACACCTGGTACGGCAAGCTCTTCGCCCAGGCCGATGGTTTTCTCCGCCAAGTGCAGCTGATCGAATCCATCAAGCAGCGGCTTTCGCCGGATACCGAAACTCATATCAACGAATTGGGCACGTTCGCACCGGATGTCATGAACCCGGCGCCCGATACACCGGCGGAGTACTGGGCGCTCAGCGGCGCGGTGGTCGCCTATCTCTGGTCTCGCCTGACGGCTCTGGGTATCGACCTCGTGGGGGTGGCCGAATTCATCGATTACCCCGGGATGAACCACGGCGTCTCGCTGCTGGACTGGGAAACGGGCGAACCCAACGCACGGTACCGAGTTCTGAAACTCCTGCTCGACAACTTCGGCCCGGGTGACACCCTGCACCCGAATGCCGCCCTGCCTCCCATGCTGGCGACCAGGCTCCACAGCCAGGCCTTCGTCTCCCCGGAGGGGCAGCGCAAGATCCTGCTCGTCAACAAGTATCCGGAAACGGTGCGTGTGCAGGTCACCGATCCGGTGCGGTATATCCACACGATCGACACAACCACCGGAGCCGGTCCGGCGATCACCCGGCCGGTGGAGGACGGAGTGGTGGAATTGGGGCCGTTCGGGACGGCAGTCGCCTTCGTGGGAGCCGGTGCGGACTAGTCTGCCCAGGACAGTCCTGTGCGATATCGGAGGGTCGGATGCCCGCAAAACCCGGCCGCCGAACCGATGCCGAAGTGGTGGCGGCCGTCCATGCGGCCGTCGTCGAGGAAGTCGTCGACGTGGGTATGGGCAAGCTGACCATGGACGGTATCGCACAGCGCGCCGGTATCGCGAAAACCTCGCTGTACCGGCGCTGGGACAATCCGCAGGCGGTGCTGCTGGACGCCGCGCGCGGCGGGTTCCCCCAGGACAACGCGGAACCTGTGCTCACCGGCGACCTGCGCCGCGACCTCATCGAGGCGCTCCGGCTGATGGTCGCCTGGATGGCCACCCCCACTGCACAGGTAACCGGCATGATCCTGACCGAGCGGGCCCGGTATCCGGAGCTGGCGGAGGCCGTGTACCGCGATGTGTTCGAGCCGAAGGGCGGGCGATTCACCACAGTGGTGCTACAGCACTTCGCCGAATCCGGCCGGATAGACCCGGCGGTGATCACCCCCGTGGTGCTCGATATCGGCGAGGCGCTCGTCCTGAAGTACTTGTTGGATGCCGGCTCTCTTCCCGGTGACAGCACGTTGGTCGATATCGTCGACCAGGTGATCCTTCCCGCGGTCGACCGTAGGGACCGACCGGCGCCGTTGCGCTGAGCGCGGGCCGGCAACCGGCACATCCGGCAAACGGTCGTTCGGCTCGAGAGCCGGTCCTGTCACGGTGTCGGCTCGCGGTCTCGCCCCAGTTCCGCGTTGCGCGTGGCCGGTAATTGTGCGCTTCCCGGCCATGTGGGGATCAGGCCGGTGTGCCCGCCGGTTCTTCGGTCCATTCCGGCGGCAGATCGAACAGCGGGAACAGCCGCTCGGTATCCAGGAAGAAATTCAGGCCGGCGATCACGCCGTCCTGCATTTCCAGCACCGTGATCGACCACGGCACCCAGCGGCCGGGCTCGCCGCTCGGCTTGTAGTGGCCGAAGGCCGGATGGCCGTTGGCCCCGGTGAGCGGTACCAGCCGGGAATTGCGGCAGGCCGCGCCGGTGCCGAGCATGAAGGCTGCCACGTTCTCCGGGCCGGAGACCCAGAGGTCGAACGGCGGCATGGACAGCGCCACATCGGTTTTCAGCAGTGTGGTGAGCGCGTCCATATCGTAGGACTCGAAGGCGGTGACGAAATCGTCGATCAGTTTGCGCTGGTCGGTATCGGATTCGTCGTAGCTGTCGGTTTCGGCCGGTTTCACCTTGCTCATCGTGGCCCGGGCCCGCTGGAGAGCGCTGTTCACCGACGCGGTGCTCATGGTGAGCGCCTCGGCGGTTTCGTTGGCCGAGAAGCGCAGCACCTCGCGCATGATCAGGATGGCGCGCTGGGTGGCGGGCAGATGCTGACAGGCGGCGACGAAGGCGAGGCGCAGACTGTCCTTGGCGCTGACGTGTTCGGCCGGATCCGATCCGAAGGCGAGCGAGTTCGGGATGGGTTCGACCCAGACGTAATCCGGTTTGGGCGGGCCGAGCGGGTGATCGGGGGTGCCGGGACTCGACAGATCCATCGGCCGGGCCCGGCGCTGTGGCCCGTCTAGCATATCCAGGCAGATATTGGTGGTGATCTTGTAGAGCCAGGAACGCAGACTGGACCGGCCCTCGAAGGAGGCGTAGGACTTCCAGGCGCGGGTGAACGCGTCCTGGACGGCATCCTCGGCCTCGAAGGACGAACCCAGCATGCGGTAGGCGTAGGCGCAGAGCTCGCGCCGATGTGATTCGAAGGATCTCAGTACGTCGGCGTCGATCGTGCCGGTCTGCTCGCTCATGGGTGTCACTCTGGCACAGGCCCCCGACATGTGAACAGGGGATGAAAAAGCCTGTTCACAGGTGCGCCACAACAGCCACGGCAGGCACAACGGCCACATGCGCGCCGCCGGTTTCCCGGCTGTCGAGTGTGGATGGCCCCGCACGGGAGCCCGCGCCGGAAAGTTTCCGGTGCCGCCGATGAGTTTCCGAAGCGGTCGCCGTCTCTACCCATGAGCCGGCGCGAGACCAGACCACCGCTTCGAAAGGACCGAAACCGTGAGCAGCAAGATGATTTTCGTGAACCTACCCGTCACCGATCTGGGGCGTTCGAAGAATTTCTACGAATCGCTGGGCTGGAAGGTGAACGACGATTTCACCGACGAGAATGCCGCCTGCATCGTGGTCGATGACAACATCTGCCTGATGCTGCTCACCCACGAGCATTTCGGGGTTTTCAGCAAGCGTCCGATCGCCGATACCAAGGCCGCTACCGGAGCCGCCTACGCCCTGTCGCTCGGCAGCGCCGACGAGGTGGACCGGCTCACCGATGCGGCCGTCGCCGCGGGCGGTACCGAAGAGGTCAACACCGATAAGCAGGCGCAAGAAGCGCAGGTCGGGATGCACGGCCGCACCTTCCTGGACCCGGACGGCCATCAGTGGGAGCCGTTCTACATGAACTACCCCGGCGCCGAGTAGCGGCGAGCACATACCGAACGCCCCGGTCGATATGTATCGACCGGGGCGTTCGGTATCACGTGGGTCTACCGGTGCTACGGCTGTGGCGTCCTGATCCGCCACGAGCCGGCCATCTTACTTTCCGCTGAAGGTGGGCTTGCGCTTCTCCTTGAAGGCCTTCGGGCCTTCCTTCGCGTCCGCGGACTGGAAGACCGCCATGCCGAGCTTGGCGTCGATCTGGAACGCCTCTTCCTCGGGCATGCATTCGGTATCGCGGATGGTCTGCAGGATCGCCTGCACCGCGAGCGGGCCGTTGGCCGCGATCAGATCGGCCAGTTCGAGGGCCTTGTCCAGCGCCTGGCCGTCCGGGACCACATGGCCGATGAGTCCGATCTCCTTGGCCTCGGCGGCGCTGAGGTGGCGACCGGTCAGCAGAATATCCGCGGCCACCGTGTACGGAACCTGGCGAACCAGCCGGACCGCGGAGCCGCCCAGCGGGAACAGGCCCCAGCGCGCCTCGGAGACACCGAACTTGGCGCTCTCGCCGGCGACCCGGATATCGGTGCCCTGCAGGATCTCGGTACCGCCGGCAATGGCAGCCCCCTCGACAGCCGCGATGAGCGGTTTGGTCAGGCGGCGGCCCTTGAGCAGTGCCTCGATCTTGGACAGATCCCAGCCGCCTCCGGCAAACGAGTCCCCGGGGTGCTGCTGGGTCATACCTTTGAGGTCGGCGCCCGCGCAGAACGCGCCGCCGGCGCCGGTCAGGATCGCGACCCGGATCTCCGGATCGTTGTCCACCTGATCCCAGGCGTCGCGCATGATCGCCATCATTTCGCCCGAGAGCGCATTGCGGGCCTCGGGGCGGTTCATGGTGACGATGAGGACGTGGCCGCGCTTCTCGACGAGGCATTGAGGCATCGTTGTTTCTCCTGTTACTCGGACCCTTGCCAGAAACAGTAACACGTTCTATTTTTGACCTTGTGACGTACAACATAGCCGACCTCGTCGAACACACAATCGATCTCGTGCCGGACCGGGTTGCGCTGGCTGACGACCACCGCTCGGAAACCTTTGCCCAACTGGAGGACCGTGCCAACCGGCTGGCGCACTACCTGCTGGAACACGGTGTACAGCCGGGCGACAAGGTCGGTATCTACTCGCGGAACACCATCGAGGCCGTCGAGTCGATGCTGGCGATCTTCAAAGCGCGGGCAGTGATGGTCAACGTCAACTTCCGCTATGTCGAGAACGAGTTGCAGTACATCTTCGAAAATTCGGACATGGTGGCGCTGATCCACGAGCGCCGCTACACCGACAAGGTGACCAATGTCCGGTCGAAGGTGCAGCAGTTGAAGACCGTGCTCGTGGTCGACGACGGTACCGATGCCCCCACCGCCGAGGGGTCGGTGGATTACGAAGCGGCGCTGGCGGAATCGTCCGGTGAACGCGATTTCGGCGATCGCTCCAGCGATGACATCTTCATGCTCTACACCGGCGGCACCACCGGGATGCCCAAGGGTGTCATGTGGCGGCACGAGGACTGGTGGCGCGTACTCGGCGGCGGCATCAACTTCATGACCGGCGAATACGTACAGGACGAATGGCAGCAGGCCAAGAACGGCGCGGCCGGCGGCCAGATGGTGCGGTACCCGATTCCGCCGCTGATCCACGGCGGTTCGCAGACAGCCGTCTTCCACGGTCTGTTCGACGGCGGTAAGACCATCATGATCCCCGAATTCGACGCCCACACCGTCTGGCAGGCCGTCGACACGCACGGGATCAACATGATCTTCATAACCGGCGACGCCATGGCCCGGCCGATGCTGGACGCGCTCGAGGCCGGCCATCCGGAAACCGGTGAGCCCTACCAGCACGCCAATCTGTGGGCCATGGCGAGCAGCGCGGCACTGTTCTCACCGTCGCTCAAGGACCGGTATATCGAGCTGCTCCCGAATACGGTCATCACCGATTCGATCGGCTCGTCGGAAACCGGATTCGGTGGTATCTCCATCGCGGCCAAGGGCGCCACCCACACCGGTGGGCCGCGGGTGAAGATCGATGCGTCCACCGCGGTGATCGACGACGACGGCAACCCGGTGGCGCCCGGCTCCGGACAGGTCGGCCTGCTGGCCCGTAAGGGACATATTCCGGTCGGGTACTACAACGACCCGGTGAAAACCGCGGCGACGTTCAAGGAATTCAACGGCGTCCGGTACTCCATTCCCGGCGACTACGCGCGGGTGGAGGAGGACGGCTCCGTCACGATGCTGGGCCGCGGATCGGTGAGCATCAACAGCGGCGGCGAGAAGATCTACCCCGAAGAGGTCGAGGGCGCCCTGAAATGCCACCCCGAGATCTTCGACGCGCTGGTGGTCGGAGTTCCCGACGAACGCTGGGGTCAGCGGGTGGCGGCTGTGGTGCAGTGCCGCGGCGACAAACGCCCCACCATCGAGGAGTTGCGTCCCATACTGACCCAGGAAATCTCCTCCTACAAGATGCCCCGGAGCCTGTGGTTCGTCGACGAGATCAAGCGGTCCCCGGCCGGTAAACCCGACTACAAGTGGGCGAAGGCATATACCGAGGAACGTGATGCCGACGAGCACTCCCAGGCGGGTAGTTCGTCGTAACCGCGGCTCGACTCGGGGCTGCCGGAACGTCGGCGGTCCCGAGTCGTTCATACGCTGGGGCCTCAGCAACCCAGAGCCCGAGGACGGATATGGAGCAATTCGCCGACGGCGATCGTGCCGAGCAGGCCGATGAGAATTCTCGATTGTTCGACCTGGCCGCCGATCACGTCCTCGCGGCGAGCGCCGAACTGAATCGGAGACTCACCTGAACACAGCCTTTACTTCACTCACCGAGTGGGAACGATCAGATCCACGGTGGGGAAGTATCCCTTGAAGCGCTGCTCATCCCTCGTCAACAGCCGGTATCCGGCTACTGCCGCATGCGCGCCGATATAGAAGTCGGGCATGGGTGAGCGTTTCGTGCCGTCGTTTCGGCGATAGCGTTGATAGGCCTTACCGGCCAAGAATCCGGCCCGGAAGGGCAGTGGTTCCCGGATGAAGTCGTCGGCAGGCAGCAGACTGTCCAGCATCTCGACTGTGTCATAACCGACCGATACTTCGGCGTACACAATCGGATTGATCACCACACGGCCGAAGTCGACGGCATCGGTCAGCCTGTCGGCCGACCACTGCGCCCAGTTCTTGTCGTCGGTCAGGACGTCCAGCAGTACGCAGGAATCGACCAGCGTCGTCGGGCCACCGATCGGGCGCAGGTTAGTCACCACGAAGCAGTTCCATGATCTCGTCGGTGCTCATACCCTCGATCTCTTTGCTGTCGGCAGTGCCTCGCATTCGATCGACCAGTCGCCGGCCGCGGGTGGGGGCGTTATCGCTGCGGACGATCCGAAGTACGCCATCGACCTCGACCACCTCCACGTCGTCTCCTTCGCGCAGATTGAATTTCGCGCGTAGCGCCGAGGGGATGGTGACCTGTCCTTTGCTGTTGAGTATCACCGCGCGCCTCCCATCCATACGTATTACGTGTACTACGTAATAGTACGCGCGGTGTCATCGGCAGCAATATGGTCAGGTAGCGGATCCGCGCCGCGCTCAGTCGGCAGGCCTGTCGAGCAGTGTGCCGTGCCGGTGGGCGAATCGCTGCGACAATTCGCCTACCTGGCCATCGGCGTTTCCTCCGTGGTCGCATCGGCCGTTCGGGTGTGGGCCAGTCGGGCGGCGGCGATATCGCCTGCATGATTCACTGCCCAGTCGGCGATGGCCGAGAGGGGAGCGAGGAGCGTTTCGCCCAGCGAGGTGAGGCTGTACCGGACCGTGGGTGGGACCGCCGGGTGAACCTTCCGGTCGACGAGGCCGTCCGCCTCCAGGGAGCGCAGGGTTCGGGTCAGCATGCGGCGGCTGATGCCTTCGATCGAGCGGTGCAGTTCGTTGTAGTGGTAGGGGCGGCGGGCCAGTAGGGCGAGCACCAGCAGGGCCCACTTGTCGCCGAGGATTCGGACGATATCGGTGACCGGGCAGGCCTGATAGTCGGCGCTGGGGACGGTCGCGGGGAGTTCCGCCGCGGCGAAGGAGGGGGCCTGCGCTGGGGTGGGGAACATAGAAGTGCCTTCTTCCGGGGTCGGTAGCCGTTGTCGAGGATGGGGATCGACAGATGGACCGATGGAGGTGCGATGACGAGAACCGTTGTTATCAGTGGTGGTACCGATGGTATGGGGCGCGCGTTCGCGCTGGAGCGGCTCGCCCGGGGCGATCGGGTAGTGGCGATCGGTAGCAACCCGGCCAAGGGCGTTTCGTTGCTGACTGCCGCCGGGCCCGATGCGGACCGTGCGCGCTTTCTGCGGGCAGATCTGAGTTCGGTGGCGGAGACGCGGAGGATCGTCACCGAAATAGAGTCGGCCTACGAGAAGGTCGATGCACTGCTGCTGTTCGCGAACCGGACCTCACCGAAGCGCATCCAGACCGAGGAGGGATTCGAGCGCACCTTCGCGCTGTACTACCTGAGCCGGTACCTGTTCTCGTACGGCTTGGTTCCGCTGCTGGAGCGAAGTGCGCAGCCGGTGATTGTGAACATTGCCGGAGTGGGTACCCGGAAAGGGGCGGTGAACTGGGACGATCCGCATCTCACGCACGGGTACAGCGTGGTCCGCGCCCAATTGCAGGCCGGCCGGGCCAACGATCTGCTGGGGGTTTCATTCGCCCGGCAATTCGGCGGGAAGATCGGGTACGTCCTCTATCACCCAGGATTCACCCGCAGCGGTGACCTCTCACCCCTGAATCCCGTCGCCCGGACGGCCATCAGAACGCTCGCGGCGCTCGTGGCCCGGCCCGTGTCCAGCGCGATCCGGCTGATTCACGATTTCGTCGATACTCCGGCCGCGGTGCCGCTCCGCGCAATAGACCGAGGCCGCAACCTGGATCTGTCGCTGCCCACCCTCGACCCGGGTGCAGCCGACCGCCTTTCCCGGCTCACCGAAGATCTGCTCGTAGCGCAGGCGTGAAGGAAGTGTCGGACGCCTCGGGTAATCACGGAATCCGCGAACCGTCCCCTTCGGAGCGCCGCCCGTGGCGTGGCCGGGTGCAGCCCGTTCCCGACACGCTCGTGGCGTCGCGCGGGACTCGGGCGGCGGTCCGGCTGCTCGCGGCACAGCCGGGACGCTTGTGCTCGCCGATACTGATCGCGACCCGACTCCGCCTGGTGCGAGTACGGTGCCGCAAGGAAGCCGGAGCTCGATGGTCGCGCCTTCGCTGAACACCGAGCGCGCCATTGAAAAGCAGGTCCGCGCCGCCGGCCCATCGGGATACTCCGAGCTGGTCAGCGGCAACTCCACTGACCAACTCGCGGACTCTAAGCGGATTCGGGAACGAACTGAGCCAGGGAAAGAAGGTGGTTCGTTGCCCCACCGAGGGCGAACTCGTTGCGTGTGGCGGCCGTGAAGTAGTTGTGCACGATGTGGTCGCGGTCGATCCCGACCCCGCCGTGCACGTGGACCAGAGTGTGCGCCACCTGGTGACCGGCCTCGGCCGCCCAGAACTTCGCAGTGTGGATAGCGCCCGTGGCGTCGAGGTCTTCGCTGAGCTGCCAGGCGGCCTGGGTGGTGGTGAGGCGCAGGCCCTGAACACTGATGTAACCGTCGGACAGGCGCTGAGCCACGGCCTGGAAGCTGCCGATGGCACGGCCGAACTGTTCGCGTTCGCGGGCGTAGTCGGCGACCAGTTCCAAGGAGCGTTCGAGGGTACCGAGCTGCTGGGCGGCCAGGCCGAGCCAGGCCCGGTCGAGCAGCCAGGCCAGGATCTCGGCGCCGTCGGCCACAGTGCCGAGGAGTTCGGCGGGGGCGGACGCGAATTCGACCAGCGATTCCGCACTGCGGTCGGTGACCTGCTGCTCGGTCACGGTGACGGATTCATGGGCGGGATCGACCAGGAAAACGGCCGGTTGACCCGCCACCGAGGCAGGCACGAGGATCCGCGCGGCGCGATCGGCCACGGGGACGGTGGTCTTGGCGCCGCTCACCTGCCAGTTGCCGCCGGATTCGACGGCCGTGGTGGTGGGCCGGGCCGGATCCCAGTTGTGTTCCTCGGCCACGGCGAAGGTGAGAATCGACGTACCGGCGGCGGCCGCGGCGGCGAGTTCACGCTGCTGCGCGGACCCGAACCGGGCCAGCGCGCCCGCGCCGAGAACGATCGACCACAGGTAGGGGACGGCTGCCACGGCTTTGCCGAGTTCGCGCAGGATCGCGGTCTGTTCCAGCGTGCCGAAACCACTGCCGCCGATTTCCTCGGGCAGTGCGGCCGCCAGTACACCGGTCTCGGCGAGCGATTTCCACAGCGATTCGTCGAATTTGGCGGTACCGCCGTCCAGTTCGCGCAGCCGGTCGGCGGTGACCAGTTTCTCGCAGACCTCGCCGGTGAGCCGGGCCAGGTCCAGCTGGGCTTCGGTGGGAGTGAAATCCATGGTGAACTACCTACTTCTGGAATCGGGCGAGAGGTCAGCGGGCGGAGGCGGGCTGTTTCAGCGCGGTCATGGCGATGATGTCGCGCTGTACCTCGTTGGTGCCGCCGCCGAAGGTGAGGATGAGGGCGGCGCGATGCATCCGCTCCAACCGGCCGCGCAATACCGAACCGGGGGAGTCCTGGCGCAGCGACGCCTGTGGGCCGAGCACCTCCATGAGCAGCCGGTAGGCCTCGGTCGACAGTTCGGTGCCGTACACCTTGCAGGCCGAGGCGTCCCACGGCCGGGGTGCGGCGTCGCCACCGGCATCGGCCCGGCTGGCGATCTCCCAGTTCATGAGTTTGAGGTATTCGACCTTGGCATGTACCCGGGCCAGGTTCAGCTGGACCCATTCGCGGTCGAACACCCGCGATCCGTCGGCTGCCTTCGTCTCCTTCGCCCATGCCGTCGTCTGTGCCAGGGCCAGTTGCAGGGCCGCGGCGGAGGTCAGCGCGACCCGTTCGTGGTTCAGCTGGTTGGTGACCAGCGGCCAGCCGCCGTTCTCCGGGCCGACCAGGGAGGTCACCGGGACGCGCACATCCTGGTAGTAAGTGGCGCTGGTATCGGGACCGGCCATGGTGTGCACCGGGGTCCAGGAGAAGCCATCGGCGGTGGTGGGCACGATCAGCATGCTGATGCCCTTGTGCTTCTTCGCGGTGGGGTCGGTACGCACGGCCAGCCAGACGTAGTCGGCGTAGGCGATGAGACTGGTCCACATCTTCTGGCCGTTGATCACATAGTCGTCGCCGTCTCGGACGGCGGTCGTGCGCAGCGAGGCCAGGTCGGTGCCGGCGCCTGGTTCGGAGTAGCCGATGGCGAAGTGCAGTTCACCGGCCGCGATCTTGGGGAGGAAGAATTTCTTCTGTTCCGCGCTGCCGTAGTGCATGATCGTCGGCGCGACCGAGTTGATGGTCAGGAACGGTACCGGTGCGCCGGCGATGGCGGCTTCGTCGGTGAAGATCAGCTGGTCCAGCATGGGCCGGTTCTGGCCGCCGTACTCCTCGGGCCAGCCCAGCGCGAGCCAGCCGTCGCGGCCCATTTCGGCGACGACCTCGCGGTACACGTTGCCCTGTCCGTATTCGCCGGTCTGCGCGCTGAGGGCAGCCCGCCGTTCCGGGGTGATCAGACGCGCGAAGTAGGCGCGCAACTCGGCGCGTAGCTGTTCGTGTTCCGGGGTATACGCAATGCGCATGGCGGTACCTCGAGCCTTCGTTCTGCGGGTTGGAGACGGTCCTGGACGTGGGATCGTGCCGCGCTCACCCTCGTGGAGCGCGGAATGGATCTCCGATACCTGGCTCCGATCATTGCATATGCACTGAAACATGTTCCAGTATTGAAAGGTAATCAGCCCATGTAGCCCGCCCGCGCGAACCTCGCTTGTTAGGCTTGCGCCATTGGGCGGGAAAAGGAGTTTCGATGAAGGTCAGCGTTGACTTCGATCAGTGCGAAGCAAACGGAATCTGTGCGGGAATCGCTCCCGACGTGTTTGAACTCGACGACGAGGACATGCTGCACGTCGCCGAGGGCGAGGTGGCGCCCGAACAGGAGTCGGCGGTTGCGGATGCGGTCGCGCAATGCCCGAAAGCGGCTTTGCGTTTGCTGTGAATCTGCTCTTGCCGTGAATAAGAACACGTTCTAGAGTCGGCCCGGTGAGCGATACAGATACCAGCCTTGCCGGGCGAGTTGCGATCGTGACCGGAGCGGGTGCGGGCCTGGGTAAGGCCGAGGCGCTCGCTCTGGCCGGAGCCGGGGCCTCGGTGGTGGTCAACGACCTCGCCGAGTCCGACGCCGTGGCCGAGACACTGGAGCAGATCCGGGCCCTCGGTGCCAAAGCGGAGTTCGTCGCGGGCAGTGTCGCCGAGCGGTCCACCGCCGATGCGTTGATCACCGCCGCCACCGAATCTTTCGGTGGCCTGGACATCGTGGTCAACAATGCGGGGATCACCCGCGACAAGATGCTGTTCAACCTGTCCGACGAGGACTGGGATGCGGTCCTATCGGTACATCTGCGCGGGCATTTCCTGTTGACCCGCAATGCGGGCGCCTACTGGCGGGCGCGGTCCAAGGAGGCCGGTGCCCCGGTATACGGCCGGATCGTCAATACCTCTTCCGAAGCGGGACTCCTCGGCCCGGAGGGGCAGGCCAACTATGCGGCCGCCAAAGCCGGGATCACCGCTCTGACATTGTCCGCCTCGCGAGCGTTGAACCGCTTCGGCGTGCGCGCGAACGCGATCTGCCCCCGGGCGCGTACCGCCATGACCGAACAGGTGTTCAGCGCGGCGCCCGAGGGTGAGGTCGATCCGCTCTCGCCCGACCATGTGGCACGCCTGGTGGCCTACCTCGCCTCGCCGGCCGCCGATCGGGTGAACGGCCAGGTTTTCGTGGTCTACGGCCCGATGGTCGCGTTGATGGCGGCGCCGGAGGTCGAGCAGCGCTTCGATGCGGCGGGTGCGCAATGGTCTGATGACGATCTGGCCACCACGCTGACCGGTTACTTCGCCGGACGCGACGAAGGCCGTACCTTCTCTGCAACGGCACTGCACGAACTCGGTTGAGTCGATTCTGCCCAGGCGGGTTGCACGATTTCCGCGTGCGACCCGGCCGGTAAGAGTTGAACAACCGTCCAGCAATTGGTAAACAAGGGTCGTACTGTGCCCGGCCTCACACAATGATGCCCAAGGCGTATGAAACCTGTTTCAGTCTCGCTGTCTGAGATTGCGACAAGTCAACAGTTCACAAGCCTCAAAATGGCCCCAAATAGGAAAAGAACGTGTTCTACTTAGCGGGGCGTGTCCCGGGGTGTATCGCTACCGGCCGCCAGCGGGACCAGTCAGGCAAGGAGGATCCACAGTGAACGACGTCCTTGCCGTCCCATTGCGGGCCGTCGGTGGATTCTTCGAACTGACCGCCGCGGTGGCCCGGGCGAGTCTGCGGCGCCCGTTCCAGCTGCGCGAATTCATCGACCAGTCGTGGTTCGTCGCGCGCGTATCGATCTTGCCGACCGTTCTGGTCGCCATACCGTTCACCGTGCTCGTCGTATTCGTCCTGAATATCCTGCTGCGCGAAATCGGCGCCGCCGACCTCAGCGGGGCCGGTGCCGCCTTCGGCGCGGTGACCCAAGTCGGCCCGATCGTCACGGTGCTCATCGTCGCCGGCGCCGGTGCCACCGCCATCTGCGCGGATCTCGGCGCCCGCACCATCCGGGAAGAAATCGACGCCATGAAGGTGCTCGGCATCGATCCGATCCACCGGCTGGTGGTGCCCCGGGTGCTGGCCTCGATGTTCGTCGCTCTGATGCTGAACAGCCTGGTCTGCACCATCGGCATCGTCGGTGGCTTCCTTTTCTCGGTGTATCTGCAGGACGTGAACCCGGGCGCGTTCGTCAACGGCATCACGTTGCTGACCAATCTTCCGGAACTGATCATTTCCGAGGTGAAGGCCGGTCTGTTCGGCCTGATCGCCGGATTGGTGGCCTGCTACCTGGGTTTGAATGTCAAAGGTGGTCCCAAGAGTGTCGGTGATGCGGTGAACCAGACAGTGGTTTTCGCCTTCATGGCGCTGTTCGTGGTGAACGTCGTGGTCACGGCGGTCGGTCTCAAATTCTCGGTGCGGTGACGCGATGTCGGCCTCGGTGATCATCCAATCCCGCTTCCCCCGGGTCACCCGGCGCGTCCGCAGATTCTCGAATTCGTTCGACGATCTCGGCAAACAGGCCGTTTTCTACGGCCGGGCGATCGGTTCCATGCCGCGTGCGCTGGTGCACTACCGCACCGAAACCATCCGCCTCATCGCGGAGATCAGCATGGGTACGGGTGCCCTGGCGGTGATCGGCGGAACCGTCGTGATCGTCGGCTTCCTGACCCTGTTCTCCGGCGCCACCATCGCCGTCCAGGGGTACAGCTCACTCGGCAATATCGGCGTCGAGGCGCTGACCGGCTTCTTCGCCGCGTTCCTCAATGTCCGTATCGCGGCACCGGTGATCTCCGGAATCGGCCTGGCCGCCACGATCGGTGCGGGTTCCACCGCCCAGTTGGGCGCGATGCGGGTCGCCGAGGAGATCGATGCGCTCGAATCCATGGCGATCCGGCCGATGCCGTACCTGGTGGGAACCCGGGTGCTGGCCGGGATGATCGCGATCGTCCCGCTGTACTCGCTGGCGGTGATCGCCTCGTTCATCGCCAGCCGGTTCGCCACGGTTGTCATCTACGGACAGTCGGCCGGCGTGTACGACCACTACTTCTCCACCTTTCTCATCCCGAGCGACATTCTGTGGTCGTTCGTTCAGGCCATTGTCATGGCGTTGGCGGTGATGATGATCCATACGTATTACGGCTATACAGCGGCGGGCGGTCCGGTCGGGGTGGGTATCGCCGTGGGTAACGCGGTCCGTACCTCGCTGATCGCGGTCGTCTCGGTGACGCTGCTGATCTCCCTGGCCCTCTACGGCACCTCCGGCAACTTCAACCTTTCCGGATAGGCGCCATGACTGAACTGATGCGATCGGACAGCAAACGGCTCGGACCGAATTCCGCCACGCCGAACGGCACGAACGGACTCCACGAACCCGGTGAGCCCGTGGCGCCGCTGCGCCCGGTGAGCGGGTGGACCAATTTCCAGAAGAGGTACGGGTTCAAGCTCGCCGGCGGTGCCATGGTGCTGGCCGTTGTGGCGGCGGTGTTCGTCTCCTTGACGATGTTCTTCGGCGTTTTCACGCCCAGCGTCACCGTGACCGTGGCGGCACCGCGTAGCGGTCTGGTGCTGGACCCGGATGCCAAGGTCAAGGTGCGCGGGGTACAGATCGGCCGGGTCGCCGCGCTCGAACCCACCGCGGAAGGCACCGATCTGCGCCTGGCGCTGGACCCCGACAAGCTGAGTCTGATTCCTGCCAATGCCACCGTCGATATCCGGTCGACCACGGTGTTCGGTGCCAAATACATCAATTTCGTGATCCCGCAGGAGCCGCAGGAGCAATCGCTGCAACCGGGAGCCCGGCTGGCGACCGACAAGGTCACCGTCGAGTTCAACACGCTGTTCCAGCATCTCAGCGATGTGCTTGCCCAGGTGGAGCCGGAGAAGCTCAGCGCCACCCTCACCGCGCTGGGTACCGCGCTGCAGGGCCGCGGCGAATCCCTCGGCGAGCTGCTGGTGGACGGCAATGCGTACCTCCGCGAGATCAACCCCATGCTGCCGACCTTGCAGCGCGACTTCCAAACCACCGCGGCGGTGGGCAATCTGTACGCGGATGCCTCCGGGGATCTGCTGCGGACCGTCGACAATGCCACGGTCAGCAGCCGCACACTCACCGAAGCCGAATCGGATGTCGACGCATTGCTGGCGAATCTCACCGGCCTCGCCGACACCACCGGTGCCGTTCTGCACGAGAACGAGGCACAGATCGGCACCGCCCTGGATCTGCTGCGGCCGACCACGGAACTACTGAACCAGTACCGGCCCGCACTGACCTGCCTCATCAGCGGCGCGGCCAAGGCGTTGCCGCTCGGTGAGGCAATCTTCGGCGGCAATCAGGAGGCTGTGGCCCTGAACACCGGTTTCATGTACGGCACACCGCCCTACAGCTACCCGAACGACCTCCCGAAGGTGAACGCCACCGGTGGACCGCGCTGCGCCGGCACCACCGACCGCGTGCCGGGCAGTCATGCCGACTATGTCGTCACCGATACCTCGGAAGGACATCCCTACATTCCGTCCACCAAGTTCAATGTGAACGCGCCCAAGGTTTTCCAGGTTCTGTTCGGCGGACTCCCGGGGGTGGGCCGGCCGTGAACAACACCGCAACGACAGTCAAACTCGCCATCTTCACCCTGGTGATGACCCTGGTCTTCGCCGGTCTGGCGGTGGTCTTCTCACAGGTGCGCTTCGCCGGCCAGAACGGCTACCACGCCGTCTTCACCAGCGCGTCGGGCATGCTGCCCGGGGACAAGGTGCGAATCGCCGGGGTACCGGTCGGCTCGGTTTCCTCGGTGAAGGTCGACGACGAATACCACGCGCACGTCGAATTCGATGTCGACACCAAATACCGGCTGCTCACCAGTACCAAGGCCACGATCCGCTACGAGAACCTGGTCGGGGACCGCTACCTGGAACTGCTGGAAGGCCCCGGAGAGGCGACCACTCTCCACGAGGGTGGCACCATCGGCCTGGACAAGACCGCGCCTGCCCTCGACCTCGACATGCTGCTCGGTGGTTTCAAACCCCTGCTGCGCGGACTGGATCCGGCGCAGGTCAACGATCTGACCAACGCGCTGTTGCAGATATTCCAAGGCCAGGGCGGCACACTCGTCGAACTGCTCAACAGCAGCGGCTCGTTCACCAAGACCCTCGCCGACCGGGACGCGCTCATCGGTAGTGTGATCGACAATCTGAACTCGGTGCTGAAAACCATCGACGACCGCGGTGACCAGTTCGCCACCACGATCGACGAACTGCGCCGGCTGGTCAGCGGTCTCGCCGCCGACCGCGACCCCATCGGCGCCGCGCTGCCGCGGATCGCCGATGCCACGGTCGCGGCCAACGA
Source organism: Nocardia carnea (assembly GCF_029868855.1). GTDB lineage: Bacteria > Actinomycetota > Actinomycetes > Mycobacteriales > Mycobacteriaceae > Nocardia > Nocardia carnea_A. The sequence goes on along the minus strand of NZ_JARWOV010000180.1, from coordinate 7,371 downwards.
CCTACTTGTGCAGGCCCGGCCCGACCTGGCCGCGACCATCGCCCAGACCGGCCGGCTGGCCACCAATCTCGACAATGGTTCGGACACCGTGCAGTACGTCCTCGACAAACTGCCGGGGACCTACAAGACACTGAACCGCATCGGCGCCTACGGCTCCTTCCTGAACATCTACGTCTGCGGGACCAACTTCCTGGTCGACGGCCCGGACGGCAAGCCCCTGCTACTCGAACTGCCCGGTGAGCAGACGACCGGAAGGTGTGCGAGCGAATGAAGGAGCAATCACGTGCGGTGACCATCGGCGTCGTCGGATTGGTACTGGCGGTCGCGGTGGCGCTGTCCGCCCTGCAGTTCGAACGACTGCCGTTCATCCGCGGCGGCGCTTTTTACACCGCGTATTTCGCCGATGCCGGTGGGCTGGTGACCGGTGACGATGTGGAGGTCGCCGGGGTGAAATCCGGCCGGGTCGAGGAAGTAAGTCTCGACGGCGCCCAGGTGCTGGTCCGGTTCAGCGTCGCCGATTCGATCCAGCTGGGCGACAAGACCTCCGCCGCGATCAAGACCAATACCGTCCTCGGCCGCAAATCCCTGGCGGTGAACCCGGACGGTGAAGGGACCCTGACCGTCACCGAAACCATTCCGCTCGAACGCACCACCTCGCCGTATTCGCTGAACGAGGCCCTGGGCGACCTCGGGCAGACCGTGCAGGATCTGGATCTGCAGAAGGTGAACCAGACGCTGGACGAACTGTCGGCTGCCTTCGCCGACACCCCGGCCCCGCTGCGGTCGGCGCTGGACGGTGTGACCGCGCTGTCACGCACCATCAACGCCCGCGACCAAGCCCTGTCGGATCTGCTGTCCCGCGCGCAGAACGTGACCAAGATCCTGGCCGACCGCGCCGACGCGATCAACGCACTGCTGGTCGACGGGAATCAGTTGCTCGGCGAACTGGACCGGCGGCGCACCGCGATCAGTCAGATGATCGTCTACGTCAACTCGCTGGCCCAGCAGCTGTCCGGGCTGGTGCACGACAACGAAGCCCAGTTGAAACCGGCGCTGGACAAACTCAATTCGGTGCTGGATCTACTGGAGCGCAACCGGGACAACATCACCGGTGCGCTCGACGGCCTCGGACCGTTCGCCGCGGCGCTCGGCGAACAGGTCGGCAGCGGCCCGTACTTCAACGCCTACGTCGTCAACGCCAGCAGTGAGACTCTGCATCCGCTGGTGGACGCGCTGGTCTGGCCGCAGCACCTGCCCGAATCGCTGCGCGCCTATCTGCTCGAACCCGGTCCCAAGATCGGCCCGTCCGCACAGGAGCCGCCGCGATGAGCACTGTCAAGGACACACTGCGCGCACTGCCGAAGAAATGGGTGGGGATCGTCGCCGGGGTTCTGGTGATCGCGCTGATCGCCACCGGCGGTTACCTGGTGTACAACCGGCTCACCAAACACGAGATCACCGCGTACTTCACCTCCACCGCCGGTATCTACCCCGGTGACGATGTGCGGGTGCTGGGTGTACCCATCGGCAAGATCGACTCCATCGAACCCGGTAGAGATCAGGCGAAGGTCGAAATGACGGTCGACGGCAGCGTCGATCTGCCCGCCGATGCGCGGGCCGTCATCATCGCGCCGTCGCTGGTGTCCGCGCGCTTCATCCAGATCGCTCCCGCCTACACCGGTGGGGACACGCTGGGCGATGGTGCGGTTATCCCTATCGAACGGACCGCCGTCCCGGTGGAATGGGACGACATCAAAACCGAACTCCACAAACTCTCCACCGCGCTCGGCCCGGTCGGCGACGACCCTCAGGGTTCCTTCGGCCGTTTCGTGGACACCGCCGCGGAGAATCTCGACGGTAACGGCGAAGCGTTCCGTAGCACCCTGCGGGAACTGTCGGCCACCCTGACCACGCTGTCCGACGGCCGCACCGACCTGTTCGGCACCATCCGCAATCTGCAGAAGTTCGTGGATGTGCTCTCCAAGAGCAACGAGCAGATCGTGCAATTCGGCGGGCGGTTGGCCTCCGTATCGTCGGTGCTCGCCGGGGTCTCCCAGGATCTGGGTGCCGGGCTGGACAACCTGGACCTGGCGCTGGCCGATGTGAAGCGGTTCCTGGACGGCAGCGGAACCGAGCTCACCGAAGGCGTCCAGCGGCTGGCCGACGTGACCCAGATCCTGGTCGACAAACGGCCGGAACTGGAACAGGCGCTGCACTCCGGGCCGACCGCGCTGGTGAACTTCTACCAGATCTACAAACCCGCCCAGGGCACGCTGACCGGCGCCATCTCGCTGAACAACTTCGCCGATCCGGTGAGCTTCCTGTGCGGTTCGGTACGGGCCCTGGAACAGCACGAATCGAATACCAGTGCCGACCTGTGCGCCGAATACCTCGCCCCGGTGATCAATTCGCTGGCGATGAACTACGTGCCCATCATGACCAACCCCGCAACCGGTGTGACCGCGTTCCCGGACCAGCTGGACTACACCACCCCGGACCTGCCCGGCCGGGTCGACCCGCAGAAGGTAGGTCCCCCGGCGGCGCCCGCGCCCGCACCCATCACGGTTCCGGCCGGGGTCGCGGGACTGGCGATCCCGGGTATTCAGCTTCCCGAAATTCCCGGCCTGCCCGGAGGAGGACGATGATGCGCCGACTCGCGCTGCGGGCGCCGGACATCCGGCCGAAGTTGCCCGCCCCGGGTTTCCGGCGCCGGGCGGCTGCCCTCGCCGTCGGGCTCGCGCTGGCGCTACCGATCACGGGCTGCCAGTACGACGGGCTGAACTCGTTGCCGATGCCGGGTACCGAAGGTACCGGCGAGGGTTCCTACACCGTGCAGATCCAGATGCCGAATGTCACCACGCTGACCCGCAATTCACCCGTGCGGGTCGACGATGTCGCGGTCGGGGCGGTCACCGATATCGCGGTCGAGGACTGGCACGCACTGGTGACGGTCTCGCTGAACCCGGATGTAGTGCTGCCCGCCAACGCCACCGCCAAGATCGGCCAGACCAGTCTGCTCGGCAGCAACCATGTGGAACTGGCGCCGCCGACCGGTATCGCCCCCGAGGGGCGGCTCGCCGACGGTGACGTGATCCCGCTGGAGCGGGCCGGTGTCTTCCCGACAACCGAGCAGGTGCTGTCCTCGCTGTCGGTGGTACTCAACGGCGGCGGTATCTCGCAGCTGGAGAACATCACCCGCGAACTCAACTCCGCCCTGGTCGGCAACGAGGAAGAGGTCCGGGATCTCATTCCGCAGATGAACGATCTGATCGGCAACCTGAACGCGCAACGCGACGACATCATCTCGGCGATAAGCGGACTGGACCGGCTCTCCGGCCAGTTCGTCGAGCAGACCGATGTGGTGGAAGCGGCGATCGAGGAAATCCATCCCGCGCTGACCGTTCTCGCCGATCGCCGGCAGAACATCACCACCACCATCACCAAGCTCGGTGAACTCAGCGATGTGGTGAACCGGTTGATCACCAACAGTGGCGACGACCTGAAAGCGAACCTGGCAAATCTGGCCCCGGTCTTGCAGACGCTGGCCGATACGGGCGCCGACCTCACCGAATCGCTGAAGATCATCGCCTCGTTCCCGTTCCCCTTGAAGAACCTGGACAACGCGATCAAGGGCGACTACCTGAACCTGTTCATGACGGTGGACATGACCGCCAAACGGCTGGACTCGAACTTCCTGACCGGCACCGGGCTCGGCGGCATGTTCGGCGGCGTGGAGGTCGCACTCGGCCAGGTGGCCGGACCCGCCGGCGAACAGGGCAATCCGCTGACGGCACCGCTGGCGCCGCCCCCCGGCGCGCCGCCGAGCGACCAGCCGCAACCGACCATTCCCGGGCTGCCGCCGATCCCCGGCCTGCCCGCCATTCCCGGGCTGACGGTGCCGCTGCCCGGGCAGCCGCAAGGGGGCGAGGGCCCGTGACGCTCAGCCGATTCGTCCGCATCCAGCTGATCATCTTCTCCATCCTCACGGTGGTCGGCCTCGCCGTCATGGGCGGCACCTATGTGGGCGTACCCGCCATGTTCGGTATCGGACGCTATGAGGTCACCCTGCAGCTCGCGGCGACCGGCGGCCTCTACCAGAACGCCAACGTCTCCTACCGGGGGACGAATGTCGGAGTGGTCCGCGAGGTCCGGCTCACCAGCGAAGGTGTGGAAGCCCGGCTGTCGGTCGACAGCGACTACAAGATCCCGGCGGATTCCACCGCGCTGGTACGCAGTGTTTCGGCCATCGGCGAGCAGTACGTCGATCTGGTTCCGCCGGACGATCCCGGAGACGCCAACCTCTACGACGGCAGCGTGATCCCGGTCGACCGCACCGAACTGCCCCAGGATGTGGGTGCCCTGCTGGACCAGGCCGACCGGTTGCTGGCCAGCGTCGCCGACACCCGGCTGCGTCAGGTCATCGACGAAGCATTCCGGGCGTTCAACGGTGCCGGGCCGGATCTGCAACGGTTCCTCGACTCCGCGGCCCTGCTGGTGCAGGAGGCCAACGACAACGTCGGGCCGACCAAACAGCTGATCGAACAGATCGGGCCACTGCTCGACACCCAGGTGAACTCCGATGCCGCGATCCGCTCGTGGACCCGCGATCTGGCGGTCGTCACCGATCAGCTCCGCGCCCACGACCCGGCCCTGCGCAGTATTCTCGCCAACGGCCCCGCGGCGATGGAGCGGGTCACCCAGCAGTTCGACGATCTGCGGCCCACCCTGCCGCTGCTGTTGAACAACCTGGTGAGCCTGGGGCAGGTCGGTGTCACCTACCATCCCGGCCTGGAACAGATCCTCGTCGTCTACCCACCGCTGATCGCCGCGCTGCTCACGGCCGTACGCGGTCCCATGGAATACGGCGCGCTGGTCGACTTCATGACCGTGCTCAACGACCCACCGGCCTGTACCACCGGGTTCCTTCCGCCCGACCAGCGCCGCGGGCCCGACGCGGTCGACACGATTCCGACGCCCAAGGGCCTGTACTGCAAAACCCCGCAGAACGACCCCAGCGCGGTGCGCGGTATCCGGAATACGCCGTGTATGGAATTCCCGGGCCGCCGCGCACCGACCCCGGAACTGTGCCGCACCGGGTTCGTCCCGGAGGGCACCAACCCGCCGTTCGGGCCGCCGCAACCGGTGGCCCCGGCCGAACCCCCCGCACCCGGTGTCGCACCGGCCGCCGCGCCCGACACGGGGCCTGGGGTTGCGGGAGTACCCCCGGCACCTGCTAGTTTCTCGGGCGCAAGCACCCCCGCCGCCGCTGTCTCGTACGATCCGGCCACCGGGGTCTATACCGGCACCGACGGTCACAGCTACCGTCAGGGCGATATCGCACCCGGCGGATCAGGCGCCGTACCCGCGGATTGGCAGGCAATGTTCGAGGAGCAGCAGAAATGAGCGAGACCAAGGACCCCCGCCGCACCCGTAGGCGGGCCAGCCGGACGGCGGGTCCACCGGTCGAGGACGCGACCGAACAGTTCACCGTGGATACGGCGGACTCCGGAACCGCCGCGGGCAATACCGCCGCCGCAGCTGCGAGCGCTGCCGCGGACAAGCCCGGGGGTGCCGCCGATAAGTCCGCGAAGGACACTGCCGGCCGGCCCGAGGGCGCCACTACGGGGAAGTCCGCGGCGGTCCCTGCGGGCAAGTCCGCCGACAACACGGAACGGATCGACACTGCGGTGCCCGCTACCGTCGTCGATTCGGGCGACCCGGACGAGACGGTGCGGATCGACAACTCCGGCGCGGAAACCGTGGTATCGAGCAAGGCCGGAACCCCGGCGAAGCCTGCCGGGAAATCGGAATCCGGCGATGCGGAAACCGCCGCGACCGTCGTATCGATGGAGAAATCCGCCGCGACCGAATCCGGTGGTGACGAGCCCGCCACGGAGGGCGGCTCCCGCTCGTGGAAACGGATTGTCGCGCTCACCGCCGCTGCCGTGCTGGTGATCGGCTTGGTCGGTGCCGCGGTGGTCTCGATGATCGCCGTCCAATCCACCGAGCAGCGTGACGAACGCCGGGCCGAATATGTCGCGACCGCGCGCCAAACGGTCCTCAACCTGACCACAATCCGCGCCGATACGGCCAAGGAGGATATCGACCGCATCCTCACCATGGCCTCCGGTGAATTCAAAACTGAATTCGACGGCCGGATAGACCCGTTCACCGAGATCGTCAAACAGGCGAAGGTGCAGTCCACGGGTGAGGTCGTCGAGGCCGCCGTGGAACGGGACGACGAGAACTCCGCGGTGATTCTGGTGGCCGCGAAACAAACCCTCACCAATGCGGGCGCCGAAGGCGAACAGCAGCGGTACTACCGCTTCCGGGTGACCGTGCAACGTGGCGACGACGGCGCCCTGACCGCCTCGGACGTGGAGTTCGTGGCATGAGCGAGTCAGGCCCGGAGGCGGCAGCGGAGCGTAACCACGGAGGGCCCTCGCTCATGCCCGATGGACAGAGCATGAGCGAGTCAGGCCCGGAGGCGGCAGCGGAGCGTAACCACGGAGGGCCCTCGCTCATGCCCGATGGACAGAGCATGAGCGCGACCGGAGAGAAGCGCCCCGCCGAGAGGACCGGCATGAAACTGCGCAACAAGATCCTGCTCGGCGTCACCGCGGTCGTGGTCGTCGCCGCCGCGGTGGTGGCCGGTATCGGCGGCTACCGCTACTGGGACTATCGCCAATCCGAGCAGTCGCGCACCGACGCTGTCGCCGCCGCGAGCCGCACCGTCTCGGCCATTTTCAGCTACGAACACCAGACGGTGGAGAAGGAACTGCCCAAGGCCGCCGACAGCCTGGCTCCCGATTTCCGCGCCGACTACCTTCAGCTCATCGAGAAGGCGATCGTGCCGGGCGCCAAGGAGAAGGAACTGAACGTCAAGGCCACCACCCAGGCCGGCGGCGTCGTCTCCGCCGACCGCGCGCACGCCGTGGTCCTGCTGTTCCTCAACCAGGTCACCACCAGCAAGGAAGCCCCCCAGGGCACCACGACCGGCAGCCGCGTCCGGGTCGCCCTGGACAAATCCGACGACCAGTGGCTGGTCGCCTCGGTGACCCCGATCTGACGGAGTCAACCGTCTCGGACGTAACCGAGAGGCCCCCACCGATAACGGTGGGGGCCTCTCGGCGTAGAGCCCCCTGTCAGGATTGAACTGACGACCTTTCGCTTACAAGGCGAGTGCTCTACCACTGAGCTAAGGAGGCATGGGCGCAGTCATCATACCCGGAGTCGTGGGGGGGGGGGGGGGGGGGGGGGGGGGGGGGGGGGGGGGGGGGGGGGGGGGGGGGGGGGGGGGGGGGGGGGGGGGGGGGGGGGGGGGGGGGGGGGGGGGGGGGGGGGGGGGGGGGGGGGGGGGGGGGGGGGGGG
>NZ_JARWOV010000179.1 GCF_029868855.1 Nocardia carnea | reverse complement strand
TGGATCGAACGGACCTACCACCGCCGACGGAGGCAAACCCGGCTCGGCCGGTTGACCCCGATCGAGTACGAGACGATCATGACCCCAGCAGTAGCCGGTCAGGCTGCATAACCACTGTCACCTGATCGTGCAGCAGCCCCCGATGTCCTGGAGGTGCCGCCATGACTCAGCCGACCGGAAAGTGCCATTCTCACAGCCCCCGGGCTCTCGGCTATCTCCGAACCGATCTCTCTCTCAACCAGACTCACCATGCAGAAGACATCCGCATACTCGCCCGACGCCAGGGACATACGCTGATCTACATCGTGCGGCTCGGTCCCGATTCAGTCCCGGACCCAATCGGTCACGTCCTCGAAATCATCCGCGCCACCGCAACGTCAACACTGATCGTCCCCGACCTCGGCCATCTCGAGAATCACCCTGGCCGCGTCTGCGACACATGCGATCTCATCACAGTTTGTCCGGAACAACTGTGGATGAAAGTCGGCACCAACACTCGTGATGCGAAACGTGAACCCATCTGGTTGCCGGAGGTCTGGCACAGCGAACCCAACACCGGTCTCCGCATCGCCGACGCACACCGAATCATGCAGGCACACCGAGCCTGCAATCCCTTGAACTGCCCGCGCAAGGCAGCCGCTTTCGCGCTCCTCGCCGAAACCGGCAGACTGGTCCCCGCCACCCGCAGCCCCCGTGAGCGAGCAGCCGCACGCGGCCTCCCTTACCCACCGGCCGAACCGACCACCACGAGCTCAGGCCCATCTCTCCCGATTCTCGAACGGTTGCTTGCCGGACTCCTCCAGGCAGCGCGATGAGCGCAGACCCAACCCAGTTTGCGGGCGCAGACGTCCACGTCACCGTCTTCCTACACGGGCTTCGCCTCGAGTATCGAGCGCACCCCACCGCCGCCCATTTCTTTTTCCAAGAGTGGACCGCGCACCACGGCACCCACACAGCCGCAGTCCTCCCCGGCCGCCCCGGCAACCTCCCTCGACTCCCGTGCGAACGCCTCTACCTCGCACCCTGACCAGCGCGCCGCTGTCGTGTCCACCCCGATCCACACTCTGTTAGCCTGAGCAATCGAAGCCGTCGAGGGGGCCCGCCGATGAACCAAAGTGCTATCGATTATGGACAAGCGCAGATCGCCGCATTCGGAAATGCAGCCGCCGCAGGTGAGGTCAGATACGACCCGGACGTAGCCCGCCAAGCCGCCGCCGAGTACCAAAAGCTGATCGTCGGGCTCATAGAGATACGAAATCGACTGCAGACCGTGGCAGATCCGCAGGGCTTCGGTGGCTTCCAATCGTCTACGGAGTTACAGCACGGCTTTGCCCGAAAGACGGTGGACGGCCTGGCTGTCCTCAACCAGCTGATCGAGGGGGCAATGAAGCTTCAGGAAGCGTACTTCCGATCCGGCAACCTCATCACCGAAGCGGACCAGTCGAACGCCATGCTGACCAAGTTTGTCGCGGACAATAGTGGACTCGGAGAATCGTGAGAAGGATGAGATCAGTAGCTGTTCCGGTGCTGCTTGTCGTCGCGCTGACCAGTGCCTGTGGCGACCAGAACGATGAACCTGCCAGTTCACCAGCGACATCTGCCGCTACTACCACGCCGAGCATCGCAGTGTCAGTTCCGCCGACATCGCGTCAGGCAAATATGGGCCGTGCCCCGGTGAACAGTGATCCATGTCGCGAACTCGGGGACGACGTCGTCACCAAGGCCGGATTCGACCCCGGGACACGCCAGCGGATCGATCGGATATTCGATACTTATTCATTTGTCGGGTGCCAATTCGACCACAAGGAGCGTGACCAATTCGGAATGAACTCGCCGACGCGAACGCTCTTTGTGAACTCTACGAACATCACACTCGATGAGTTCCGGGCACGAGAGGGGGAGCGAGCTGAACCGGCTCAGGTGAACGGGCGTAACGCTATCAGCTATCAGAGTCCGGAGGCAGAAGCCTGCTACATCGTCGTCGAGACAGGGGCCGGCACTTTGAGTATCGGAAAGAGTGTCGCCGGAGTTCTTACCCAGGAAAAACCGTGCGATCGGATGCAAGAAATTGCGGAGACAATTGCATCGGCTATGCCTGGCTGAGCGGTTTTCGACTTCGTTGCGCATGCATGATTAGATTCCAAAGTCTTTCGTAATCGACGATCCAAAAGTCGATCAGTCTGTGGTACAGGCCCCCCAACCTCCATCGGTCACGGCGCGTTGTACCCTTCGATATTCGATTGGCGAGATCAGCGTCCGGCTTCTGGCATCAACGGGGAAGGCGGCTGCTGGGTCAGCGGCGAAGGAGCGAAATCTCCACACGGCGGCTTCTCACCGTCGAACGTGTTGGGGCCATTCAAGCCGCCCGTGTAATAAGAGTGACCGACGTTTGTCAGAAGAAAATTAGGATCGCCAGCCGCATCTGATTCCGGGGCAAGCACCACCCTCGGTCGATACCAATACGACGGAGAGGGGTCTGGAACAAGATTCTCCCTGTCATCCTCGGAGTAAAGATACAGGCCTGGCGTATTGTACGAGCAGATCAACACCTCCCATTCCTTCGGGAACTGTTGGCTAGGTGGATTAATAGGGTTGACCGCAACCGCGCGTAGCATTACGCCGCCGGCCTCCAAGAGGCTCCGTGTTTCCTCGAGTTCCTTTTCGGTCGCTTTGAATCGGTCGTGATCCACACGGTCTTTGTATTGCTCCCCTAATTCAGGATTACCTTTGAGGTCTTTTTCGAGAACTACGGTCTCCATGGCAAATTTCGCGACGTCATACGATTCCCCATCCAAAGTCGCTGGGATATCCCAGCGGTACTGAACAGAGGGGTACTCGGTCGGTTGGGAGTCAGATTGAGTAGAACTCGCGCCTGGATCGGAGCACGACGTTATAAAGCAAGCTGTTGCCATGCAGACGAGCACTGAGCGAATAGGATTCGATTTCGAGCCGGAAGAGCTGTTCGTATTCACGAATGAACTACCCATCTCATGAGCCACCTTGCCGCCCTAGGGCGATCTGATAGGACTGGCTGTAGTCTTGGATGTATTGACTCAGTCCTTGGGCTACCACGAAATCCTGGAATTCTGCCCACGCGTTCGCGTTGGCTCGGATCTCTGGCATTCCCAGTGGGCCTGCCTCTGTCTGAAGCTGAGGTGGTAGCGCGCCGGCCGAGTATGCCGCATTCAAAATTGCCTGGTTTGCGTTGTCTACAGCCTCGGCCGCCAATTCTTGCTCACTCGGGCGCTGCTTGAATTCATACTCCCGATCAGCGTCGAGGACCTTCTTGACGGCGTCCTCGACCGTACTACCGGCCTCGATGCCGGTGATTCCCACGGCCGTCTCCACCGGTTTCACAATCCCCACCGCCTGGTCGGCAATTCCGCCGACCACTTGAGCGCCCAGAGTTTTCGCTTGGTACATCGCGTCCGTCGGGTTCAGGAACTCTTCGCCTTCCAACTTGTCTTTGTGGATGAGCGCGTCCCATATCGCGTTGTCGGCGCGGCCGGTAAGAGCACCCACATCACTTGCGGCAAGCTCGCCGGCTACGTTTCCGGGGTTGTCCCGCATGGCTCGGGCCAACTCGTCCAGCCGGTATTGCTCCACGGCGGCTGTCAGGGTCACCCGCCCTTCTTCGGAGTATCCGGCCAGCTGCATCAGCCGGTTTGCCTCCTCACCATTCCACTGGACGCGACCATCAGGATAAACAACACTTTGAGTGAACCCGGCCGGCATGCCTGGGACACTTACCGATTCCAAGTTCGTCGATACGGCACGGCTGATGGCGGCAGACAACTCCGGACTATTCGCGATACCTTCCTTGCTCTTCTCCCATACCGCACCGTCATCCGGTGCGAGCATCGCGCCCAAGCCCATCAGTGCCTCGCGTCCCCGCAGTCCCCGCGGATCATCAGCCGGCAAGGCAGCTTCCTCGGTTATGCGGTTGATCATTGTCGAAGCGGCAGCGCCGTTATCGGACTCGGACCAGTCGTAGCCGAGGAGGCTTCGCACCGTCTCGTCAGGCTTGTAGCCCTCGGGCATTCCTTCGCCCGTCCAGATCTGGTGGCTGGTATCGTCATTCCGTCCCGCAACGTCGAGGAATTGAGCGGCGGCATCATCACGACCAGGCCAATCGAACTGGTCTTGCACCATATCCGACGATTTGAGAACCATCTGAGTCCCGAGCTCTGTGCCGGGCTCGTAGCTTGGATGGGCCTCTCCGAAGAGAGCCGCGAGGGCGTTGGTGTCCTGCCATTGCTTCTGAAGACCGGCGGTCGGACCGCCTGGTACATCGGGCTCGAGTGGGTCGGGGTCGGTGCGCCGGGATTCGAGTAGTTGCCGGACGCTTTCGGGCAACTGCTGGTAGCTACCCGGGTTGGTCAGCGTTCCGTCGGGATTGCGGCCGGTGCCGATGTCCTCATTGCTCACGACCATCAGTCCGTTTGCCAATGTGTCGAGTTGGCCGGCGGCATCGGGATTGCCGGCGGCCTCTTCGGTACGGAGATGTTCACTGAGCGCCAGAATGCCGTCCTTGCCGGCCGCCTGGTACAGACTGCGGTAATACTCTTGAACGTCCGCGGGGAGATTGTCTACTTCGCCGCCTGCCGCGAGCACCCGCAGCTGCTCTTCGGTCAGTGTTCCCTGGGGGAGACGGCCCGCGATTTCTTCGAGAATCTCGGTGTTCTCTTTGTCGGGGAGCGAACCGTTGGCCCATGCCGCAAGTGCTTCGCCGTCTTCCTTGCCTAGTTCACCGGAGTCGTTGGGGGAAACCGAGGTCACCGAAACCCCGTCGCCGATCTGGTCACCCCTGACCCGGACTTCTCGAGTCGCGGTCGTTATCGCGATGCCCACTTCACTGATCGCGTTGGCCAGGCTGTAGTAGGCGGCGTTGATAGCGTCTTGATGGGCATGGACCTTATCGGTGACTGTCTGCTGGTCTCCCTGGGAGAGGCCTGTTCCTGTGCCCGATACGGCCCAATTGTCGGCGACCTGCAGCCGCACAGGACACATCGGGTCGTTCTCGGCTTCGCCCACTTTGCCGAGCAACAGGCGGCGTTCATTTGCCAGCCGCTGATCAGCGCTCCGGAGAGCGGCAGCCACGTCGCGAATTTCCTGGGACAGCTTCCGGCCCTGGTCGTGCTCCTCCGTGAACCGGTCCGATGCCGCGTCGTGTGCCGCTCCCGACCAGTTGGTGCCGGAAAAGTGCGGGAGCATCCGGCCGAGTTCTGTCTCGTAATGCTGTGTGTCGGTTTCGAGTTCGGTCGCCCACTCCGAGAGCTTCGCGGTGTTCCAGGATTCGACCTGCTTACGGGTTGGCATGCTCGCCCCCTCCAGGAATCCGGAAGTCCATCGTGTTCAGTTTGTCTTTGAACTGCTGGTCCGTGGTGTTCATATCCTCGGCGGACTGCCTGACGATCTCCGACAATGCCCGCATCCGCAGGGCTATCCGCAGCCACGCACCCTCGGTGAACTCGCCCGCCTGCGCACAGATCGCTCCGAGGTTGCAGCCCGGAAGCGCCGCTCCGATCTGGTCGCCCGTGGTGCGCACGTCTATCTTGTCGATCTCCCCACCGATGTTGTCCAACGTGTCGGCCAGCTTCTTCAGCTCATCGATATCAGCTTCGAGCATGCGCCGATAACCCCCTCGAACTCTCGGCTCCGTCGGCTCGGACGGTCGTCAACAACAGGTGCGTTCAGACGATATCGGAGCGCTCCAAGCCGGGCCATCGGGAGGTGCGGCGTGGTTCGCTGTGTTAATCTCCGGCCAGCGGGCTTTGCCATGCGCCCGTGAGCGAAGGGGGCTGTGTGAGCGAGCAGGGGTTGCCTGAGATTCTGCTGCCGGGCGTCGGTGACTACATGGCGAATCAGCAATCACAGACCGCTGTGCAGCAGTCCACGAAGGCGCAGGATCGGGTGGCTACCTGGGATTCCGGGCTGGCCGATCTCGGCGCCGGCACCGATCCCGATTTCGTCACCACCCTCGAGCATTTCGAAGGTATGACCCATCAAGCCCTGTATCAGGCGGTGCACGGCGAAGGGGGGATGGACGCGGCCGGTCTGCGGACGTTGCAGCAGGTGTGGCGGGAGAACTACTCGGATCTCCTGAATCTGACGACGTTCAACCGGCTGGGGTTGAACCGGATCTTCTCCGAGGGGCTGTGGACGGGTGCCGCCTCCGACGCCGCGCAGGTCGCTTCGGAACGCTATGCGCTGGCCGCCAACCAGATCGGGCAGGTATTCGCTTCCGTGGCCGACCGTCTCGACGCGCTGGCGTGGTCGGCCGAGGCGCTCCGCGCCGCCGTGCAGCCGCCACCTGGCCCCGCAGTGCTGCTCGCCGACCCGGACGACCCCAGCCAATCGGTGCTACCGGGCCTGGTCAGTCCGGAGTTCTCGGATCAGGACCGAGCGGCCCGGGAAGTGGCGCGGCAAGAAGCAGTGCGCGCCCTCAACAATATTTACAAGCCGACCTATCCACCGGCCGGTTCAGGTGTGCCCACATATGTAACCGTGCCGCAGATGGCCGGTGATACTCCTGGCGTGCCCGGCGGGACGAATCCCGGCACGACTGGGTCTCCATCGACGACATCCGCAACACCGCCCGGTGCACCCACCGAGTCGGGAACTCCAGGGGAGGCGACTCCACCCGGCGGAGACACACCGGCCGGCCTCGACCCCAGCCAACTCGGAGCATTGGAAGGCCTGCTACCGGAAACCGCCACAACACCTGAGGACCCGGCTGCGACAACCCCTGCGGGGGTCGCACCGAGTTCCACAACCATGCCCGGCGGCCCCGGCCTCGGCGCACCGGCACCCACGCTGGACAACCCGGAACAGCCCGGTCGCACAGTAAACAGCCCCGGCGCGCCGGGAGCGCCCGGCACATCGCCCACCCAGCCCGGACCGATGGCGGCCGGGGCTCGAGGCGCGTCGCCGGCCGGTCGTAGCCCGATGATGCCCATGGCGCCGGGTTCCGCAGCGAACCGCCGTCAGGAAGACGACAACGAGCACACTGCTCCGGATTACCTGCGCCGGGTCTACGACGAGTGGACCGAGGGGCTCGCGAACCCGGAGGGCGTGATCGGCGCAGATCCGGCATTCGAGCCGGACCCGAGCGACCGGCTACCCAGGCGGAACACATTCGTAGACGACGAGTTCGACAACTTCGTCGACGATTTCGCGCGCCCGGGAGCGGCCCCGGAGAGTGCGCATGCTGCCCGGGTTACGGCGACGCATACACCGACCAGTTCTGCTGCCCCGCCTGCCTCGTCGAGCTACAGTGCCCCAGCCGTCAACGGTTCGGAAGCATCGCCTGCCGTCGCCGTACATCCTGCCTCATCGACGCCTGCGCCCAGCAGTATCCCGTCCCAGTCGGCAGCCACTCGCAACGAGTCCACAACTCCGCCCCCGCACCAGGCGGATCCAGAAACCGTTCAATCCGAAGACAACGGTTCCTTGTCGGACGCCGCGGAGGCTGACTCCTCGAGCCCTGCCGAACCGGAAGTCTTCACGGTCACCGGCAGCGGCCCGATCATGGACTTCGACACTTCCGGCGGCGATTCACCCCGATGACAGACACTTCACGGCAACGGTGGGTACTCACGCCGGACGAATTCGCGTGGGTGTGGGCGGAAACAGGCAGCGATGTCCATCCGGATCCGATCAGCATCATCGAGTCACCCACGACCGAAGACGAATACCACCTGCTGACCCGAGAGATCAGCGTCCGCTACCCGCGTGGGGGCACCCCCGAACTGATTGGGGCGCTCCGAATTCTTGCCGAACCTGAACTGCGGATCATCGGCACCGGCTACTCGCACCGATTCCCTGAGAAACGCCTGCGAGTGGTGGCTGCGGCGGTAGGAGAATCCGGAGCGGTCGCTGTCCAGCGTTCAGGCCCGACCGCGGAAGCCGGCGGTGACATCCAGGTGCTTGCCACCACGCGAGCAATGCTGGCTCGCCATGTCGCGGCGGCGATGCCGCCGAACACAGCGGGACCAGCGGAAAGGATGGTCGGCTACACGCCGCGGATCAGAGGTGACGAACCACCGACGACCTATTTTCGGGACAGCGCCGGGCGACCACCGATCGAGGAACGCATCCGCGCCTTCCTACGCGCACCGCGGGCAGCAGAAGGCCACTTCACCACCGCAACCCACGTGTCACGTGGCGGCCCGCCGACTTATCTCAGTTGGGTCGATATTCGGGAAGATCGCCCTGCGGCGGGTCGATACCTGATATCCGTCGACGAGAACCAGACGACCGTGTCCCCGGCGGCCCGCGAGGATGTCCAGCGCCACCTCGCCGGGCGGGCATCTGTGGCGTAGGACTGCGGGCAGTCGGCCGCGCGGTGCGGCCCCCGCTACAAGGGATGATCGATAATCTGGAGGAAGGTCTTAAGTAAGGAACCCTGTGACCTTTCAGTTCTGGCCACAGGATCAGGTGCCAGCCGGCCGAGGAATGCCCAGCCACCGGCACAGGCATTGAACTTCTGATCAGCCAAGTAAGGGAGTTCGACTGATCAGCCAGAGATTGAAGCAGACGTGCTGAACTGTGCTGGATCCTTTCATCAGCGGACCAGAATGTCTGCTTCTGGCTTGGCCGGCAATCGTCTCGCGGCGATGCTTCCCGCACATCGCACTGCAGCCCGCAGTGACGCCGCCGCTTTGGTTCAACGGGGATCGTAGAGGCTGTCTTGCCTGCTTACGAACCTGCGGCTCTCGGTGCTATGGAGTTTCTGTCCCCCTATAGGTTGTGTCGGCCGCGCCGGCTACGATCTTTCGATGTCTTCGAACGCCGTAGACCGCGGCTTGTCATACGACGCCGTACCTCCCGAGGAGGTACGGATGATCGACCTCTTCGCTGGTCCGGGCGGTTTGGATGTTGCGGCGCGCTGGCTCGGGATCCCATCGGTGGGGATCGAGGTAGACGAGGATGCCTGCATGACCCGAGTAGCTGCGGAGCTCGGGACTCGTCATGCGGATGTTTGTGATCTGACGCTTCTGAAGGAGTTTCCTCGTGCGGATATTCTGACCGGTGGGCCGCCGTGTCAGACATACTCTGTCGCCGGCGCCGGCGCGGGTAGGAAGGCACTAGATCGTGTGTTGGGTCTCGTCCGGCGCATGGATGCCGGTGACGACGTTATCGGAGATCTCGAAAGTCTGGATGATCCCCGGACCGGCTTGGTGCTGCAGCCGCTGCGGTGGGCGATCGAGGCGATGAAGAACGACCGGCCTTTTCAGACGATCGTACTGGAGCAGGTTCCAACCGTTCTGCCGGTGTGGAAGGCAATGGCGTTGGTGTTGAGGAAGCGCGGCTACGACGTGGCCGTGGATGTGCTTCGCACTGAGCAGTTCGGGGTGCCGCAGACGCGTCGGCGAGCGATCTTGATTGCTCGCCGCGACGGAGCTGCGCGTCTTCCTGCCGAGACTCACCGCCCGTACAACAAGCGAGTTCGGCGCAAAGACGGTGATCAGAGTTTGCTGCCATGGGAGACGATGGCCTCTGCTGGTCTGCCGAAGCGGCCGAAGGAGTTCGTAGTTGTATCCAACTACGGTACGGGCGGAAATCCGAAACTGCGTGGTCGGCGAGAGTCAACTGAACCGTCGGCGACGATCACGGGCAAGGTCCGGCGCAATCGTGTGGTCGCCAAAGGGGCGGATCTCGAGCGGTTCGAGCCGAGGGAGGCGGGCCGTCTGCAGACCTTCCCGCTCGACTATCCATGGCGGGGGCTGGATCAGTACCAACAGGTCGGAAACGCGATTCCGCCTCGACTCGGCGCACACATATTGGCGATCGCGGTATACGGGATGCGGCCCCGTGCCGTGGATCTGGACACAATGATCATGAGTGGCTGGAAGATTGCTGTGGAGGGTAAGTGTTCGCTGGAACTCGAGGCGTCGGACGGGCGTAAGGGGCTCGAGTTCGGGATGGGCGATGGGCTGCCGCTGTGGGGCGTCGACCTGGACCCTGTGGACGAGAGCGGTAACAGGGCGGCGCTCCAACTCTGAAGCGGAATTGTTTCGCTTAAATCGAATGCACGTTCGGCTGTCACTCCCGGTGTGTCGGTGTTATGTATCGGATGATAGACGCTGCCGCGGTTGATGTTCGATGTAGTACGGCTTGCCATCAGCTTTGTTCCAGCAATCTCTCGCAGGTTGACTCAGGTGAGATTTCCGGTTTTTTGTAGTAAAACTCTGGCACTATTCGAGCTATCGAGGTGTAACTGAAGGTCGTCCGATGGCGATCAAACTGGGCAGGCATCCTCGGTCGGCAGTCCGGGAGGGATTGCCGTGCCTTAGCAGATGATGCGCACCGACGAGGAGCGGTGGGCCCTATGGCAGCCCCGGGCATGAGATGTATCGATGTGATCGGAGAGGTTCCGAACCGATCGCGGCGAGGCGTGAGGTGCGAGAACATAGGAACCGCGTCCAATCAAGATCGAGTAGGGGGTATCGGTGAGCGACCTGACCGACGACCAGTTCGAAGACCAGTACGAGGCGTTCAAGTCGTACCTGAATCAGGACACGCCCGTCGCGGCGATCAGGAAACTTGCGCTGTTCGCGCCGCCTGATCTGATCAATCGCATTCAGGAGCGCTATGAGCGGGACATGGTGCGGATCACCCAGATGCAGGAACCCCGCGCGGTTGTTATCGACAATTACGAGACGTGGTACACCGGTCCGCACTCGGAGGATCGGTTATGGCCTGCCTTGGTTAAGGATCTGCTCCAGCAGGGCTGGGCAATGGACCCCGCGATCGATAGCCTCGACGACTCTTCCACTCGGATCGTTTCGTTGCTGCGTCATCCGCGGGAGGATGAGTTCTCGACGCGGGGACTCGTGGTCGGCTACGTCCAGTCCGGCAAGACCACGAACTTCACCGCGGTAATGGCCAAGGCTGCCGACCGTGGGTACAAGCTGTTCATCGTGCTCGCCGGGATCCACAACGGTCTGCGTCGTCAGACCCAAGCCCGGCTGATCGAGCAACTGGTCCGGCCTAACCCCAGCGTCTGGTCGCAGATCACCGATCTGGATCACGACTTCCGACCCACTGCGAACCCGGCCAGCTTCTTCGGTAAATCGAATAAGACGCACGTGCTGTGTGTGGTGAAGAAGAACGCCACGGTGCTGCGGAAGCTGGTGAAGTGGCTGGGCGATGCTTCGGATTACCTTGCTGATTGCCCTGCATTGATCATCGACGACGAAGCCGATCAGGCCACCGTGGCCACCCGGTCGATCAACCCGCTGATCCGGCAGATCATGAACACGCTGCCGAAGTCGGCCTATGTCGGATACACGGCCTCGCCGTTCGCCAATCTACTGATCGACCCCGCGGCCGACGATCTCTACCCCAAGCACTTCATCGTGAACCTGCCCAAGCCGGAAGGGCACTTCGGAACCGAAGTGCTGTTCGGGCGTTATGCCTTGGACGGCGAAGATCCGAACGACGTCGACGACGGGTTCGACATGATCCGCACGGTGCCGGATTCCGATGTCGAGCTCGTGCGGCCGAAAACCAAGGCCGAGGCGGAGGAGTTCATACCGGTCGTCACGGAGACGATGAAGAATGCGGTGCAGTACTTTTGGCTGACTACCGCGGCGCGTCGGGTACGAGGCACTGGAAACCCGCACTGCACCATGCTGATTCACACCAGTGTGCGTACCGCGGTGCACAACAGCTTCTGGGCGCCTCTCGAAGCACTCCGCGCCCGTACGCTCCGTGACTTGGAGGGAGTGCGACATGAGCTGGAGCGGCTGTGGACCAGCGAGACGCGGCGGGTCCCGGCCGAGTCGTTCGGTGAGCGCTCCGTTGACTTCGCCGACCTCTTCGAAGAATTGCCGCAGGTGCTGCGTGATTGCCGCGTGATCATGGACAACTCGGAGAGCACTGACCGCCTGGACTACGAGAACGGTCCGGTTGTGGCGATTGCGGTCGGCGGCAATACCTTGTCCCGAGGGTTGACGCTCGAGGGTTTGTCTGTCTCATATTTCGTCCGCTCGGTCTCGACCTACGACACGCTGCTACAGATGGGCCGTTGGTTCGGCTATCGGAAGGGTTATGCAGACCTGCCGCGGATCTGGATGACCGCGGAGCTCGAGGACTGGTTCCGGCATATCGCCACGGTAGAGACCGAGATGCGCCAAGACATCGACGTCTATATGACCGAGGGCAAGACGCCTCTGCAATTCGCAGTGCGGTTACGGACCCACCCAGCACTGCGGGTTACGGCCGCCGCCAAGATGAAGGATGCGGTGACGGCAGCCTCATCCTATGGCGGTAAACGTGTCCAAACCCGTTACTTCCGGACCGAGCCCGAATGGCTCCGAATGAACCAAGCCGCGGCGACCGAGCTGGTGACCGCGGCCATCGCCAAGGGACGGCCGGAGGGTGGCACGGCTGACGGTCGCTACCTGGTCAGGGATGTGTCCAGCGACCTTGTCCTTCGCTTTCTCCGCGAATACCAGTTTCATGAGAAATCCCAGGAATGCGACGCGGGACTCATACGCGCCTATATCGAGAAGCGCATCCGCAATGCCGGAGCCCTGCGTCGCTGGAATGTGGCAATCGTGGGTAACCCGGCGACCGGTGACGGTAGGGACTTCGAGTTCGCTCCCGGAATTCAGGTGGGCCGGATCACCCGGTCTCGTTTCGGCGACCCTCAGCCGGGGTTTGCTGACATCAAAACCCTGATGAGCCGCCGCGATGCCGCTATAGACCTGGGCGGCGAGACCACAGCCCTGACCGAAGCCGAGATAAAGAAGCAGCGGGTCCTGCAGTTGCCAGAGGTTGGTCTGCTTGTGCTGTATCCGATCGATCGGGTGTCAGAGCCCGCGTCGTCGAAGCGAGTCAAGCGTTCTGCGCTGAATGCCCCCGAACATGTGATCGGCGTCGGTCTGGTGTTCCCCGAGCCCAAGGACGAGGACAGTCGCGTCTCCTGGGAATCGAGCTATATCTCGGCGGATTTGTCGGGCATCGACATCGAGGAAGAGGACTTCAGCTTGCTGGAGTCCGAGGAGGAATCGGCGTGACAGCGCCTGCCTGGGTTTCTCAACCATTTCCGCCCGAGGGCGCGAGTGCGGCGGAGGGAATCCGGAATCAACTGGGCAAACCAGAACTGGACCGGCTCACGATCCTGGTCCGGGAGTCGGCGCAGAACAGCTGGGACGCCCGGATCGGTGAAGGTAACTCGGTCGACTATCGAATCGATTTGAAGACAGTAGGAGCTGCGGACGCCCCCGCTTGGCGGGACAATCTGTTGCGCAAGGCGCCGGCGAAACAGCATCTACCGTTGCGCGAGTCGCTGCAGAAGCCACTCTTACGTGTGCTCGCCATCTCTGACCGGGGAACCAAAGGCCTCGGAGGACCTACCCGGGCCGATACGGTCACTGACCGGGGTCGAGACTTCGTCGCGTTCATGAGGAATATCGGAGAACCCCGCGACCAGGCATTCGGAGGGGGAACGTACGGGTTCGGTAAAGGCATCCTCTACCTGACATCTAAAGCCGGCACGATCCTCGTGCACACCCGCTGCCGGTACGAAGGTCGATACGAGACACGGCTCATGGCAGCTTCGCTATGGAAAAGCTACGACAACAAGGAACCGGACGGGGACCGTCGCTATACCGGCCGTCACTGGTGGGGCGATGTCTCCGGGGATGTCATCGAGCCAATGGTCGGTCCGGCGGCGGACGCGATGGCGACCAGGCTGGGCCTACAGCCGTTCGGACCGACCGAGACCGGGACCACCGTGGTCATCATCGATCCCGACCTCGAGGGAAGCGAGCCGGCTGAGGCGGCCGAATACCTGGCGGAAACCATTGCCTGGCATCTGTGGCCGAAGATGCTGCCCGCCGTGGGCGGCACTCCGCCGATGCGGTTCACCGTCACATGCGATGGCATCACGTATCCCGTTCCTGATCCCGCCGCGATGAAACCGCTCCGAATGTTCGTCAACGCCTATCAGAAGATGCAGAGTATCGAGGGGGACGAGCTGCGCTGGCGGAATACGCGATTGCTCGGGCGACTCGGTCTCAACCGAACCATGGCCCCGCGTTTCAAGGCTTCCGATCCGGCTCGGGCCGCGGGTTTCGAGGACGGCTTGGTACACCACATCTGTCTGATGCGGCCTGCCGAGCTGGTGGTCAACTATTGGCCCGGTCCGAAGCCGGCCGGTGAGGTCGTCGCCTATGCAGGGGTGTTTCGTGCGGACGAGTCCATGGACGAGACGTACGCGGCGGCCGAACCTCCGACTCACGATAGCTGGAACCCGCAGTCTCTCGACTATCCGAACAGCTCGTATGTGCGCGTGACCTTCCAGCGCTTGAAAGAACGCATCGACGCGGTAATCGGTCTGTATGGAAAGGGAAACGTCGAGGTTGCCCAGGTATCGCTGGGGGCAGCGAGCGAAAAGCTATCGCCCTTGATCGGCGGTGCATGGGGCATAGGTGCGGCGACGGATTATGGGCGTCCGGGCGATACGAAGACACTGATGAAGCGAAAAACACGTAGGCGCCGTCCGTCTGGGGCGCCTACCGAGGATATCGAGTCGACCGCCAATGAACTCGGCCCAGCAGACGGTAGTAGTGGGGCTACCGCCGGCGGACACGATACTCAGCGCAAACCGGTGCAACGTCGTCCGAAGATCGAGTATGTGACCGACGCCTACGTCGACGACTTCTGGGGAAACCTCGTGGTCGTTCAAGAGTTCAGGCTGCCGGTGAAGATAGTCCAGCGGGTCACCGCGGACCTCGCGGTTGCGTTGACCACCGACGGCGGCCTGGAGAACGATCCTCCCGCCGGCGCCGAGAAGCCCGGATTGGTCGGCTGGGTGGATCCGGACGGGGAGCTCCACGAGACGCCCAGTTACGTGATCGAGGGCGGTAGCGGCGAGGTCTGGAAGGCCATTGCAAAGCCGGCTCCGGATACCATGACCGATATCGTTCTGTACGCCAAGGCGGTGGAACCCTGATGGCGCAGCGTGTGTTGCCTTTCCGGACCCCTTCGGAAGACGTTGTCCGAGCCGGTGAATGGCTACTTATCGTCGACGGTGACGAGATACCCCTGCCTGAGTCCTACCCGAACTGGGATTACCAGACGAATTTGCAACTGCGAAGGTCGGTGGAGGTGGACCAAGCGAGAGCGCTCGCCGAATCCGGACTCCCATCGGGCACAGATTTGATACTGGCCGCGGTGTGGACCTCGACGGGTTCGCGACTACGCGGCACCGCGATGAGAGTGATCGTGCCGGACCACGGTGCGGTCGAACTGCGTGCCGAATTGCCTGGCTGTGAACTCGGTGGTCTTCTCCAACTGGACACTGTGCTGGCCCTGTCGCAGCGACGACACGGCAGTGATCGTCCCGTGGCACCACGTCGCGCCGGCTCTGTCATGTGGTCGGACCGAGCGCAGATCCGTTTGCAGGGAGACGCACCACAATTTCCGATCGCGATCGTCGACTTCGCCAAAACAAACTATCCACAGGGCGCCGCCTGGCACCTCGAGATCGGTACGAATCTCGAAGCCGCCACGATGGGCTCGCTGTTACTCCTGGTGAACGAACGGCACGCCATGATCACCGAGGCACTGCAGCCGGCCGGAAAGCCCTCACCACAGGACCAACTGGCTCTGGCGATTCTGCACGCCGATGTTGCCAGGACGATGGTCGACTTCGCGCTACGGCATACCGAATTCGAGGACATCGACTATCCCGACGATACAATCGGCGCCACTCTCCAAGAACTACTCGGCCGTCTCTTCCCCGGTCGATCGCTGACCGACATACGGCTCCGCGCCGAGCACTCGCCGAATGTATTCGCTGCTGAACTGCAGGACGCCGTCAAGATTTTCGAGGGAGTCGGCTGATGTTGCTCTATCCCCGACTGCTTCCTTCTCGCGCGAAGGTGCTGGCAACCGAATACCGATTGCTCGAACCTGCCGATCTTTTGGCCCGGTGGACGACAGGTGACGAATCCGCTGTGTTCGTGGCGACCGGTGGAACTCGGGTCAACGAGGACAAACTCCAACACCTTCGGGAGTTGGTCGTCGACCTGGCCAAAGAGTCCGGGTTTCCGGCGGAGCACTCGGTCGACCAGCGAAGCGACTTCGACCTGAAGCTGGCCAGAATGCTCCACCAGGAGATGCGTATCGCCCCCGCTGAGGCCGCGGCAGGCGATGTGTGGGCATTCATCGCTCTCGTTGTGCTACCCGATGTTTCCAAGTGGCGGTACCCGAGCCTGGTAGGGGACCGGGTCCTCGGCACAGACCTCACGCGCCATGTATTCGGCCGGATGTGGTGGCGAGCGCAGCTGGTCTACACACCTTCCGATCCCGATCCATACGCCGCCCTGCATGTCCTCGGCGAGGCTGCCTTCGATCAGATCTATGCCCGCCGTAACGCACTGGGTGGCAGCCCACACCTGATCAAGTCGATACTTCGGGTTTGGAATGCCTTGGATTTCAAGGCGCTCCCGGAGCGGGATATTCTCCGGGATTTTCTCAAGCGTCTGCTTCGCTTGGCCCCATTGGTGTCGTTCGACGCTTTGGACGAGACGGCCTTGCAGGAAGAACTCATGAACGTTGCCCGGGAGGCTATCACCGGTGTGCTGATCACGGTGGGGGTGGAACCGGAAGAAGCGCATGTCCGCGCGATTCGCGCCCATACAGCTTCGCCGAAATAATCGCAGCGCAGCGTTTTCCAGCGAGAAGGTGGTCCACGATCGACGGAGCAACCGCATGGTTGGCGATAGGGTGACAACGTGACCCGGGCGGTGGTTTTCGATGTTGGGGAGACGTTGGTCGACGAGTCCCGCGCGTACGGGGGGGCTGCTGCACGATCAGGTGACAGTGGTTATGCAGCCTGACCGGCTACTGCTGGGGTCATGATCGTCTCGTACTCGATCGGGGTCAACCGGCCGAGCCGGGTTTGCCTCCGTCGGCGGTGGTAGGTCCGTTCGATCCA
>NZ_JARWOV010000178.1 GCF_029868855.1 Nocardia carnea | reverse complement strand
CGGG
The DNA here is from genome assembly GCF_029868855.1 of Nocardia carnea. Classification (GTDB taxonomy): domain Bacteria; phylum Actinomycetota; class Actinomycetes; order Mycobacteriales; family Mycobacteriaceae; genus Nocardia; species Nocardia carnea_A. The sequence continues at coordinate 1,617 of NZ_JARWOV010000178.1, read as the reverse complement.
CGCGCCGCGCCTCCCGCCCGCCGTCCCCCCCCCCGCGCCCCCCCCCGCCCCCCCCCCCCGCCCCCCCCCCCCCCGGGGCCCCGGTGCCACCGAACGCCGTCCGGTCCGCCGCGGCATTTCCACTGCGGGCGCAGCATCTTCCGTTGACCGGGATCGCCGGCCCCTGGTCGTAGTGCCGGCGCCTACGATCCGACCGTGACTTCTTCGCCCGACCTCGCACACTCCGGGCCGCTGAAACCCGACCGCGACGCCATCGCCGATACGGTGAACCGATACACCTATGCCCTCGACGACCGTGACTGGGATCTGCTCGACGAGGTCTTCGCGCCGGATGCCGTGGCCAGGTACGGCGCCGCGGACGCGCCCGCAGTCCACGGCCGCGCCGATATCGTGGCCATGATCCGGTCTTTCCTGGATCGTTGCGGCCCCTCCCAGCACCTGCTCGGCAACCACGTCATCGATATCGACGGTGATACCGCCACCTCGACCTGCAAGGCCCGGGTATTGCACATCGGCGCGGGGGAACACGCGAACATCACCTACGAATGCGTCGGTGTGTACCGGGATCGGCTGTCGCGGTCCTCTTCCGGATGGCGGATCACCGAGCGAACCTTCGTAATCGATATCGAATTGGGTGATCGCGCGGCCGTTCTCGGCGGGCCTCCCGGTTGACGAGTACCTGCACCGGGCTGGGACTGCGGCTCGAGCACGCGGACTTCCGGACACCACTGCCCGGAGACCCACTCGGCGGGAGCGCGGTCCGGACCATCGCGATCTCGTCCGGTGCTCCCGCGGCGTGTGCGTTCCGGCTCGGCACCGGGTATCGGTACTTGTGTAGCTGAACAGGCTCGGCCGGGTGGAAAGCCGCGTGGAGGCCGTCGCCCGGATGCTGCGCCGGCGGCGGAAAAAGGTCCCACTCAGCAGGAGATCCGCGTCATGCGGCGTCCCGGGCTGCGAAGGTGGTTGCACTGCGACGAATTGTGCGGTCGCAACCATCTGACCAGGAGGTATCCACGACCGTTGCCGAGCTGGTGACCGCATATCCGTCCCGGCGCCCCGGCAGGCCGCGTCCGCGTCCTCCTGACCACACACCCCCACCATTCAGATACGGACCAGGAGCTCCGATGCCCTACGAAGTACTCGACAGAATCGTCGCCCTCGCCGACGAGATCCGCGCCGGCGCCGAGGAAGGCGAATCCCTCGGCCGTCTGCCCGACGATATGGCCAAAGGCCTCAAGGATGCCGGGATCATCCGGCTGCTGCAGCGCAAGGAATACAACGGCTACGAGGCGCATCCACGCGAATTCGCCGAAACCGTCATGAAGACCGCGAGCATCTACGGTTCCGCCGGTTGGGTGGGCGGAATCGTGGGGGTGCATCCGTGGCAGCTCGCCTTCGCCGACCCCAAGGTGCAGGAAGAGATTCTCGGCACGGACAGCGATACCTGGCAGGCCTCGCCGTACATGCCGGCCGGTATCGCGGTGCCGGCCGACGGCGGTTATGTGATGAACGGCCGCTGGCAGTTCTCCTCCGGTACCGACCACTGCGACTGGATCTTCCTCGGCGCGATGGTGGGCGGCGCGGACGGGAAACCGCTGATGCCGCCGCAGGGCCTGC
>NZ_JARWOV010000177.1 GCF_029868855.1 Nocardia carnea | reverse complement strand
GTGGGGTTTATTATCTTTTATCTCCCCTGTGTCGGGGGGGGGCGGGTGGTGTGGGTGTTGTGTCGCGGGTTCCTTTCCTCTCCCTCTCCTCCGGGGCGTTCCGGCGCCCCCCCCCCGACTGCCTGGAGATCGGGGACGTGTTGGTTGTCCGCGCGGGCGAGGTGGTGCCCGCCGACGCGCGGCTGCTCCGCACCGAGGACCTGGAGATGGACGAATCCGGGCTCACCGGTGAATCGGTGACGGTACCCAAGGCTGTCGAGGCCACCCCCGGCGCCTCGGTCGGTGACCGGGCCTGCCTCATTTTCGAAGGCACCACCGTGGTCAGCGGTTCCGCGGTGGCGGTGGTCGTCGCGGTCGGCGCCGACACCCAGGCCGGACGTGCGACAGCGGGCGCGGTGCCGCCTGACAAGGGTGGCGTACAGGCACAGTTGCGCTCCCTCACCGATCGCGCGCTGCCACTGACGCTGACCGGTGGCGCGATCGTGACCGCGCTCGGCGGGCTGCGCGGCCGCACCCTGCGCGCGGCGATCTCCGACGGGGTCGGGGTCGCGGTCGCCGCGGTGCCCGAAGGGTTGCCGCTGGTGGCGACGGTGGCGCAGCTCGCGGCCGCGCGACGGCTGTCCCGTTACGGAGTACTGGTGCGCGCCAACCGCGCGGTCGAGGCACTGGGCCGGGTGGACGAATTGTGCTTCGACAAAACCGGCACCCTCACCGAGGGCCGGCTGCGGCTCACCGCGCTCGCCGATCTCGACGAGCAATGGCAACCCGACAGCGATTCCGCCACGGCGCAGCGGCTGCTGCGGGCCGCCGCCCGGGCCTGCCCCGAACCCGACGACGGCCCGGTACTGCACGCCACCGACCGCGCGGTCCTCGACGCCGCCGCGGAAATGCTCGGATCCGACGCGCACCGCTGGGATCCCCTCGACGAGATACCGTTCGAATCCAACCGCGGATACGCCGCGGCATTCGGCCAGACCGCGCACAAACTGCGGCTCATGGTCAAGGGCGCACCGGAGGTGGTCCTACCGCGCTGCACCCGGGTGCGTACCGGTACGAAACCGGATCCGGCACTGACGGACGAGCTGCGCGAACGCGCCGATGCCACAGTGCACGACCTCGCCGAACAAGGCCTGCGGGTACTCGTGGTGGCCCGCCGCGACCTACCGGAACACCCGGAGGACATGGAGAACGCGGTCGAGGAACTGACTCTGCTCGGGTTCCTGGGGATCGCCGATACACCGCGCCCACAGACCCCGTATCTCGTACGCGCGCTGCAGGACAACGGCGTCGGTGTCCGGATGATCACCGGCGACCACCCCGTCACCGCGGCCGCGGTCGCCCGGCAGCTCGGGATCACCGTGGACACGGTCACCACCGGCGCGGATCTCGACGAACTCGACGACACCGAACGGCGGGCGCTGGTCGAACGCAGTACCGTTTTCGCCCGCATCGATCCGGAGCAGAAGGTCGGGATCGTCACGGCACTGCGACGCAGTGGACATGTCGTCGGTATGACCGGGGACGGCAGCAACGATGCCGCCGCCATCCGCACCGCCGATATCGGAATCGGAATCGCCGCCCACGGTTCGGCGGCCGCCCGCAACGCCGCCGACCTGGTGCTGACCGAACCCGACCCGCGGGCTCTGCTGCACGCGCTGGTCGAGGGCCGCAGTATGTGGCAGCGGGTCGCCGATTCGGTCGCGGTGCTGGTGGGTGGTAACGCCGGCGAGATCGCGTTCACCCTCTTCGGGACCGCGGTCGGGGGCCGCGCGCCACTCGGCACCCGCCAGTTCCTGCTGGTCAACCTGCTCACCGATATGTTCCCGGCGCTGGCGCTCGCGCTCGCCGGCGGACAGGAAGGGGTCGAGCCGCAGGACGACCCGGACTGGGTGGCGGAGCGGGCTCGTCAGCTCGCCGCGATCCCACCGGCCAGCCTCGGTTCCGATCTGATCCGGACGATCGCCGTCCGCGGGGTGGCCACCGCGACCGGCGCGTCGGCCGCGTGGCTGGTCGGCCGTTACACGGGCACCCAGCGGCGCGCCGACACCATCGGACTGGTCGCGCTGATCGGCACGCAGCTGGGCCAGACCCTGGTCGCCGGTTACCGCAGCCCACTGGTCTGGCTCACCACCGCGGCCAGCGGCGCGGTCCTGGGCATCGTCGTCATGACTCCGGGGCTGGGCGCGTACTTCGGCTGTACCCCACTCGGCCCGATCGGATGGTCCGTCGCCACCACCGCGGCGGCCGGCGCCACCGCGGGTTCCACCCTGCTACCACGGCTGCTTCCCACCGCGGAAACGGGTCGCGCCGAGGCCCCGGCCCTGCCCGGCGGCGAGCAGGAATCGCTCACCGAAGCGGAGAACACCGCACCTACCGAGGTCGAGCAGGACGCGTAGCCGGTTTTGCCACCGGACGGGTACGCGCCGACGGCCCTGGCAAGGTAGATCGGTGTCCGAGCGTGCGGTGCGCTTCGGTGTCGTTCACGGTTCCGACCGGTGGCAGAAACCGGACAGCGGCCGGGATCTCGATCTGGGGTGCCAGGCCGGAGGTACGGCCTTCGTCAGGAAGACCGATCTCGTCAGGAAGACCCGCGAAAGGGATCCCGGGCATATACCCGGGATCCCTCGGCGTGTGGAAATCAGCGACGGTCGTCGCGTTCGGTACCTTCGGTCTCGATCCGTTCCTTGCGAACGGTATCGGAGACCGTCTGTTCGTCCTCGACCTCGTCGACCGCGAGTCGGACCCGCTCGACGGGTACGGATTCCTTGTTCACCGTCACCCGCTCCTCGTGCAGGGTGACCTCGCGTTCTTCGTCGCCGAGGTCCGCGTTCACGGCGTCGGGGTCGGTGATGGGCTCGCGTTCGACGTGCACCTCCTCGTGGCTGGTGGGCACGGTGACCGATTGCTCTTCGGTGACCACGTATTTACGCATCCGCGCCCGGCCCGACTCCTGCTGTTCGGTGCCGACGTCGAGCCGCTCCTCCGAGCGCACCATGGAGTCGCGATCCGCGGGCGAGGCGGTGGTTCCGCCCATTCCCGGAGCCGTACCCATACCTGCGGCGGTACCCATACCGGGCGCCGTGCCCGTACCGGTTGTCTCACCGCCGGGTCGCTCGGCGTGCCGCCCGTAGTCGTCCCAGCCGGGGTGACCGGGATCGATGCCGTAGTGGACGAACAGTTCGTCCTCGGATTCGCGGCTGATCAGGCCGTCGTGCTCCAGATGCGGCGCGGATTTCACCGCTTCCTTGTGCACCCGGACCTGCAGTTCCCTGGTGTCCTGCCGCAGCTGGGCTCCGGCCAGCGGCACCAGTGAATCGTCGCTGAAAAGTCCGGTGCTCACCGACGCCCAGGTCGGGGCGCCGGAAGAGTTGTCGACGTAGACCCGCTTCACCTTGCCGATCTTGTCGCCGTCCAGGTCGTAGACGGCGTCTCCGATCAGTTCTTCCACCTGTTGAGCCATGGCTCCTCCTAGCTTCTCGTCCGATACGTGATCGGCGAACCGAGTCGTGTCACACGGACCGGTCCCGTTTCGGGTGCTTCGGGGAAGGCGTCCCGAAGGCGGGCGCCGGTCGCGGACACGATTCGGCGTGTTCGCCGCTCCCGGTCGGCATCGGGCGCGGCATCGGCTCTTTCCGGGTAACCGCCGGACACTCAGTGCGGAGTGCCGATCGGCTACATCCCGGCAACTACCCGGGGCATTTCCGGGCAAACCGGTATGCCGGAAATTTTTCGATCGCCCAGGCCGACGACCGGTGGCGGTATGCGAAATCGCTAGAAACACATCTATGCAGTTCACAGACTTGTTACTCGGTTATTCGAATAGCCGCGGCCGCTCATAAGTCATTTCTCCGACAGGAGAACAGCGGAAGGTCGACGAAATTCCGACCCTCCGGCGATCATTCAGCAATCAACATCTCCGCGACGGCCGCGGCTTTCCGGCCACAGGGCGCCGCGGCGAACGCCCCTCCGGCCCGGCGCCGGGGCGGGGGTCACGACGCCGACCTGCCGTTACGCCTCCCGAACGGGCATACTCGATCGGTGAGTTCCCCGACTGTCTCCAAACCCGCCATTCTGAGCGTCGACGACGATCCCGGCGTATCGCGGGCGGTCGTCCGCGACCTGCGCCGCCGCTACGGTGCCGACTACCGCATCCTGCGTGCCGAATCGGGTCCGCAGGCGCTGGAGGCACTGCGGGAGATGAAACTGCGCGGTACACCGGTGGCGGTACTCCTCGCCGATTTCCGGATGCCGGGCATGGACGGGATCGAATTCCTCGAGCAGGCCATGGACCTGCACCCGTTCGCCCGGCGCGTCCTGCTGACCGCGTATGCCGATACGAGCGCCGCGATCGATGCCATCAATATCGTGGATCTCGACCACTACCTGCTCAAACCATGGGACCCGCCGGAGGAGAAGCTCTACCCCGTGCTGGATGCCCTGCTCGACGCCTGGCGCAGCAGCGACCACCGGCCGGTGCACGGGACCAAGGTCGTGGGCAACCGCTGGTCTCCGCGATCCTCTCAGGTCAGGGAGTTCCTGGCACGGAACCAATTGCCCTACCGCTGGTATCCGGCCGAGGAGCCCGAGGGGGCGCGGTTACTGGAGGCCGCGGGGGCGGATCCGCGCCGGTGTCCGGTGGTGATCACCGAGAACGGCCGGGCGCTGGTCCAGCCGACCGACGGCGAACTCGCGGAAAGCGTGGGCCTGAGCACCGAGCCGGCCGGGGACTTCTATGATCTCATCGTGGTCGGCGGCGGACCGGCCGGACTCGGCGCCGCGGTCTACGGCGCCTCCGAGGGGTTGCGAACCGTCCTCGTCGAGCGCACCGCAACCGGTGGCCAGGCCGGGCAGAGCTCGCGGATCGAAAACTATCTCGGATTCCCGGACGGCCTGTCCGGGGCACAGCTCGCCGACCGGGCCCGGCGCCAGGCCGCGAAATTCGGTGCCGAAGTGGTGACCACCCGGGAGGTGGTGGGGCTGGAGGTGAACGGTTCGGCCCGAGCCGTCCGCTTCGCCGACGGCGGCACCCTGTCGGGGCATACGGTCATCATCGCGACCGGTGTGGACTACCGCCGCCATCCCGCGGCGGGTGTGGACGCCTACACCGGCCGCGGTGTGTACTACGGGTCGGCCATGACCGAAGCCGCCGAATGCGCCGGGCACGACATCTATATCGTCGGCGGCGCGAATTCGGCCGGGCAGGCGGCGATGTTCCTGTCCCGGCACGCGCGCACCGTCCATCTCGTGGTCCGGGCCGATTCGCTGGAAAAATCCATGTCGCACTACCTGATCCAGCAGATCGCCCAGGTACCCACCATCGAGGTGCACACCGAGACCGAGATCGTCGCGGTGGACGGCGCCGACCATCTGCACACCGTGGTGCTGCGCGACAACCGGACCGGCACCGAGGAGAAGGCCCCCGCCGAACGGCTGTTCCTGTTCATCGGGGCGGCGCCACAGACCGAATGGCTCGACGGCGTGGTCCACCGCGATTCCGCCGGTTACGTCCTGGCCGGTCCCGATCTGCTGGTGGACGGCGCGCGGCCGCCCGGGTGGGAACTGCCGCGCCCACCCCATCACCTGGAAACCAGCGTGCCGGGCGTGTTCGTCGCCGGCGATGTGCACGCCGAATCCGCCAAGCGGGTGGCCTCGGCGGTCGGCGAGGGCGCCATGGCGGTCATGCTCGTACACCGGTATCTGGCCTAGGAGGCACGTGGTGAGTATCTGCGATCCCGCCGAACTGCGGACCCTGTTCCTGTTCGAGAAGCTCGACGACGACCAGCTGGCGTGGTTGTGCGCCGACGGCCGGATCGAGCACCTCGAACCCGGGCCCGTGTACCGCGAAGGCGAACCGGCGACGTGCTTCTACGTGTTGATGGACGGCGAAGTACGTCTCACGAAAATGTCGGCGGGCCGGGAGATCGAAATGGTGCGGACCGCGCACCGCGGATCCTATGCGGGCGCGTGGACGGCCTACCTCGGCGAACATGCCGAAACCCAGTACACCGGTTCGCTGTACGTCACCGTGCCGTCCCGGTTCTTCGTCCTCGAAGCACAGACGTTCTCCCGGATGATGCACGCCTGGTTCCCCATGGCCGTGCACCTGCTCGAGGGCGCGTTCTTCGGTAACCGCAACAGCAATGCCCGCATCGCCCAGCGGGAACGGCTGCTGGCGCTCGGATCGTTGTCGGCGGGACTCACCCATGAGCTGAACAACCCGGCCGCGGCGGCCGTCCGCGCCACCTCGGGTCTGCGCGACCGCATCGCCGGTATGCGGCACAAACTGGCCATGATGGCGCAGGGCAAGTTCGATACCGCGGTGCTGGAGACCTTGGTGCGGCTCCAGGAAGAGGCAGCGGCCCAGGTGGCGAAGGCACCGGAACTGTCGCCGCTGGAAGCCGCCGATCGTGAGGACGCGGTCGGCGACTGGCTCGAGGAACACGGTATCGCGGACGGCTGGGCACTGGCTCCGAATTTCGTCCAGGCCGGTTTCGACACCGATTGGCTCGAACGGGTTTCGGCGACGTTGACGGGTTCCGCACAGCAGGTACTGGAGGGCGCCTTCCGCTGGCTCAACTACACCATCGAAACCGAACTGCTGATGAACGAGATCGCGGATTCGACCGGCCGGATATCGACCCTGGTGGATGCGGCGAAACAGTATTCGCAAATGGATCGCGCCCCGTTCCAGGTCGTCGATCTGCACGAACTGTTGGACAGCACCCTGGTGATGCTCAGCCGTAAGATCGGCGATTCGATCGCGGTGGTCAAGGAGTACGACCACGCACTCCCCCAGGTGCCGTGCTACGCCGCCGAACTCAATCAGGTCTGGACCAACCTCATCGACAACGCGGTCTACGCGATGCAGGGCAGCGGCACCCTGACCCTGCGAACCCGGCACGTCGACGATTGCGCCGTCGTGGAGATCGCCGACAGCGGGCCCGGTATCCCCGCCGAGGTCCGGGACCGCATCTTCGAACCGTTCTTCACCACCAAACCTGTCGGCGAAGGCACCGGCCTGGGTTTGGACATTTCCTTCCGGATCGTGGTCAACAAGCACGGCGGGGATATCCGGGTCGAATCACGGCCCGGCACCACCACGTTCACCGTTTGGCTGCCGCTCACCCGCCCGGAGGCCGAGCCCACATAGTTCGGCGCACCGTCATCAGTCTCCGCGGGCCCGCCAGGTTCACTCAACACAATCGCCGGTAGATGATCGGTTGAGCCGCGATACCGTTCGCGGCGAAATTGGCGAGGACGAACGAGCGGAATGTCGGCCGGAACAGCAGGCCGGGCAGAAAGGTGCGCAGCGCCGGCCAGGAGGCGTGATTGATCAGCATGTAGTCGGCGGGCTCGCCGGGCAGCGGGCGCATGGGCACCGAGTTCGGAAGCGCTGTCTTGTGCTGAAACCAGCCTGCGGTGTATTCCCAGACATCGTGCACGGTCCGGGGGTCGTCGCCGTGGAAGTAATTGAACAGGAACCAATGGTCGGGGCCGTGGTCGACCTCGGCGATCCGGGCTGGGCTGCTCGCTGCGACGAGATGGGTGCGACGGGCGGCATCATCCAATAGGCAGACCAGCTCGAGCCAGCACGGATCGGTGCGGACCGCGTCGAGATCGTCCACCGATTCCGTTCTGATGAGGACAACAACGTCGAAACGTCCGGGACGTATGCCCGCCTCGCGCAGGAGTCGCGAGCCCTCACCCGGCGGGCGCAACGCGGCACGGAAGGCGGTCGCCTCGACCACATCGTGCCGTGCGGCCAGCCGATCGTTCAGTCGCCCGATCCGTGCGAGCACTCGGCGGCGCTGGGCCGAAGGTCGTGGTAGTGGCCCTGCCCAGCCGCCGATCTCGGCGGCGAGCAGCAGGAAGCCGTTGCCGGTCGCCGCGGCGAGGCGGACCTTGTTCGCCTGATGTTCGTTGACAATCTGCATGGCGGATTCCTCGGTGGAAGTGACTTTTCCGATTCAGCGGCGGTCGAGTCCGGACAACCGGAAGGCGAGCCGGCGCCGGACGAGCGGCGACCGTCCGGCGATTCGCAAGCCGATATTGCGGAGCGGCCGTGCGGCGGCCGGCACCGTCCCGGCATCGGTGAGCCGACCGGCCGTCGACATCACCGAACGGGCAGTGGATCGGCGCGCCGCCGCATGCCCGTCGAGCAGGCTCGCGGCCTCCCCGCGTAGCACCCGGGACAGCGTCCGGCCCGTGGTCACGGCATCCTCGATCCCGAGGTTCATCCCCTGGCCACCGGCGGGCGAATGGACATGTGCGGCATCACCGGCCAGCACAATCCTGCCCTGTCGAAAGCTGTCGGCGAGACGATGATGTACCCGGAAGCGGGAACCCCACACCACCTCGTCGACCGCCACCGGAACAGCGCGCGGTCCACGTTCGTCCAGCAACCGCTGCACGAACGAAATATCCGGATCGTGCGGCGCCTGGTCGACCGCCGCGACGACCCGGTACATCCCGTCGGGTAGCGGGGCCACCACCACCAGACCGGCCGGCGAGAAGTAGAGGATCACCTCATCGTGCGGAATACCGCCCGTCATCCGGATATCGGCCAGGCTGAACGATTCCGCGTAACTACCACCGGCGAATCCGATCCCCGCCTGCTCGCGCACTGTGCTGTGCATCCCATCCGCGCCGATCAGATAGCGGGCGGAGATCCGCTCGCCACCGGACAATGTGACGGTGACCGAGTCGTGGTCCTGGACGACCGACGCCACCGTAGCCGGGCGGTCCACGACGATTCCCAGTTCGGTCGCCCGCTCCAGCAGGAATTTCTCCGTATCGGCCTGGGAGATCATCAGCGTGTAGGGGTAGGCGGTGGGCAGCGCGCCGAACGGCACCGATACGAGTGCCCGGTCCCGGTCGCGAATGGTGAAGCGCGGGATATGCAGTCCGCGATCGACCAGCGCCGGGACGACTCCGTAGGGCTCGAGGAGTTCGAGGGTGCGCGAGTGGACGACCGCCGCGCGGGAGGTGTTCGCCCCGGCGATTCGAGCGTCGACGATCCGGACCCGGTGCCCTAGGTGGGTGAGCACGATCGCGGCGGTGAGGCCTACCGGTCCGGCGCCCACGACGGTGACGTCGATATCTGTTGTGGACATGGTTCCCACCTGCCCTTTCCCGAAGTCAACAACTGTTGGCATCAACGATAAGGCGGGCCGCACATCAAAGTCAACGGCTGTTGGCCTACAATTGTTGACATGAAGAGATCGGCAGCGGAGACGAAAGCGACGATCCTCGCGGCGGCGCGCGAACGGTTCGCCGCCGACGGGTACGAGCGCGCGACCATTCGCGCGATCGCCGCGGACGCCTCGATCGATCCGGCCATGGTCATGCGGTACTTCGGCAACAAGGAGCGACTCTTCGCCGCGGCCGTCGAATTCGATCTGGAGCTACCGGATCTGTCGGCAGTCCCCCGCGAGCACATGGGTGCCACGCTGGTCGCGCATTTCCTGGAGCGCTGGGAACGCGACGAGGCCCTGCTCATCCTGCTGCGCGCCGGCGTCACCAACGACGCCGTCGCCGAACGGATGCGCGCGATCTTCGCCGGCCAGCTCGGCCCCGTGATCGCGGCGGCGGACAACGATCCCCACGAGGCACCCGTCCGCGCCGGCCTGGCGGCCACGCAGATCCTGGGCATGGCGCTGTGCCGGTTCGTTCTGTCCTTTCCGCCGCTGGTGACCATGACCCGGGACGAGGTGATCGCCTGGCTGGGCCCGACGGTGCAGCGCTATCTCACCGGTACCGCGGACGCGGAAACTACCGCGGCCACACTCCCGCCGCCGAACTCGCGGCGGTGATCTGCGCCCGGTACCGCTCCACGAAGGGCAGTACCTGCTGGTCGATCACCTTGTTGTATTCGGCCGGATGCTGACGCGGATCGGCGTGCCCGGTTCCGCGTGGCTTCACCACCAGCAGATTCCCGTCCACACCGCCGACCTTGTCGATCAACACCTGATGGGTGTACGCGACATCGACCACCCGATCCCGGGTCGCGTCGTACGGCCGGACGAAGACGACGGCCGGACGGGGTTTACCACGCGCCGCACGGGCCAGTTGCCGCAGGTCGTCGGTGGCGCCGCCGGCGACGATGGCCAGGAACTGGGATTCGATGAGCCCGTTGCTGGCGGCGTCGGCGTTGAAGATCTTGTCCCGCAACACCTGTTCCACCGCGGCGCCCAGCTGGTTCAACCGGATACCCGGGACCCCGGTGTAGTCCAGGAACCGTTCGCGCCGGGCATAGGTCTCCACCGCGATCCGCAGGCCGCGACTCTCCCGGGCGCCGGGCAGCCAGCCCATCCAGCGCACCATATCCTCACCGAGACCTCGGCTTTCGGGCCGTACGGCATCGAGGTCCAGGGGTGTGCAATCCAGCAGCACCGCCAGTAGCCGCCGGTCGCTGCCGGTATGGATATGCCGCGCGACCTCCAGCGCGATCACTCCACCCATACTGTGGCCCGCCAGCACGATATTGCGCACCCCCGACATGACGGCGGCGCGAATGACCAGTTCGGCGATCACTTCGGTATCGATACCGCGATTGTCGTAGCGGATCGCCCATACCGACCCCATCTCGCGCAGCGCGGGCAATGCGGCGGCGGTATCGCTGGCGTTCAGCCCGCCGAGCCCGACGAAATCTACGACCGCGGTATCGCGCAGTCCGGGGATCGCCGGTCCGGCGACCGGGAGCAACGCGGGTTCGGTGCGGGCCAGCCGCTGCCGTTCCGGGGCCACATCGTGTTCCCAGTACTGCGCGAAGGCGAGCAGGGCGATCATCAGTAGTACGGCAACCCGCAGCAACGCCAGTCTGGTGCGCGACAATGCCTTCCACCGGTACCCCGGGCGCGTTTCGCGCAACCGGGCCCGGCGGCGTTCATCGCTCCAGTCAGCGACGGTGGACGGATGCCATTCGTCCATCGGCGACATGGACTCCACTGTATGCGTTCACCGGGGTGCCGGCCGGGCGCCCGGCGCCGCTCACCCCTTGGCGACCCCGTCGATCAGCAGCCGGCGGATGGCCTCGTTCAACTCCGCGATGGCCTGTTCATCCGGGTCGCGAAGCCCGTGAACGACCCCCGCGAGCAGCATGCCGGTGACCGCGCGGGCGGTATTGCGGGTATCCAGGTCCGCCCGCAGATAGCCCAGTTCCACCCCGTGGTCCAGATACCCGGCCGTGAGCGCGTCGGCGGTGTCGAGCAGGCCGTACAGGCGCCGGGTCAGCTCGTCGTCGATCCCGGGCGCGTGGAACAACAGCAACTGCGCCACCCGGCGATCGGCCAGCAGGATACGGGTGAGCGCATCCCCGATCCGTTCGATCTGCTGCCGGTACTCGTCCAGCGTGCTCGCCGCGTCCGGGGCGTTGTCGGTACCCAGCGCTTCGACGATACGGGCGGCCAGATCGTCGATCACATGGTCGATGATGTCGCGCTTGTTGCTGAAGTACCGGTAGAAGGTGCCGTGCCCGATACCGAGTTCGGCGGCGATATCCGCGATCCCGGTGGCGTGGTATCCCTTCTCCGCGAAGCAGACGAAGGCGGTATCGATGATGTCGCGCCGTAGTTCGGCCTTGCGGCGTTCGGCCCGCGTCTGTGGCTTCGTCACGCCCCTGATGATACGGTCATCACAAACGGAATGATGTGTCATTCCGTGACGTATGGTTCAGTTCGCTGGGAGGTTCGACGTGGCACCTCGGTACGACGCCGTCGTGATCGGTGCGGGATTCGGTGGTATGGGGGCGGGTATCCAACTCGACCGTCTCGGCCTCGGCAATTTCGTGATACTGGAACGCGAGTCCGATCTGGGTGGCACCTGGTTCGTCAACCACTACCCCGGTCTCGCGGTCGATATCGCCTCGGTGACCTACTCGTACTCGTTCGAACCCAACCCGTTCTGGTCCCGGCTGTTCGCACCCGGTGCCGAACTGAAGAAATACGCCGACCACGTGGCGGACAAGTACCGGCTCCGCAACCGGATGCGCTTCGATACCACGGTCGAGAGCGCCCGCTGGGACGCCGCGGAGCAGTACTGGGTGGTCACCGTGGCCGGTGGGGAGACGCTCACCGCGCGCTATCTGCTCACCGCGACCGGATTCCTCTCCCAGCCTCATACCCCACCCTTCCCGGGTATCGACACCTTCGCCGGCAAGATCATCCACACCACCGCCTGGGACGATTCCTACGATCTCACCGATCGGCGGGTCGCGATCATCGGCACCGGCGCCACGAGCGTCCAGCTGGTACCCGAGGTCGCCGCCCGGGCCCGCGAGCTCACCGTTTTCCAGCGAACCCCCATCTGGGTGGTGCCCAAGATCGATACCGCGATCCCGGCCGCGGTACAACGGCTGTTCGCGCGGATGCCCGCGACGCAGAAGGCGGCCCGGTTGGTCAATACGACCATGCTGGAGGCTTTGATGGTGGTCGGCGTTCTGCACTACAAGCAGGCCCGGCCGCTGAACAAGGCCGCGGCGCTGCTGGCCAAGGCGCATCTGCGCGCCCAGGTCCGCGACGAACGGCTCCGCGAGCAACTGACCCCGCACTACGATTTCGGATGTAAGCGCCCGACCTTCTCCAACCACTATTTCGCCACGTTCAACAAACCCCACGTCCGGTTGGAGACGAACCCGATCGAACATCTGGAAGCGGACGGCATCGTCACCGCCGGCGGCGCCCGGACCACCATCGACACGCTGATCCTGGCCACCGGGTTCAATCTGTGGGACGTCAACTTCCCGGCCTTCGAGATCATCGGCCGCGACGGGGTGGACCTCGGGAAGTTCTGGCGGGAGAACCGCTTCCAGGCCTACGAGGGCATCACGGTGCCGAAATTCCCGAACTTCCTGAGCCTGAACAGCCCGTATTCCTACAGCGGCCTGTCGTATTTCACGACCATCGAAGCGCAGATGAAGCATATGGGCCGGCTCTTCGGCGAGTTGCGACGCCGCGGCGAAACGACCTTCGAGGTCACCGAACGCGCGAACGCCGAATTCCTGGAACGAGTGACCGGAAAACTCGATTCCTCGGTGTTCTACGGCGGTGACTGCGCCACCGCCCGCAGCTATTACTTCAATCAGCACGGCGAAGCGGCACTGCTGCGCCCCACCAGTACCGTCAACGCCCACCGGGAGGCGGTGCGATTCCCCCTGGACGACTACGCCTACGGTGCCACCGCCTGACCCGCCCGCCGATCGGCGCCTCCGCGCGCGGGTCGTGCCGTCCCGCGTAGCTGAGGGCTTCCGAACCACACCGGCTGTTCTATCCGGAAGCCACCGGTGGCACGCCGACGGACCGGCGCTTCATCGCATAGCGGGGTACCAGCGCTCACCGATCTTGGGAGCGGAGGACAAGAGCCCCGGCGGTTCCTTGTGATCTCACGCAGAATCGGGCGTATACGCGGGCGGAGCCGACCGCTACGATCGGTGCGCGTCGTAAAGTAAGCCGCCACGCGCGGAACTGGGGCCACGGCCACAAGCCAACGGAGACAGTTCGTTCGAGCGATCACCGCGCTCGCTGCCTCCGGGCCGCCGCGGCGGCCGTGTCGCGGCGACGGCAGTTGCCCGCATACCTCGCCCAACCCCTCGGCGACGGGCCGAACGGCACCACGAGTGCGCGGTCCGTCGCCGGGTCGTTTCCTGCTGTCCGAAAGAAGATCGTGTTCAGAGTTTCCACCCGAATCCTGATCCTGCTGCTGACCCTCGTCTCGGTGGGGCTGTTCGGCGTCGAGGCGAAAGCCGAACCGCTGTATCCCCAGCCCGATCCGGACCCCTTCTACACCGCACCCGAGAACCTGGGCGATCTCCAGCCCGGTGACGTGGTCCGGACCCGAACCATCGATACCGGTCCCTACCTGGGTACCAAAGGTCATCAAATCGCCTTCCGATCCACCAATTCCCGGGACGAGCCCATCCTGGGTGTCACCACCGTGCTCATGCCGGTCGGCGTCGACAACCCGCCGCTGGTCTCCTACCAGGCCCTGATCAATTCGCTCGGCACCCGCTGCAACCCGTCGCGGTCGCTGTTCAACGGCGAACTGCAGGATGCGGTCGGGGCGATGCTCCCGATCGGCCGCGGCTGGGCCATCTCGGTACCCGACTATCTGGGACCGACCGTCGCCTACGCCGCGGGCCGGCTCAGCGGCATGATCACCCTGGACAGCATCCGCGCCGTCCAGCAGGTCGCCGAACTCGACCTGGCGGACGCCCCGGTCGCGATCGCGGGCTACTCCGGCGGCGGACTCGCCACCGGCTGGGCCGCGGCACTGCAACCGTCCTACGCCCCGGAGCTGAAGATCGACGCGGCCGTGGCCGGCGGTATCCCGGCCGATCTGGAACAGATGGCGCTGGGGCTCGGTTTCGCCCCGCATCCCGGTTTCGGGCTGGCCTTCGCCGCGGCCATGGGGCTGGAACGCGAGTACCCGCACCGGCTGCCGATCTCGGATCAGCTCAACGAGAACGGCCTGTGGTTCCGCGAGTTCACGCATGACGCCTGCCGCCGGTTCCTGCTGTTCCACGGCGCGTTCCGGAGTGCGGAGCAGATGGCGGCGTCCAAGAGCCTGATGGACAGTCCCGAGGCGCGGGAGGTACTGCACGAGAACAGCCTGCGCTATTTCGACGGTGTACCGGCGATGCCCACCTACCTGTGGCACGGCCGCTTCGACACCCTGACCCCGTACGACGGGGTGGCCGAATACGCCGACCGCGCCTGCCGTGCCGGTGCTCCGGTGAAACTGACCACCTACGATATCGCCGAGCATATGACTGCCGCGGTAGCGGGATTCGCCGATGCCTGGAGCTTCGTGGAGGCACGGTTCCGCGGCGAGGATGTCCCTATGGGCTGCTGACGCGCGTCCCCCGGTTCCGGTCAGCCCTGATCACGCTCGATCACCTCGTCGAGACGTGCGATCGCCATATCCACGGCCTGGCCGGGGCTGCGGGTGCCGTGCAGGACCGTGCCGGGTTCCCCGGATTCGAGCGGTTCCAAGGCGGCGAGCTGGGAATCGAGCAGCGAGGCGGGCATGAAATGCTCGCCTCGCTGTGCCATCCGCTCCAATAGTTCGTCGCGGTCCGCGGTCAGGAGCAGGAAGAATATCCCCGGCGCGGCGGCTCGCAGGCTGTCGCGGTAGCGCCGCTTCAGCGCCGAACAGGCGACCACACCCCCGGTTCCGTCGGCCGCACGATCGCGTAACCAGTGCCCGACCTTCGCCAGCCACGGTTCCCGGTCGGTGTCGTCGAGCGCGACGCCCGCCCGCATCTTGGCGATATTGGCGCGCGGATGCATCTCGTCGGCGTCGGCGAACGGCACACCGAGGCGCCGGGCGAGCATCCGGGCCGTCGAACTCTTACCGCTGCCCGATACGCCCATGACGACGACACACGGCAGCGAAGAACGCGGCGAAGCCCCCGCAGCATCCACCGGCCTCATCCACCCCGGCCGATATCACCGGGGCCTCGCGAACCCGCGGAATACTCTTCCAGCGGGCCGCCTGTCCTCACGGTGGCCGAGCTGTGCATCCACCTGCCTCCTCTGCACGCTCGTGGTGGCGGCAACTGACGGAAAGCAGCCCCAAACTAACAGCCGGGGCCGGACGGGGTGCCCGGCTGTTGCCAAGACGAGACGGGGGTATCGATCGCAGCCGGGATCGGGAAGGCAGCCGGATGAGCGGGTGGCACCGGATCCTCTGTATCCCGGCCGCTCGGCCCCGCGGGCGGAGGGGCGCCTACCGCCCCAGAGGACTCCGGAGCGGTCCGTACTCGCCGCTCACACCGGACGAGCACAACACCGGGCGTGGTACGTCCCGCGCTACTTCGGGTGCGGAATTTCAATCGCGAACCCCGATGTGCATTCATCGTCTCCAGTCGATCCGCCGATGCGTCGGCCGTGGGCAGATCGCCTTCGTAAATCATTCCCGGAAAAGGGTCCTCGGCGGGCTCCGGCCGAATGGCCGGACACCCTTCTGCGGAAATCCGTTGCCCCGGCCGAACGAGAACTACTGCACAATGGTTCAATTCTCGCAGCAAGCGCTCGGAGTGCAGGAGGTAGAGGATGGCAGTGCGCTACTCGAAAAGGGATCAGACCAAACTCGTCAACCGGGTGAAAAAACTTATCGCCCAAGGCAAAACGGTCAACGCCGCGTGCACTTCGGTTTCCGAACGCGAAGGTGGCCAGCCCGCGGCCAACACCCTCGCGAATTGGGTGAAGGCGGCGGGGTTGCCCGAGGCCGAGCCCACCCAGGAGGAAGCCGCACCGGCCGCACCGAAGAAGCGCCGCAGCCGGACCGCCACCCGGAAACCGGCCCCCGCCGCCGTGACCTCGGTGCCGGAACCCGAGCAGAACACTCCGGAACCCGAACAGAATACGGAGACGGAAATCCCCGCCGAACAGCCCGAGATCCCGGTTACCGAGAGCGCCGCGATCCCAGCGGCCGAGGCCACCGGCGAAGCCGGTGCGCAGGAGTTGCCGTTTGCCGAATCCGCGGCGGCGTCCGTCGCCGAACTCGTGCACGTCCGCACCGCCGAAAAGACCGCGGAGACCACAGGCGATCTCGACGATCTCCTCGATGAAAATCTCCGATTGCGGACGGCACTGAACGAAGCGAATCGGGAAATCCGCGCCATGCGCGATCTGCTCGTCGTTTACGCCAGCCGCTGAACGACACCGGCCGCGCCGTGGGCGGCCGGGTGGGGGATATTTGGGTTGGGGCCCGCGGGGGGGGGGGGGGGGGGGGGGGGGGTTTTGGAAATGGTGTGGGGGCGCGGGGGGGGGGGTGGGGGGGGGCCCCGCCCCCGGGGGGGGGGCGGGCGGGGGGGCGGCGGGCGGGGCGGCGG
>NZ_JARWOV010000176.1 GCF_029868855.1 Nocardia carnea | reverse complement strand
CCGCAACCGAAACGGCGGGCCCGGAACGGTTCGGGCTCCTCGCGACCTTCCTCGCCGGCCGGTCCGTCGCAGTGGCCGGGGGGGGGGGGGGGCGGGGGGCGCGGCCCTGCGTGCTCGGGGGGGGGGGGCGGTTGTGGGGGGGGGGGCCGCCGCGCCCCCCCCCCCGCCACTGCGACGGACCGGCCGGCGAGGAAGGTCGCGAGGAGCCCGAACCGTTCCGGGCCCGCCGTTTCGGTTGCGGTCATGACGACGGCAGGACCGCGTCCGCGAGTTCACCGAGGGCCCGGACGATATCCGGATCGTCGGACAGCGCCTGGACGACCGCGGAACGGACGGCGGCGCGCAGGTTCAACCCGCCCGCCACCAGCGACCCGGCCAGAATCAGCATCCTGGTCGAGGATGCTTCGCGCAGCGGCGATCCCTCCAGGTTCCGGATGGCATTACCCAGTGTCACCAGGGAATTCGCGATCTCGGGCGCGACCCCTGCCTCCTGTGCCACCACCTCCCGCTCGATTTCCGGTGGCGGAAAGCCGAGTTCGATCGCGACGAATCGCTGCCGGGTGGACTCTTTGATGTTCTTCAGGACACTCTGATATCCGGGGTTGTAGGAGATCACCAGCTGGAAGCCCGGCGCCGCCGGTACGGTGGTGCCGAGCCGGTCGACAGGAAGCTCGCGGCGATGGTCGGCGAGTGGGTGGATGACCACCGTGGTGTCCTGACGCGCCTCCACTATCTCGTCCAGATAGCAGATCCCGCCTTCACGCACCGCCCGCGTCAAAGGTCCGTCGACCCATACCGTTTCACCGCCTTTGAGCAGGAACCGGCCGACCAGATCCGCGGAGGTCATGTCCTCGTGGCCCGCGACGGTGATCAACGGGCGGCCGAGTTCGTGCGCCATGGCCTCCACGAAGCGGGTTTTCCCGCAGCCGGTGGGGCCCTTCAACAGGACCGGCAGTCCCCCACAGGCAGCCGCACGGAATACTTCCGCCTCGTCTCCGACCGCCCGGTAGAACGGGGGCTCCACGCCCGGGCGGCGCACGGCCGGGGCGGTGGCTGTGGTCGGCATATCAGTTCCCCCGCTCGAACGGCACGATCTTCGGAACCTCGACTCCGTCCGGAAGGACGAGCTCACCGTCTTTGTTGATGTACCCGGACCCGTCACGCGGTATCGGCAGGGCAGGATCGGGGCAGGGTTTGTCCGTCCCCTCACCACAGACACCCCCCATGAAGTACGAACGCTTCTGGATATCGGCGGGCCAGGGGTCAGCGTGCTGGCCGAACCATTGCGCGGGAACGTTGTAGAAAACGAAGAAGATCGCGCTCACCGCGGCGAAGATCGCCAGCGAACGGGTGAGCTGCTGCCGGACGAAGCCCCCGCGTACCTGATCGAGTCCACGCTCCACGATCGTGCGACCGCGATCGTCGGTGAAGAAACGCAGACAGGCCAGGCCCGCCTGGACCGCGCCCCACATCACGCCCTCGTAGATCGGCCACTGGTAGTAGTGACCGGCGTTGAACGACACCGACTGGATCGCGCCGGGGTAGGTGTAGAGCCCGAGCGGCAGAAGCATGCAGGCTTCCATGACGAAGTCGAGGACGAAGGTGAACGCGAAGGTGATGCCGACCAGCCTGAGGTTGCTGATCCCGGGCCAGCGCGTTTTGACTTTCCGCATGAACCAGCACACGCCGATGGTGATGAGCAGTACGCCCCACGCATAGCCCGGGATGTTCATCAGTAGTGGTTCGGCGACCTGGGCGCCCGGTTCTTCCGGCGAGTTCCAGCCCGGAACGTAGGGAGCCCAGGAACCTCTGTTGAACATCCAGGTGTTGTAGGTGCACCACGTGTTCAGGTAGTTCAGGAACGGGTCCTGGAAGAACATCAGGCCCATGGACACCAGCAGGATGCCGTCCAGGGTTATCCGGCGCTCACGCCACCACGGCCGGATGATCCACCAGTAGATGGCGAACGGGAATCCGATCAGGACGCCGGCCGTCCAGATACTCAGGATCGTCTTCATGAGCATCGGCGGATCACTCGGTCCGGTGGGTACCCGCTCGAAGTACGGCCCGGTGATCCATCTGATCCACACATACACCTGGAGCGCCAGGATCAGCCCGCCGATGGTGGCCCAGATGTAGACAGCCTTGCTCACCTGCCGATTCGGGGTACCGAGAGTTTTTGTGTCGCCGATGCTTTCGGTGACCTTAGGAGTCTTCTTGTTCGACAGTTCGCTCATGCAACTGCCCCTTCTGGATTGCGTTCTGCAGCGCTCGCGGGCCGGCCCACCGGCAGCGGCGACTCGGCGATGCGCTCGATACCACCGGCGCCCAACGGAAGTCGGTCTTCCGCGGCGTAGTTCACCTCGTTCCGGCGTCCAGCCCTCCGCCAAGATACCAACGAGTATCCAGAGTCACAATGGGTTTCTGAGATCCATGTTAGGATCGAACGCGTGGTCGAGCGTTGGACGAAAGAGCGGCGGTTGGAGCGCACCCGGGCACTGCTGCTGGATGCCGCCGAGGAAGTGTTCGCCGAAAAGGGTTTCGCGGCGGCCACCCTCGACGACATCGCCCACGCGGCCGGCTATACGAAGGGCGCCATCTACAAACATTTCTCGGTGAAGGAGGAGCTGTTCCTCGCGGTGAGCGATCGCTACTGGCGCCGCTACTTCGACAACTTCTCCGAGGTCCTCTCGACCGTCACCGAGGTGGGCCCGCACGAACTGGACCGAGTCGCCGAACGGTGGCGGCGGCTCGGGCGCGACCGCGGAGCCGAACATGCCGCGCTCGGACACGAGTTCAGTCTGTATCTGCTGCGTAATCCGGAGGCCCGGGCACGCGTAGCGGCCAAGCGCTTGGAAGTGGCCGAGGAGCTCGCCGGATTCGTCGCCGAGAATCTCCAACGCGTCGGCGGGAGCCTGACGATCAGCCCCCTGGCCTTCGCCCATGTACTCATCGCCACCAGTGACTCCGTGATACTCGGCAGCCAACTCGACGATATCGACCTCTACCGGCCGATCCTCGAAATGTATCTGTCCGTCGTCAAACTCCCCTGACGGCTCCGCGTCGACGGCTCGCATTCCGCCGGCGAATTCCCCATGGTTGCAAGCATCTCCCGCGAGCCGGCGTGAAAGAAGGCACGATGAGCGCTCCCGTCCTCGTAACCGGCGCATTCGGCCAGATCGGCAAACGCGTCACCGAACTCCTGTTGTCCAGGGGGCGTTCAGTGGTGGCGACAGATCTACGCTCCGACACCACCCTGGCCACCGCGGAAGAACTGGCCGGCGCCACACAGCCGGGCACCTTGCGCACCACCTTCACCGATCTGCTCGACCGCGCCGCCGTCGAGGCGCTCGTCGGCGAATACCGCCCCGGCACGATCATCCACCTGGCCGCCATGTTCTCCCCGCAGTCCTACCGCAATCCGCGATTGGCCCGGCAGATCAACGTCGGCGGCACCGAGAACCTCGTGCGCGCCGGACAGAGTCTGCCCACAGCTCCGTTCTTGCTGTTCGCCTCCAGCGCCGCGGTGTACGGCTCCCGCAATCCGCATCGCCATCCCGGACGTATCACCGCGGAAACACCGGTAGCTCCCGTCGACCAGTACGGCGAGGACAAGGTCTTGGCCGAAGGCGTCATCGCCCGGAGCGGTCTGCCCCATGCGTTCCTGCGGCTGGGCGGTGTGCTGTCCCCCGATGCCACTGCCGGTATCAACGCCGATCATCTGGTACTCATCCGCGCAACCCCGGGCGACAACCGGCTGCACGGGGTCGATGCCCGTGACGTCGCGCTGGCCTTCGCCAACGCCGCCGACCGCCGCGACAGCATCAACGGCAAAGTACTGCTCATCGCCGGTGACGACAGCTACATCCACACCCACCGCGATGTCGAGGATTCCATGTTCGAAGCCATGGGCATCGGCCGGCTCGGACCTTCGGCGAGCTTGCCCGGCGATCCCGGTGACGACCGGGGATGGGCCTTCACCGGCTGGTTCGACACCACGGAATCGCAAGCCCTGCTGGACTTCCAGCAGCACGATTGGCGCGAGACGGTCGCGTGGATCGCCGAATCCCAACCGCGTCTGCTCCGTGCGGTCCTCCGGACCACCGGCCCACTCCTGCGGCCCGCGATTCGCACAGCTCTGGCCCTGCAGCGACGCATCGAACACCGCGGCCCTTACGCCGATCCCTGGGCCTTGATCGCCGCCCGATACGGCCCGCAGGCCCTTGCCCGCGGTAACGGAGAAACCGGCCACTGAGAGCGGCGTCCCGCAGTAGTACGGCACTCTGCCGACCACACGGGCGTCGCGGCCGGTGGACCGGGCAACATCTCGGCCCGAGGGCACCCCCCCGACATCGACACTTCTCAGGCGCCGGGATCGGCCGCCCATCGGGAACCGTCGGATTGCCGGTGCGGCCGCAAATGTGTCACGCCTTGCGCAACCGGCCCGACCGCGCGGAAGTATTCCTCGGCGGGTAACGCGGCGGGTGGTCCGGCGGTCTCGTTGAGGGCATGGGATTTGAACAGCAGCGCGGTGCGACTCGGGCGGAACTTCGCGGGTTCGGTGTGCAGATGCGGTCCGAGCCGGGCATCCTCACCCCATAGCGTTGTCTCCTGCCCCCGGTGCGAATAGTCCGTCACCCAGCGCCGCATCCGCTCGTCGAAATCCTGGGGATTCCCGATAATCGCCACCGCTTGTGGATCCGGCCCGTCGGCGGACGCGGGCACACTGTCCCATGGGACGACGAACGCACCCAGAACGCGAGCGGGAAGTGGGTCGGCCACGTCCTCGGCGAGGACGGTGACATCCCAGCCGGACATGGCTCGGTCGAACAGCCACCCACCGGCGAGGCCTGCCGCGGCTCGTACGGTCCGGGATACGACCACGAGGCGGTACTTCAGCACATGCTCCTGTGCGCGGGCGATGGCATGTGGCGCCGGCATCACCGACCACAGATCGCAGTGGGAAAGCTCCCCGGGAACCACGCGCATCGGACTCCTGCTTCATTCGCTGTAGAACGTGACGGCACCCCGGTACGCACCGTGCCGCCGTGTTCGCACAGACCTTCCGCACGACTGCGGACCGGAGTATTCCGACCGTACAGTAACCCGGATACTGTGGCATCGTTCCCGGACGGACTGCGCCCGGCCACCGCCGGGGCCGGCGGTCCCGTGGCCGGTCAGGGCACCGTGATGACTGCCGTGTACATGTCGAGTATCGGCCGGTACAGGTCGTTCTCGTTCAGTTCGGCGGCCAGCATGATGCTGTCACTGGTGGCGATCAGCAACTGCGCGAAGGTCGCGGCGGGCATAGCGAGGGTGGCACCCAGTTTGCCGAGGCTCTCGACGATGAAGGCCGTGAGCTCGTCGTGGACCAGTTGCTGCTGCGGCACCACACGCGCGCGGGCTTCGGGGTTCCGCAGCAGATACAGGGTGAACTCGTAGCCCAGCGCGGCCTGCTGGGTGCCGCCGCTTTCGGCGAGCCGGCGCCATCGCGCGGCGATCTCGGCGAGTTCGCGCTCGCCGATCTCGGTGACCGCGGCCAGCAACTCGGTGAAGGTGTCGAAGAACCGCCGCCAATACCGTTGATGGACGGCCAGAAACAGCTCTTCCTTCGTCTTGAAATGTACATAGATCGCACCCCGGGTGTATCCGGCGGCAGCCGCGATGTCATCGAGACTTGCCGCACCGAAGCCCTTGGCGGCGAAGACATCCTGCGCCGCGTCGACCAGCAGGGTACGGGTGTGCTCGGTACGTCGTTCCCGGGTCCAGCGCTCCACCATCGCACCATCCTGTCAAAGCGAATGTCGCATACGGCTGACAATCTCACATACGAACGCGTATGTTAACAACGTGTCCGTATCTGATATGCGGACCGGCACCTACGGCGGCCGACCGGCCGCGTCGCCGTAGGTGCCACCAGGCCGCCCTGGCGTGAATCAATGCTCTTGGGGGTGAATCTCCCGGAGAGGAGTGACGGCCATGACCGTCTCCGCTACCAGCGAAGTCTTCTTCGATCCCTACGACACGGGTCTCATCGCCGACCCGTACCCGATGTTCGCCCGGCTCCGCGAAGAGAAACCGCTGTACTACAACGAGCAGCACGATTTCTACGCACTGAGCCGG
The DNA here is from genome assembly GCF_029868855.1 of Nocardia carnea. Lineage (GTDB taxonomy): Bacteria > Actinomycetota > Actinomycetes > Mycobacteriales > Mycobacteriaceae > Nocardia > Nocardia carnea_A. The sequence continues at coordinate 23,859 of NZ_JARWOV010000176.1, read as the reverse complement.
TACTCCGATGTCAACAGCTGCCTCGCCGATACCGCCACCTACAGCTCCGGCCGCGGAAATGTGCTGGAACTGATCAAGGCCGGTATCGAGATCCCACCGGGCCTGCTGGTGATGGAGGACCCGCCCCGCCACGACATCCATCGCCGGCTCGTGGCACGGATGTTCACACCCCGCAAGATCGCCCAGTTGGAACCGATGGTGCGCGAATTCTGCGCCCGCAGCCTCGACCCGCTGGTCGGCAGCGCCGGTTTCGACTTCATCGCCGACCTGGGTGCCCCCATGCCGATGCGGGTGATCTGCATGCTCCTGGGCATTCCCGAAGAAATCCAGGAGGCGGTCCGGGACCACTCCAATGCGCAGGTGTCCACCGAAGACGGCCGCCCGATGACAGCGGCTTCGGACGGGTTGGACGACGGCCGGATCTTCGCCGAGTACATCGACTGGCGCGAAAAGCATCCCTCCGACGACATCGTGACCGAATTGCTCAATGTCGAATTCGAGGACGAAACGGGTACCTCACGGCGGCTCACCCGCGACGAACTGCTGATGTATGTGAACGTGGTGGCCGGCGCCGGCAACGAGACCACGACGCGGCTGATCGGCTGGGCCGGCAAGGTCCTCGCCGAACACCCCGATCAACGCCGTGAACTCGCCGCAGACCACGAACTGATCCCCCGGGCAATCGAGGAGCTGCTCCGTCTCGAACCACCGGCCCCGCATGCGGCACGCTATGTCACCCGCGACGTCGCACACCACGGCCACGAAGTGCCCGCGGGCAGCGTCATGATGCTCCTCATCGGGGCAGCCAACCACGACCACCGGCGATTCCCGCCCGACGCCGACCTTTTCGATATCCATCGCCCGCCACAGCCCCATCTCGGGTTCGGGATCGGAGCACATTTCTGCCTCGGTGCCGCCCTGGCCCGGCTCGAAGGCCGTATCGCCCTCGAAGAGGTGCTGCGGCGCTTCCCGGAATGGGATGTCGACCTCACGGCCGCCAGAATGTCGACGACCTCGACGGTCCGCGGATGGGACACCATGCCCGCCGTCCTGCCCTGACCCTTACCGGCACAGCCAGCGGACGCCACGGTCGTCCGGAACGATCGACGGAGAGTATCGATATGCAGGACCTCGGAGGCCGGGGGTACATCGTCACCGGCGCAGCAAGCGGCATCGGCCTGGGAACATGCCGGAAGCTGGTCTCGGCCGGCGCGGCAGTGGCCATGCTGGATCGCGATCTCGGGAAACTGACCACCGAGGCAGCCGATCTCGCCTCCCGCGGCACAGCCTTCGCCATCGGCTGCGACGTCGCCGACGAGGATTCGGTGACCGCGGCCGTGGCGGAATCGGCCGCGCGGTTGCCGTCGGTCGCCGGGGTCTGCACCAGTGCGGGCGTTTTCGAAGCACCCGACCTGCTCGACCTCGAAGACCTCGATATGGCGGTTTTCGACCGTGTTCTCGATGTCAACCTGCGTGGCACCGTGCTGGTGTTACGGGCGGCGCTGCCGCTGCTCGGAGCGGGCGGGTCGATCGTGACCGTCGCCTCGACCGCCGGGTTGCGCGGCCACGGCTACGGGATGGCCTACACCGCCAGCAAAGGCGGCGTCGTCGCGCTCACCCGGCGCACCGCACTCCGCTACGGTCCCAAAGGTATTCGCGTCAACTGTGTGTGCCCCGGCGCCACCGCCGGCGAGGGACTCGGCTCGGTGTTCGACGACGAACAGACCGCGGCGCAGACCTCGGCGGACCTGCCGCTGCGGCGGATCGGGCAGGCCGACGAAGTCGGCGCCACCATCGCCGTCCTGCTGTCCGACGACACCAGCTATGTCACCGGACAGATCCTCGCCGTCGACGGCGGCATGGTGATCCGCTGACCGATCCGTCCGCGCCCACTGCCTGCCCTACCGTGCTCGCCGCCGCGGACGAGCTCGCCGCCCTTCCACACCCGGCTCGGCGCCGCAATCGGTCCGGTGCCTGCCCCGGGCAGCCGGTTCAGATCAGCCTTCCTACATCCTGGGCGACCAGGTTGTCCAGCGCTCGTTCGGCGACCGCGGCGATGGTCATCGATGGGTTGCAGGCGGCGGTATTACCCGGCATCAACGCACCGTCGAGAACATACAGGCCGCGCTGACCGTGTACGCGGCCGTCCAGATCGCATACCGTCCCCATACTCGCACCGCCCAACGGATGCCAGGTGGAGGGGAACAGTGCGTTCGTGTCCACCAGCGCGCCGTCCGGTCCGGCAATTCGGTGGACGGCCGGTCCGATGTGCCCGTTCTGGATGGCGCTGTCCCCCTCCCGCGGCCAGTGCAGGACCGCGTCGTCGCGGGCGGCGTCGTAGCGGAACTCGCCGCGGCCTTCGCTGACTCCGTATCCGACCATCATCGTGCTGCGCGGATCCAGCGCCAGGGGTGGGATGGAGGCCTGGATGACGGTGTGGGCGGTGTGCGGGTCGTCCCAGTTCAGGCTGCCGTAGACGACCGGGCCGCCCTGCGGTGCACCGAATTCCGCGGACGGGTCGGCCCAGATGTAGATACGGTCGGCGTTGGTGCCCCAGCCCGCGCCGAGACCGTCCGGTAGATCCGGGATCAGCCCTTTGGCGCCCGCCCGCACGAGCAACCGGGTGGTGTTGAGACTGCCCGCCGCCATGATCAGAGCGCCGGCGGTGAGCACCTTGTGTTCCACCACCGCGCCGGTGGTGTCGAGACGCTGCACCCGTACGACCCAGCGCCCGTCGGGCGCCCGTTCGATATCGGTCACCTCGTGCAAGGTCTCCACCCGCACCAGACCGGTCGCTTCGGCGGCGGCGAGGTAGGTGACATCGACGGAATGCTTGCCGCCGTTGTTGACACCCATCGCGCCGTCACCGTTGGTGTAGGAGGGTTTCATCTCACCGCGCAACTCGGCCAGCGCGAAATCCCAGTCGATCGGCATCGGAATCTTCGACAGCGGCATCCCCGCCCGCCGCACGCGGTCGGCGAAAACCCTTGCCGCGCGGTAGTTCTCGGAAGCAACCAGATCGTCGGGCGCCTCGGCCAGCCGCAGCATCTGCGCCACCCGCGGGTAGTGCACCCGGTGCATGGTCTGCCAGTCCAGTTCCTCCGGGAAATGGGTGTTGAACACCTCTTCCGACGGTTGCAGCGACATCCCCTGATAGACCAGCGACCCGCCGCCCACCCCGGCCGCGCACAGGGCGGTCATGTTCTCGCCCGGGATCGCTTCCACCAGGCCGGTATAGGGCTCGAACGCCAGCGGCCGGCCGAACAGGTTCGGGCTGGACCGGCACCACAGCAGCCGCTTGTCCGGTGCGGTGGCCCGGGGAAAGGTCTCGGAGTCGGGGCCGGTGGGCCAGCGCAAACCTCGTTCCAGCACGGTCACGGGAACTCCCGCTCGAGCCAGCCGCAGGGCACTGACACCGCCCCCGAATCCGGAGCCGATCACGACCACCCGATGTTCTTCATGGGTCAGCGCCACATTCTTGGGCTGGGCGGTGGCCGGGGCGAATGTCCCGGCCACATGGGCACCCAGGAGCGTGGCACCCGTGGCGGCGGCGCCGGTCAACAGTGAACGGCGCGAGATTGCCTTCATCACTCGATCCTTCGGTCGTCATCGTGTCAGCGGAGACGAAGTCCCCTCGAGCGGCCGGCACAGCGCACGGCTGTACCACGCGCCACCGGACGGTGGTGCGCGCGATACCAGCGAGCCCTACGCCGCGCGGGCCGCAACCCGCACAGCACTTTCGTGCGGGCGCAAAATATTCCGGAAGTGGACGTCAGTCGATGGTGCAGCCCTGAGCCGGTTTACCGGCCAGGCGATCCAGCAGATAGGTGATCGCGTTGTCGGGCCCGAACCCGTCGATCATCTCCGGGCCGAAGTGATTGGGGATGGTGGTTCCGGGCAGCAGCGGCGGCAGTTCGTTCGTACGGAATTCGACCGTCGCGCCCTTGGCGCACCAGTCGTCGGCCAGCTGCCGGGCCTGGTTGTAGGGGACGGTGTCGTCGTTGCGGCCGCTGGTGATCAGTACCGGTGTGGCCGGCGTCAGGGTACCCACCCGGAGGTCGGCCAGGGCCGGGGCGGCTTCCGGCATCGCCTGCAGGTGCGCGCCGAGCGGTTGCCCGTCGTGGGTCAGCGAACTGGTCTTCAGGAACGGGTAGCGGGTGATGATGTCGCCGATACAGGCATCACTCAGCGCTGCCAGGGTGTCGCGGCCGTACTGGCTGGTCACCCGGTCCACCGCCTTTTCCAGGTCGGGATAGCGTGCCAGCAGCCCGTTGATGGCGAAACCGATCGCCCCGCCGATGAGCGCCCCGTCGATCCGCTCGAGGATCGCGGCCAGATCCGCTACCGGACCACCCGCCCAGGTGCCCTTCAGATTCAATTCGGGTGCGTAGTCGGGCTGCATCTCCGCTGCCGCCGCGACGGCCCCGCCGCCCTGGGAGTAACCCCAGAACACCAGCGGGGTCTCGGGACCGGTGCCGGCCAGCTTGTTGGCCGCCCGCGCACCGTCGAGGACGGCATGTGCCTCCTCGATCCGGTTCGCGTAGGTGTGGACACCCGGAGTGCCCAGGCCGATGTAGTCGGTTACCAGTACGCGCGCGCCGAGGCGGCTCCACACCGCCGACGACGGCAGCTCCTGGTTCGCCGACAGAGACGGCGAGGGGTCGGTGGTGATCGTGATCCCCGTCGAGAAGGCCTGCGACATGGCGCACCGGTCGCCCTGGCCCGACGTACCGGGTCCGATGACGACCGTCGGTCGTGGACCGGCCCCCAGCCACGGACCCGAGGCATCGATATAGGTCCCGGTGACCGCGACCGGCGAACCGTCCTGCATCCGGGTGGTGTACATGATGTGTTCCGCCTTGCCCGGCCACCCCTGCTCGGAGGGCAGAGTGGCCAGCAGCGACATCGGCTGGGTCCGGATCACCGTGCCGGGCTCGGCCGGGATCTGCGCGGGCGGACTGTAGAACTCGCCGGGCGCGGCCGCGGCCTCGGATTGCTGGGTCGTCACCACCGCCACCGCGGCGGCGCAGGCGACGGCCACTGCGGCCGCAATCGTCCGAACGCCCCGCGGCAGCAACCTCCGCCGGGGATTCCGCCCATGCTGCTGGTCCATCGATACCTCTCCATAACTCTTACCCAGGACCCGTTGCCCGAGTGACCCGAGTCGCGCAACCCTGTCGCGATGGAGCGCGTCACAGCTGCGGCGTACCGGACAGTAACATAGTTACCCGGGCTGTCCATACGGTCGTGCGGGCACCGGGCCGGTCCGGCTCGCACGGAGAAACCCGAAATCGTTACCGTGGACCTGTGAGTCCAGCACCGAAAGCAGCGGCAGCCGATCAGATCGTCGATGTTGTGCTCCACCTGCTGGAAACCGAGGGATACGAAGCCGTCCAACTGCGCGAAGTCGCCCGCCGCGCGCACGTCTCACTCGCCACCGTGTACAAGCATTTCGCCGATCGCGACGAATTGATCGTCGCCGCGGTCGAGCACTGGATGGCCACCCACAGTTTCACCGCCATGCAACGACCGCAGCCGGGCGAAACACTGCACGCCGGCCTGATGCGCGTCCTCGGATACGTATTCCAGCCCTGGGAGCGCAACCCGCGAATGCTGGAGGCCTACCACCGCGCCCGCACCGGTCCCTGTGGACACCGGCTCGACGCCCAAGGCGTCGAGGCAATGCAACCGATCCTCACCGCACTCTTCGAGCGGGCGGATCCCACGTACGTCGAAGACATCTCGCTGGTGCTCAACAACCTCACCTACGCGCTGATCGGACGCTTCGCCGACCACAACCTCGAGATCACCGAAATCCTGCCCATCCTCGATCGCGCGGTCTACCGCCTCACGCACGACAACCACGCCGACGCAGTCGCCGCCGTATCGGGTGGGGCGAACCGGCAATCCGGCCCGGATTCGACGGTGATCGCCTCCCTCGCAACACCTTTCCGGGCACCGGACCGAACGGACGACTGACCGCTCCCGGCCGGGCAGCCGTTCGGCCGTCGAAACCGACCGTTCACCGCAGGATCCGTCGCACTCACCGACAGCAACGCTCGGACGGCGCTTTCCGCGCCTCCGGCTCGCCTACTTTTGCCGGCGAGGAAGTAACCGTCATGGATGTCATGGATGCGGCGCCGCCATCTCGGCAGCATCCATGATTCGGCCCGACGGAGCCGGTACCACCCCCACCTGTCTCCGGAGCCGGCCGTGATCCGGCGACCACCGCGCGGTTTCGGTCCGCACCGCCGGCACCGCGGCTTTCGAAACGAGTACGCGATCCGAGTGGGAAACGGTTTCCACCACCGCGGCCGGGATAACGGCGTCACACCGGGCGTTCAGGTATGCCCGGGCTCCACAGGCTCGACGAAGAGTAGGCGAAATGCATAGTTGTCACGCCCCCACGGCCCGGTCGGCGGCATCCGTCGTCGCAGCCGTGATCACACTGGCCATCGCGGCGTCGGTGGTGACCGGAGCCACCTCCGCTACCGCCCAGCCGGGTGATCAGCACTGCGACCGGGAACGGTTCGCCGCGGCGTGGACCGCCAGCCCCACCGATTCCCTGACCCCGCTGGACGCGTCCGGCGGGCCGGTACCACTGGCGGTCGATGATCAGACCTTCCGGATGGTCATCACCCCGCACCTCGGCGGCGAGCAGCTGCGGCTGCATCTCACCAACCGCTTCGGACAGGGTCCGGTCACCTTCGGCGAGGTCACCGTCGGAGAGCAAACCGACGGAGCGGCCGCGACCCGGATCCAGCCGGTCACCTTCGGCGGCAATCGCTCGATCAGCGTTGCCGCGGGCGCCGATATCGTCAGCGACCCGCTACCGTTCCGGACCATCTCAGCACAGCCACTGGTCGTCGGAATCCACGTCGCCGGCCGGGCCGGCCCACCCACCAAACATTGGAACGCCAACGCGACCTCGTACTACTCACCACCGGGCAGCGGCAATCTCACCGGCGGGACCGCGGCCGACCGGTTCACCGCCCGGACCGGGTCCTGGTTCTACGTCCACGCCCTGGACGTGCTCGCACCCGCCGGTACGCATGCCGTGGTGGCGTTCGGCGACTCCATCACCGACGGGTTCGTCGGCACGACCCCGGCAGGGATCCCGGCCGACCGCGCTGTCGCCGACACCGACAGCCGATACCCCGATTTCCTCCAGCGCAGGCTCGACGACGCGGGTATACCCGTCTCGGTCGTGAACGCGGGTATCGGTAGCAACCGGGTGGTCACCGGCGGCGAACCGTTCCTCTTCGGCCCCAGTGCCCTCGCCCGATTCGAACGCGACGCCTTGGAGCAGGCGGGTATGAGCGGCGTCCTGGTACAGGAGGGCATCAACGACCTCGGGCTGCCGCCACCCGCCACCGCCGCCCAGGTGATCGCCGGCTACGAGCAACTGATCACCGCGGCACACCGCGCCGGAAAGAAGATCTGGCTGGGCACGCTGCTGCCGGCCTCCGACGCACTCGTCGACGGTGTCCTGCTCGCACCCGACAGCGAAAAGCACCGCCAGGAAATCAATGCTTGGATCCGTACCCAGCAACTCGCCGACGGCATCGTGGATTTCGACGCCGCCCTGCGCGACCCGCACAATCCCGCAACCCTGCGGGCCGACTACTCCAGCCCCGACCGCCTCCATCCCAACCCGCACGGATACCGCGCAATGGCCGATGCTGTCGAACTCGCCATGATCGCCCGGCACCCCGGCTGCTGATGCCGCACGTTCCGCACTACCGGCCGCCCTTCAGCGCACGCAGCCCGGCCGCCATGAACTCGGGGGTGGCCTCGGCGGCCCGGCCGGCGGCCGAACCCGCGTCGGAACCGTGCCGGGCGCGGTGGGTGATACCTTCGCCGATCACGCCTAGTTTGAAATTGGCCAGGGCGAGGTAGAAACCCCAGTTGCCGAGGTCACGACCCGACGCGGTGGCATAGACCTCGGCAAGCGCGTCGGGTGCGGGCATCCGGTCGCTGGTCCAGGCGGCCCGGGAGCCGAGGACCAGGTCGAAGACCGGGCTCCGGTACACGCACATCAGCGCGGCATCGGTGAGCGGATCACCGAGGGTGGACAGTTCCCAGTCGACCACGGCGCGCACCCGGCCGGGGTCGGCCGAGTCGAGGATGGTGTTGTCGATGCGGTAGTCGCCGTGCACGATCGAGGCCGCCGATTCCGCTGGTACCGCGTCCGCCAGCGCCGCGTGCAGGGCCGCGACATCGGCGAGTTCGCGGGTTTTGACCCGTTCCCACTGTGCTGCCCAGAGATTCACCTGGCGGGTGAGGAATCCGGCGGGCCGGCCGATCTTCTCCAGGCCCACCGCCACCGGGTCCACCGCGTGCAACTCGGCGAGCACCCGCACCAACTCCGTGACAGCCGTGTTCACCTGCTCGTCGCCGAGCGTGGCGAGGTCGTCCTGGTCGCGGATCACGGTCCCGTCGACGAATTCGACGACGGTCATCGGCGCGCCGAGCGCGGTACCTTCGGCGTCGAACGCGATCGTTTTCGCCACGGGTACCGCGGAGTGCTGGAGCGCGTCGGTCACCGTGTATTCGCGTGCCATATCGTGTGCCGATGGGGTGAGTCCGGCCACGGGTGGGCGGCGGACCACCCAGCGTGAGTCGTCGTCGGCCGCGGTGTAGGTCAGGTTCGACCGGCCACCGCTGATCAGTTCCACACGTAATTCACCGCGGACCTCGACTCCCTGATCGCGCAGGAAGCGCTCGAGCGCGGCTACGTCCATGCCCGGTAGGTTCATTCGCTGTCCCGCAGGGCGCGTTTGGCGGCACCGACGGTGCGTTTGGCGATCGCCCACCGGTGTACCTCCGAGGGCCCGTCGTAGATCCGGAAGGGGCGCACCTCACGGGAGAGCCGTGCCAGTGGCAGGTCACCGGAGACACCGAGCCCGCCGCACATCTGCATACTGCGGTCGACGATCCGGAAGATCGCCTCGGCCGCATAGGTTTTCGCGATCGAGGTGGCGTTACCGGCGGATTCGCCGCGGTCGAGTTCCCAGCAGGCGCGGGTCAGCAGGGCGCGGGTGGCGGCGATATCGATCTCGTTGTCGGCCACCATCTTCTGGACCATGCCGAGATCGCCCAGCTTCGATCCGAATCCTTCGCGCCGCGCTACCTGGGCCACCGCCACATCGTGGCCCCGGCGGGCGGCACCCAGCCACCGCATCACATGGGTCATGCGGGCCGGTCCGAGACGTACCTGGGCGTATTCGAAACCGCGGTCGACCTCGCCCAGCACCGCCGAATCGGGTACCAGCAGATCCTCGAAGAACACCTCGCAGTGGCCGCCGACCATCGACCGGTCCAGCGTGTCGAGATGACGTCCCACGCGGATACCCGGGTCATCGGCCGGGGCCAGGAACATCGTCGCTCCGCCCCGCTCCCCCGGTTCGCCGGAGGTACGGGCCATGATAATGAAGAAACCCGCACCGTCCGCGCCGGTGATGAACCATTTGGTGCCGTTGATCCGCCAGCCGCCCTGGGCCCGGACCGCGCGGGTGGTCAGCGCGGAGGGATCCGATCCGGCGCCGGGAGCGGGCTCGGTCATCGCGAACGCCGACCGCACGTCGCCGTGCGCGAGCGGGGCGAGGTACTGGGCTTTCTGCTCCGGGTTCGCGATATGCGCGAGCATATGCACATTGCCTTCGTCCGGCGCGGCGATATTCAGTGCCGTCGGCCCGAACAGCGAGTACCCCGCCTCCTCGAAGACCGACGCCCGGTCCGACATTCCCAGGCCGTGCCCGCCGTATTCGACCGGCGCATGGGGCGCGAACACGCCCGCGTCCCGGGCGGCCTGCTGCAACTCCACACGGAACTTGTCACCACCGGCCGCGGCGATATCACCGTCGTGCGCGTCCTCGAGCGGCAGTACCTGTTCACGGATGAAGCTCCGGGTCCGATCGACAAGCGCTTGTACCTCGCCGGGAAGGGACAGATCGATCGCCACAGGTTGATTCCTCCATCTCGTTCGCCGAACGATCGCTCGGCCATCAACACGTAAGCAGAGTGACATGACCCGATTGTCGCTGTCAATCGCGGGTTGTCGCCTACCCGATGGTGTTCAGATATACTGAACACCATGGATGGCTCGGACAGCGATCGGCACAGTGTGGGAGCGAGAGTGCGGCAGGCCAGGATCGCGGCGGGCCTCTCGTTGCGGGCGGCCGCGCAGCGGCTGGATATCAGCCCCGCCACGCTCAGCGCCGTGGAGAACGGGAAGACCGGCGTATCCGTCCCGCGACTACGCGCGCTGGCAACCGTTCTCGGCACTACCGTGTCCTGGCTGGTCGGCGAACAGGAATCGCCCCTCTCCGATCATCCACGACCGAGTCCCGAGCGCGCGTCCGTCGCCGAACCGGATACCGGGTCACCCAATTCCTGGCGGAAGTTCCCGCCCTTGGATATCGACCCGGTACTGGCCGCGGCCATCGCCTCGTTCGTCGAGACCGGCTACCACGGCGCCACCATGCGTTCGATCGCGCAGCGCGCCGGTATGAGCGTGCCCGGCGTGTACCACCATTACCGCGACAAACAACAACTGCTGGTACGAGCGCTCGACCTGACCATGGCCGAATTGCATTGGCGGGTGCGGGCGGCACGGCGGGACGCGGATACCGGACGGGCCCGCGTGTCCCACGTCGTCGAAGCGCTCGCCCTGTTCCATACCCACCGCCGCGAACTCGCGTTCATCGGAGCCAGTGAAATGCGCAGCTTGACCCCGGACAACCGGGTGCGGATCACCAACTCCCGCAACGAACTCCAGTACATCCTCGACGAGGACATCGACGCCGCCCTCGACGAGGCGCAGCTGACCACCGACCGGGCCCGCGCCGCGGGCCGGGCCATCACCACAATGTGCACCTCGCTACCACAATGGTTCCGGCTCGACGGCCCGGCAACACCGGAACAGATCGCCGTCGAGTACGCCGGCTTCGCCCTCGCCCTGCTCGGGATTCGAGACCAGCCGGCGGCCACTTCTCGCCAGACCATCCCACCTACCGGGTGATACTGCACCGCGGCGCACCCGGCCTGGGCGGCGCCGGTGGAGAACAGGCTTGTGGAACCCGGGGAACGCAGCAGCTCAATCGGCAGGTCCATGCGGGTCCGGGCCGTCCGCGTTCGCTGCGGCGAGCAGGGCGTCGAGCTGCTCCGGCGCCATCCCGAAAAGGGCGAGCCGGTTCAGCGGGATCGAGGAGATCATGCGCATCATATCCGTGCCGAGCGCGTCACCACCGCCCATGGAGTCGGCCATCTCGCCGAATACCGCACCCAGCGCGGCCGCGGCGCGCGGATCGGCAATCGCCTCGCCCAGCGTCGAATCGATGGTGATCGGCACTCGCAGCGCATCGCCCGCCAGATCGATATCGGTCTCGGCGCGCAGATCCCGGCTGGAGGCGCCGGCCCAGATCCGGTACGTACCCGATTCGAGCACCCACTGCTCGGTGCGGGTTTCCCAGTAGGTCAGGTCCTCCCGCGGAACCTCGATCGAAACCTGCTCGCTCGCACCCGGTTCCAGCTCTCCGGTGACGGCGACACCCGCCAGCGCGCGAACCGGTCGCTGTACCGCCGATTCCGCGACCCCGGTGTAGATCTGCACGACCTCGCGCCCGGGCCGCGTACCGGTGTTGGTCACGGTGAGCCGCACGGTGAACCCGTCGCCCGCCGGTTCGGCGGAGAGCCCGGAACAGCCGAAGGTGGTGTAGGACAAGCCGTGCCCGAACGGGTAGCAGACGTCCAGGTCGCGGGCGTCGTACCAGCGGTAGCCGACGAACAGGCCCTCGCCGTAGCGCACATGCGAGTTCTCGCCGGGGAAGTTCAGGTAGGCGGGAGTGTCCTGCAGGCGCACCGGCACCGTCTCGGCCAGCCGGCCCGACGGGTTCACCACACCGAACAGCACATCGGCGAGCGCACCACCGCCGGCCTGGCCGAGCAGCGCCCCGTCCAGCACCGCAGGTGCCAGGCGGGCGACGGGCTCCAGCCGCAGCACGCCGCCGTGCGCGAGCACCACCACCGTGTCCGGCTGCGCGCGCACCACGGCGGCGAGCAACTCCAGCTGTTCGGCGGGCAGCTCCAGATGCTCGCGGTCGAAGCCCTCGGATTCCTGGTCGGCAGCCAGCCCGAGAAAGACGACCGCCACCTCGGCGGCACGGGCCGCCGCAACGGCCTCCTCGCGTAGGGCCGCGGCATCGGCCTCGCCGGACGCGCCGGTGAAGCCGGGGTGGTAACTCACGGCATCCCCGCCGAGGGTGCGGATCTCGTCGAGCGGGACATCGACGCGGGTCGCGGTGACGTGTGAGCTGCCGCCGCCCTGGTAACGGGGTTCGGCAGCGAAGGGGCCGATCACCGCGATCCTGCGGCCCGGGGTCAGCGGTAACAGGTCGCGGTCGTTCTGCAGCAGGACCACGCAGCGGGCCGCGACCTCGCGCGCCAGGCGGTGGTGGGTGTCGGCGAGCGCCCCGGAGACACCGGAGCCTGCGCTGCCCTCCGATGGCGCGCCGGGGTCCGCATGCCCGGGTGAGGCGCCCGCCCCATCGGCCCCGGCGGGAGTTCGGGTCGTCCGGACGCGTTCGGCGAGCCGGGCGACGTTCGCGGCGGCCGCGGTCACCTCGGCCTCCGCCAGGTCGCCTGCCTCGACCGCGGCGACCACCCGATCGTCCCCGGCGCCGGGTCCGCCGGGCATGGCGAGGTCCAGTCCGGCCGCCACCGAGGCGGGGCGGTCGACCACCGCACCCCAGTCGCTGACCACGACACCGTCGAAACCCCATTCCCCACGCAGCAGATCGGTGAGCAACCAGCGGTTCTCCGCGGCGGGCACGCCGTTGATGCGGTTGTAGGAGCACATGACCGTCCACGGCCGCGCGGTCCGGACGATATGGGAGAAGGCGCGCAGGTAGATCTCGCGCAGCGGGCGCGGGTCGATATCGGAGCTCGCGCGCATCCGGTCGTGTTCGGCGTTGTTGGCCGCGAAGTGCTTGAGCGAGGCACCGACTCCCGCGCTCTGCACGCCCTCGACCCAGGCCGCACCGAGCCGGCCGGTGAGCAGCGGGTCCTCCGAGTAGTACTCGAAATTACGACCGCCGCGCGGATCGCGTTTGATGTTCACGCCGGGTCCGAGTAGGACATCCACCCCGAGCGCGCGGGCCTCCCGGCCCAGCGCTTCGCCGACCCGGCGCACCAGACCCGGATCCCAGCTGTTCGCCAGCCCGACCGCGGGCGGGAAGCAGGTGGCGGGCTCGCTGCCCGCCAGGCCGAGGTGATCCGTCGCGCCGGTCTGGCGGCGCACGCCGTGCGGGCCGTCGGTCAGCGTCAACGCAGGAACGGGCCCGATCGCCTCGGTGGTCCAGAAATCGGCGCCGCTACCGAGGGCGGCCTTCTCGGCAAGGGAGAGATCGGACAGATCGGTACGGCTCGTCATCGAGACTCCTCCGGTCGGATACCGAAAACAGTACGCCATTCGGTTTTTGTTCACAAAGGGCGCCGGGTACAGTCACGCCGTGGCGCGACGTGGCTCGTATTCGAAGGGTGTCGCCAAGCGGGAGGAGATCCTGGAGGCGGCCCTGGCGATCGTCGCGCGAGTCGGCTATGGCCGCACCACCGTGCGTGAACTCGCCGACGCGGTCGGGCTCAGCCAGAGCGGGCTGCTGCACTACTTCGGCAGCAAGGAAGATCTTTTCACCGCCATCCTCGCCCGTCGCGACGCCGTGGACGGACTCGCCTTCACCTCGCCCGAGAACCAGACTCCCGATGTCCCCGACAGTTTCATCCAGGTGGTGCGGCACAACGCCGAGGTCCCCGGCCTGGTCGAGCTGTACACCCGCTTCGCCGGCGAGGCCGCGCGCCCGGAACACCGCGCGCACACCTTCTTCCGCGACCGATACCGCGATATCCGCCACCTCGCCGCCGACGCCGTCACCGATCTGCAGCGCGACGGCCATCTCCCCGCCCATCTCGACCCGCAGCGCTTCGCCGTCCTGGCCGTCGCCCTCATGGACGGACTGCAATTGCAGTGGCTCTACGATCCCGAGGTCGATATGGCCGACCATGTCGCCTACCTTTGGGAGCTTCTCACGGCAGCCGCGCCGCCGGACACCGAGTGAATCCGGGTCGGCCACACGCGCGCCGCTGCGGAGCCGGCCCACGGCACGAACGGCCGGAGCGCCGGTTCGCGAACTCCGTGTTCGCAGCACAGCGGTACCGATCAGCAGTCCAGAAGCGTTCGAGCCCGCCGGTTCACAGGAGAGATCAGCGGTGGTGACCGGTCGACCACCTAGAGAACAACGATGTCGATCACTGCCGCGGCAATCGCGGCAGTGATCGATGACTACGCAGCGTGATGCGTCGAACCGGCGGTCGACCGGCACACCGGATCTCATGGCGAGCTGCGTCCGACCTGCTTCTCGACGCCGCCGTGGCGGACCGGGCGGCGAGCCCGCGCCTACGCGATCAACTCGCGGCGCGCTGATAGGCCTCCTGCACAGCAGACGGTATACGGCCGCGGTCGGGCACATCGTGACCGTTGTTCCGCGCCCACTCGCGTACCGTTTTCGCGTCCTTCGATCCTCCGGCCACGAATCCTTTGATCCGGCCGCGGCCTCCGGTCCGGCGGGCGAACGGCACCCACTTCGCCATGCTCGCGCGGAACTCCCGCGCATTCGCCTCGGTCAAATCGATTTCGTACAGCACCCCGTCGATACCGAACGACACGGTCTCCGCCGCAGCGGACTCGCCGTCCAGATCATCGACCACAGTGACAACTACCTTGCGCGCCACGCTCCATACCTCCACTCACCGACCCGGGCGGGTCACCCAAACATCCCGCGGCACAGTAGCAGTGACCGATATCGAGCATCATGCGCAACGCCGGGCGAGCCACGGATCCGAAAACCACGTCGCCTGAACGACGTCGGGCCCGGCAGGGTCTTCGACGCGGCGGCATGCCGCTCAGAGGTTGCTGCTCGTCTTTGCCAAGAAGTCGGCGAGCAGGTCGTAGTCGACATCTCCGCTCTCGGCGATATCGGCGGTCTTGCGCTCACCGTTGCCCATCGACCGGAACACTCCTTTGCTCGCCTCGATCTCCGATGCGTTGAACACCATGAATGACACCTTGCTCTTGGCCGCGTGGAGCAACGCCGCATGCTGCCCGTTCTTCAGGAAGTGCGGTTTGCCGTACTGGATCTGCTCCTCGACGCCGGGAATCGTTCGGTGAACCATGGCGCGCAGCTGCCGGCACACCTCGATCTGCCACGACGGCAACTTGTCGATGTATTGGGTTACTTCGGCGTTCATGGGCGCTCCTCGGGAATTCGATGATGATGGTCCGGCGCCGGAGCGGGGTGATAGTTCAGCGGGACCGCCACAGCGCGCAAATATAATCATACACCTAATAGTTCGATGCCAAACTATCAAAAGGCGAATAGACTGCGGACATGAGTGAGAACACCCCCGAACCCGACTCCGTCGACGCTGTCGTAGCGGCTTGGGCACGTGAACGCCCGGACCTCGATCTCACGGCGATCGGTATCGTCGGCCGCCTCGGCCGGGCCGCTCTTCTCCTCCGCCCGGCACAGGAACGCGTCTTCACCGAATTCGGCCTCCAGCGCGGTGAATTCGATGTTCTCGCGACCCTGCGCCGGGCGGGTGACCCCTACACCCTCACCCCCTCACAGCTCTCGGCCGCCCTGTTGCTCACGCGAGCGGGCATGACCAACCGGATCGACCGGCTGGTGGCCTCCGGTCTCGTCGAACGCACACTCGACCCCAACGATCGGCGCAGTTTCCACGTCCGGCTGACCGGAAAAGGTTTCACCACGGTGGACGAGGCGATGACCGCGCACACTGCCAACGTCACCCGGCTGCTGTCCGCACTCCCCGCTGCCGGGCAGGACGCCCTCGAAGACCTCCTGCGAACCCTGCTGCACACGTTGGAGGCGCCGCCGGACAGCCGCGACACCGAGTAACCGATCCGTTGTCAGCGCGCCGGCCGCGCCCTATTCGACATCCCCGTAGCACTCCACCACCGCGGTCGAGAAGGGAAACCGCACCGGTGTCGCCCCGAAAGCCAGCCGTCCTGCGGTATCGGCCGCGGTGGCGATCATATCGGCGATCCGTGCCGCCTCCTCGTGTGGACAGTGCACGATCACCTCGTCGTGCTGGAAGAAGACCAACTCGGCACGGAGTCCGGCACGGTTCATCGCATGACGTAGACCCGCCAGGACCAGCAGGGCCCATTCGGCGGCGCTGCCCTGCACCACGAAGTTCCGGGTGAAACGGCCCCGGGCACGCGCGGCGGAGGTGGTGCCGTATTCGCGGCCGCCCGGCAGAACCTGCCGGTCCGGGGTTTCCACCGATACCGGCGGACACGTCCGCCCCAGCCAAGTGCGCACCAACCGGCCCTCTTCACCTGCCCGCGCCGCTTCGTCGACGTAGGCCACGGCGGCCGGATATCGGCGCCGCAGACCGGCCAAGTGGGTCAGGGCGTCTCCCGAGGTCTGACCGTAGACGGCGCCCAGTAGCGCGAGTTTGGCCTGCGCTCGATCACCACCGAACCCACGAGCCGCCAGATCCGCGTACAGATCGTCGACCCGTCCGGCCGCCTGCATCAACCCCGGATCGCGCGAAACTGCGGCGAGTATCCGCGGCTCCAACTGGTCGGCGTCGGCGACCACCAGGCACCAGCCCGGGTCGGCGCGGATCGCCCGGCGGATCACCTTCGGAATCTGCAGGGCACCACCACCATTGGTGGTCCAGCGCCCGGAAACCGTGCCGCCGGGCAGGTATTCGGGGCGGAAGCGCCCGTCGTGCACCCACTGTTCCAGCCACGACCAGCCGTGGGCGGTGTACAGGCGGTACAGGGTCTTGTACGCCAGCAGTGGCCCCACCGCCGGATGCTCCACTCGCTGCAACTCCCACTTGCGGGTGGACGACAGTTCGATTCCGGCGCGGGCGAAGGCCCTGATGATGTCGTTGGGCAGATCCGGACGGACCCTGGACCCGAAAGCGCGCGATACTTCATCGGCCAGCTCCGCCATCCGGCGGGGTTGCGACCCGCCCGGATAGCGTTCACCCAGCAGCGTGTCCAGCAGCTCGCGGTGGATATCGGCGCGCCACGGGATACCGGACCGCGACATCTCGGCCGCGACCAGCATGCCCGCCGATTCCGCGGCCAGCAGCAGCCGCATCCGTTCCGGATGCCCGGTGGCCGCCGCCCGGGCCAGCTGATCCGCGTAGACCTCCAACAGGGCGGTGAATTCGTCCGTCCCGGCGGGCAACGGCACCGGGCCCGATTCGAACAGCGACGGCTGGAGCTCAGCGGCCCGCGGCGGAGCATCCGGCGGCACCGGCCGCTTGTGCAGGCGCGCCCAAGCAGCCGACAGGGACCGAGGCTGCCCGGACTGTCCCTCTTCGTATCCGATGAGCAAGGCTTCTGCGGCCTCCACGTCGTAACAGCGCTCCACCCACACACCCGCAGCCAGTAGGGACCGGTAGATTCCGGCGGTGGACCGCCACACCCACCTCTCGACCTCGGGCCGCGTCCGCACCGCCTCGGCGAGCGACGGTTCGTGGAGCACGGCGCCCGCGGGGCGGCCATCCGGACCGAGTGGACACAGAACCGCACCACCATCACCTGTGTCCGCTACCGCCCATCGCACGTTCCGAGTCTGGCACCGGCGTCCGACATCTTCCGCAGTGGTACGACGATCTTATATTTAGATGCGCATATCTAGGTATCGCCAGATAGTGACGATCCACGGTCGGCCAGGGCGTTTCCGTTCAGGGTAACGGTGCTCGTGTGGCTCACCCCTTCGCTGTGGATCGACCGGAAGGAACCGCCCTGCCCAGCATTTCGAGGTCGGCGAGCCGAATATGCGGCCATGCGCTCCCCCACGGGCGGCAGCACGGCATATGGCGTCAGTGGCACGAAAAGTGGCGCTCAGCAGTCAGAACTCGATACCCATCGTTGATAGACCGTGCCGCAGCGTGCCGATCTCGAGAAGTTCGTGCATCCATGTCGGTGCGGTTATTCGGTCGTGTGCCATCTCCCGAACCAGGGCGGCGGCGACCGCGGCCGTGGCAAGCGATTGCCCACAGCCCGTGGCCCACCGCAATGACCCGTTGACGGATCGAACGAGAACCACCCATCTGTCGCCGCCGGGCATTCGCCGGGGAGTCAACACCCGGAGTGGCGGGGCCCAGGTGAGTGCCGCCAGACCCGCGGTGGCGAGCCGGGAATCCAGTCTCAAGTAGGTGCGGACGGGGACTCCGAACTCGCGAGTGAGTCGGTGTTGGTCGGCGAAGTCGGCCCGCACCGCGGGAAATGGCTTGTATCGTGCTCGTCCGGGAATCGTGAAGCGTGCCGGTGCGGTGAAGTTGCGGACACTGGCGCCGCCGGGGTCGGCGAAGTGTCGTCCCAGCAGTCGGTAGGTCCAAGAAGTCGCTGCGGGACCGTGGTGTTCGCCGGCGCCGAGCCCGATCATGATGTCGACCGGTCCGGGATCGCTCGAGAGCACGTCGGCGGCCAGCACAGTCGTCAGGCCGGGCGCCAATCCGACTCCGAGTACCACCGGCCCCTCGACCTGCTCCAATACCTGCACATAGTCGGACGTCGCCGAGATCTCGACGAACACGACCCCGCGACGGGTGCACTCCTCGACGAGCCGGACGTCTTCGACGCCCGCACAGTTCACCACGATCGACATCCCGGCCAACGCGGTGACGAAACTGTCCATCGCGGCCAGATCGAGCACCCGGTCCGCGCGCGCCGGATCGCGGCCTGCCACGAGGGCCGGGATTCCCTGCGCGCGTAGTAGTCGCACCAAATGGGTACCGACAGCTCCGTACCCGCCCAGCACCAGCACACTCATCGGGTCTCTTCCCGCGCGGATGCTTCCACGGAGACCGCGGGGAATCGTCCGGCGGGGAGCAGTTGCAGTGTGAGCGCGTCGGTGGCCCAGGATGCCCACTCGGCGTCGGTCCAGCCGCGTTCGTGGACGAGTAGCCGATAGGTCTCGGGGGCCAGCGTGGCGAGCGCGATATCGGCGGCGCGGGCGGCTGTGATGCCCTGGCGCAGCGGCATCTTGGCGACGAGGGCCTCGGCCAAGCGAAGCTGGACCAGGTGACGCTGCGCGATATTGGATTCCCAGAGTTCGGCGAGTTCGGGATCCGTCGCCGCGGCCGACCTGATCACTTCGAGCAGCGGGCTGACCCGGGCGTAGATCGTTGCCGCCGCGGCGACTTGCAGCCGGATCTGCTCGGCCGGCGCAGCCGCCACCGCCGCCGCGAACCAGGGACGGTCCATGGTGGCGACCGGTTCGGTATCGCCGGCGATTTCGACGTCGAGTAGTTCGGACAGGATCGCGCGTTTGGTGGCAAAGGTGAAGTAGAGCGTCTGCTCCGCCATCCCCGCCCGCTCGGCGATCGCCTTCATCGTGGTGGCCGTATAGCCGCGGGTGGTGAACAGTTCCCGGGCCGCTGCCAGCATCTTCGCCCGGTTGGCCAACGTTTTGGCCGCCCGTACACCGGTGGTTTTACCTGTCATGCCCCGAATCCTACTTGACTAGAGCGCAACTCTAGTGAACTCTTTCACTGTAGTAATGCTCTAGTGAAAGGACCGTCATGGCGAGTAGAGGCGCACTCGGCGGGAAGGACCGGCTGATCCTGCTGTTGATCACGATGGTCGAGCTGGTGGTCTTCCTGGATACGACCGTGCTGAATGTGGCGCTGCCCAGCATCGGCGCGGACCTCGGGCTCGACGAAGCGGGACTGGGCTGGGTGACCAATGCCTACCTGCTCGCATTCGGCGGATTCATGCTGCTCGGCGGGCGCACCGCGGACATGTTCGGTCCACGCCGGGTATTCACGGCCGGGCTCACTGTTTTCACGATGGCGTCCGCGCTGGCCGGATTCGCGCCCACCCCGGCGGTCCTCGTCGCCGCCCGGGCATTACAGGGTCTCGGCGCGGCGGTGGTCATCCCCGCCCAGCTGGCGTTGCTCACCATGACGTTCACCCGGCCCGCCGCGCGAAATCGCGCGTTCGGGGTGTGGAGTGCGATGGGGGCGGCCGGGGCGGCCATCGGGACCGCGGTCGGTGGACCACTCACCGATGTGTTCGGCTGGCCGTCGATATTCCTGATCAACCTGCCTGTGGGCGTCCTGGCGCTGGCTTTCGTCCGGGCGCTCCCGGCGGATCCGGCATTGTCCGTCCGGGCGGTGCGCCGACTCGACGTGCCGGGAGCGATCACCGGGACCGCGGCACTGTTGATCACCGGTTATGCCATCGGCGCGCTCGGCGACGAGTCGACTCGCACCCTGGCGTGGGGCCTGCTGGTGACCGGGCTCGCGCTGCTCGCGTGCTTCGTGTTCCTGGAGGCTCGCAGCTCACATCCACTGATGCCGTTGCGGCTGTTCACCATTCGCCAGGTCAGTGGGTCCGCCGTGGTCAACGCGCTGGTCGGCGCGGCCCATGTGCCCGCCTTCGCCCTACTGGCTCTGTACTTGCAGAACACCCAGCACTACAGTCCCACCGCGTCCGGCCTCGCGGTGCTGCCGGTGGCCGTGGTGAACGTCGTCGTCTCCCGCACGCTGATCCCGTATGCGCTCGACCGCCTGGGCGCCTGGCGGGTACTGGCCGCGGGCCTCGGGCTGCAGGCCATGGCGATGGCCCTGTTCGCCCGCTTGCCCGAACACGGCAACTATCTGATCGACGTGCTGCCCGGTGCGGTGCTGCTCGGCATCGGGCTGCCCGCCTCGTTCGTCGGCGTCACAGTCCCGGCGGTCACCTCTGTCGACAAGGACGACGCCGGGATCGCGGCGGGCATCGTCAACACCGCACAGCGTGTCGGGGCGGGGATCGGCGTCACGGCCGTTCTGCTACTCGCCGATGTGGTGGCCCGGCAATCCACGGCGGCCGACGCCTACCGGACCGGGCTGAACCTCGCATTCGCGGTCGCCGGCGCGCTCGCCGCGGCAGGTGCCGTGCTGACCGTCGCCCTGTTGCGCACCCGTCCGGCTCAGGCCTCGGAGCCCGAGTCCGAAATCCCTGCCGCAGTGAACGATTGATGGGAGAACCCTGATGACAACCGAGAAACGTGCATTCAAGTGGATTCGTGCCGAGATCGAACGACTCGATCCGGAGGTGGACAGTGAACAGATCGTGCGATTGACCAGTTGCCGGCTCATACCGAAAAGCCTGCTCGTGGTGCACCTGTTCTACACCGTTGGATTCGTCCGCTTCGCCGGTCCGCCTGTTTCGGCGGAGTCGGTGGACCGCAACGGCACCGGGATGCTCTACGACCACGGAAGCCGACGTGCCGACGAGACCATGTTCCACCTCTTCTCGTGGATCGACGACGGAGTATCCAGCCCCACCAGTATCGAAAGCCTCGACTTCGTCCGGAACTGGCATTCCGGCGTTGCCCGCAACTGGCCGATGCCGATGCACACCTTCCAGCACAGTGCCGCTGTCTTCGCGCTGGGCTACGACCGGCTTCTGCGGCATATCGCGGGGGCGCCCGGACTGAGCGACAACGAGCGCCGTGCGCAACTCATACACTGGCGCAAGGTGTCCGAAGGCCTCGGTGTCGCCGATATCCCGCACACTTGGCAGGACATGGAACAACTTCTCGAATCCTATGAATCCAGCGCGGATTTCGCTTATTCGCCGGCCGGGCGACGACTGGCCGACGCGCTCATCGACCAGTTCGCGACCCGGTGGTTCCCGCGGCCGCTGCGCTGGTTCGGCCGCTGGCTGGCGCTGGCGTTCTCCGAAGACCACGTCATCGACACCCTCGGTATCCCGAAACCGCCGGCCGCGTTCCGCTACGCGGTGCGCCGCCTGGCCCGAATCGCGGTGTTCGCCGAACACCACCTGCTACCGGACCCGCGCGAAGTGTTCCGGCTCGGCGACATCATCACCGGGCACAAGAAATCAGCGCTGGTCAGACCCTCCGTCCCGGCACCTGGAACCACACGGAGTGAACCATGAACCGGCGGCACCCGAGGCGGGGTCAGGCGGCCAGGACCTCCGCCACCGGGCGGCGCGGGGTTTCGGCGAGCGGCGCGGCGCTGCCGGAAGTCCAGCCGACGCGGACCATTGCCTGGGGGTAGGCACAGTCGTGCAGGAGTCCGGTGCGGATCTGCTGCCGGGAGTCGAGCATGCCGAGAGGTTCGGTCTGCAAGCTCGTCGCCAGGCCGAGTCCGGTCGCGGTCAGCAGGAGGGCGCTGATCGCTTCGCCGGCGCGCAGCTGAGCGCGGCGGTCGTCCCGCGGGGTGCCCACGACCAGCCATTGGGCGCCGTCGGGCCGGTCGGCGGGGTCCAGGAGAGCGGGCTGGGCGAAACTGCGAACCGGGACCTCGCCGGCGTGGCGAGGCGCAGGTGCGTTGCGGGAAGGAACACCGTCGGTGGCGCGGCCCGGACCGCTCCAGCGGGCGATCTCCGCCTGGTAGGCGGGGTCGGCGCTGTGCAGTTCGGTGGCGTGGCGCATAGGTCCGGCCAGCCGCGGGAGCAGCGGATCCGGGACCTGCCGGACCGCGGCACCGTAAGCACAGACCTGGCCCGCGAGAGCGCGCATATGCCCGGCCGGGATCGGGCGGGGCAGGTAGCGGCGGCGGTCGGTGCGCCGCAGGAGGATGGCGGCGGCCTGCTCGATCTGCAGGTCGGAGGGGCGCTGCCGGGTGGTGTGCACGGTGGCGAGATGACCGGGATCGGCGGGGTCCGGGCAGTACTCCACGCCGGTCGACCAGTTCAACGCGGCCAGTGCGATACGCAGATGGTGCAGCGCGGCGCCGCAGCTGATGATCAGGGCCCGCTGGTAGGGGTCGGTGGCGGTGAGGTGGCGACCGTAATCGGCGAAAAGCTGGATCCCGGTGGGTGTGGGCCGCCACCGCCACGGCTGGGTGTTGTGGACGGACGGCGCTCGGACGGCCAGGCCGAGTGCGATATCGATGGCCTCACGATCCGGGATCGCGGCGAACATATGTGTGCGTCCTTCCGTCACATAGCTGGTTTCCGGATATGACCGCCGCTCCGGCGGCCGACCACAGTCGCACCGGGAAGACGGCGAGATCACCGCGACACGCCGGCCGATGAGCCACGGCCGCGACGGCGATTGCGCTGGTCCCGAGGTAGACAATTGCGCCGGACCCGGCATCGGGGTATCGGGACCGATATCCGGGGATCGCTTCGTTCCGGACACATCACAGTTGCGGATTACGCAGCGCGCCAGCAGGTTCCGGGCGAATCCGCCGACCGCACCCGGCAGCGGGCCGGGGATGTGATGTTGGCCATGGGCGCCGCGCCACCGGGTCTCCGGGTACCGCGCCCGCGACACGCACGAGGCCACGCTGTTTCCCGCACCGAATGCCGGGTAGATCGCCAGTACGCTGGGCAACCTCCCCTGGTTTCCGGCTGTGACAGATGCGATACACCGAGGAAAGGGATGCATACCATGCTGATACGTCGGCTTGCCCGGCCGCTGCTGGCGAGTACGTTCGTCGCGAACGGCGTCGAAACCCTGATGCATCCGCAATCACGGGTACAGGAAGCGTCGAACCTGGTGGTGAAAGGGCAGGAAACGCTGCCGTCGAATATCGCATCATCGCTTCCCTCCGACCCGGACACCCTGGTCAAGGTGACCGCGGCCGTCCAGATCGCGGGCGGCACGCTGCTGGCACTGGGGAAGGCGCCCCCGGCCCCCCCGCGGGGCCCGGCGGCGCGCCGGGGTGAGGGCCGTCACAGACGTTCATCACTCCGTGGCGTGACCATCGAGTTATCCAGCACTTCTTGGTATGTATCCCAATGAGTGTTCCGCGATTCTGGAAGAACCTACAGCTGACCGGCCGATAAAG
>NZ_JARWOV010000175.1 GCF_029868855.1 Nocardia carnea | reverse complement strand
GAGTCGGGGGAGACCACCTCGATCACCAGGAGGACATTCGCGGGTTCGTAGGTCGTCTGGTCCAGCCCGGTGTCCGCGGCGGCATCGGCGACCAGGACATCGGGTTCCGGCCGCTGCCGGGGGCCGAGGGTAATCGTCATTTCCCGGTCGACTTCGAACTGTTCCGGTGCCTGATGCCTGAGTTGCAGGCGGAGAAAGTCCACAACGCGTCTGTGGAACTTCATTTGCGGGCTCACGAAAACAAGGCTCCCGTCGATCAGTTCGGTATGCGAGGGTAGATCGGGTAGCCGGTCGAGGTCTTCGGCGAAGTAGCCCTCGGGTGGCGGCACCGGCCAACCCAAGGACGGCCCGGGATCCGTCGGTATGGGGTCGGCGGTCATCTAATCCCTCGCTCTGCGCACAGTGATCGACTGACCCGACCAGTATCGCACGGCCGGATGACCTGTTGTTTCGGCGTGCCGCCCGGTGAATAGGCGGATCCGGCCGATCATGACCGCATGGCATCTCGACGGATCAGCGGCTCGGCGCATCTGTGGCGGAACACGGGCACCGTGATTTGTGGTCTGCTGTTCTACTACTTCGTTCCGGTGGGATTCGATTTCCCCGGCTACTGGCCCACACGGTTGGTGACCCTGGTGGCCTTCGTCGCCGGCGTGGCCGGGCTGGCGTGGCTCGCCTACCGCCGGATCGGACAGTTCCTCGCCGCGAGTCGCGATACCGCGCACCGGGTCGACGGTTTGCTGTATCTGGTCTGCCTGGTGGTGTTGTTCTTCGCGCTCTTCTACTACGTGCTCGAACTGCGCGATCCCGGCCAGTTCACGCAGCTGCGCACCCGCAGCGATGCGCTCTACTACACCGTCGCGACTCTCGGGACCGTAGGCTTCGGTGATATCCACGCCGCCGGTCAGGCGGCGCGTATCGCCACCACGGTCCAGATGGTGTTCGATCTGGTGGTGGTCGGCACCCTGATCACGGTGACGAGCACCGGGATCACCCGGCGTTTGGACGCCGAGAATGTCACCGGGCCCCGGTAGCCTGATCGCGTGCCCGAACTACCGGAAGTGGAGGCGCTGGCGCAGTTCCTGCGGGAGCACGCGGTCGGTGCGGTGGTGGGCCGTATCGATGTGGCGGCCTTGAGTGCGATCAAAACCTTCGATCCGCCGGTGACGGCGCTGTCCGGCCGCGATGTCACGGGTGCCGGGCGGTGGGGGAAGTTCCTCGGAATGGAGTGCGGTGGGTTGTGGTTGATCACTCACCTGTCCCGGGCGGGGTGGCTGCGCTGGACCGACAACCCGAGTGCGAGCCCACCGAAACCCGGCCGCGGCCCGCTGGCGTTGCGGGTGCATTTCTTCACCCCGGAAGGGGCGACGCCCGCCTTCGACCTCACCGAGGCCGGTACCAAGAAACGGCTGGCGGTCTATATCGTGCGCGATCCGGCGGAAGTACCCGGTATCGCCCGGCTCGGGCCGGATGCGCTCGCCGTCACCGAACCCGAGTTCGCCGCGCTCCTCGGGGCGGCGTCGGGCCGGATCAAGAACGTCTTGGTCGACCAGACCGTGCTCGCCGGGATCGGCAACGCCTACTCCGACGAAATACTGCACACCGCCCGGATCTCCCCGTTCGCCACCGCGAAGACCATGCCGGCCGCCAAGATCTCCGCCCTCTACGACGCCCTGCGCACGGTGCTCACCGATGCGGTCGCCCGGTCGGTGGGGCAGGACGCGGCGCGGCTCAAGGGCGAGAAACGTTCGGGTATGCGGGTGCACGGTCGCACCGGTATGCCCTGCCCGGTATGCGGGGATACGGTCCGTGAAGTCGCGTTCACGGACCGGTCGTTCCAGTACTGCCCGACCTGCCAGACCGGTGGGAAGGTCCTCGCCGATCGCCGGATGTCGCGGCTGCTGAAGTAGAACGGTCAGTCGCCGGAGTTCCGGTCGGAAGTGCCCGGCGGAACTGCTCGCCCGCTTTCCGTAGCCGGATCCGTACCGTCGTCGGCCGGTCCGGGCTCCGAGTGGGATTCGGCGGGTTTGCCGACGCCGTCGGTGTCCGGGTGGCCGTCGGCGTCGACGGTCTCGGCGCTATCGGCGGGCAGCTCGACGTTATCTGCCAGCTGCTCCGCGACCGTGGTCGCCACTGCGGTCGGGGTCCCCGTCGCGTTCCCCGGGGTGATCTTCCCCAGCAGCGTGCCGTCGGCGTCGGCTTCGTTTTCTGCCGCGTTTTCGGCGGTGCCGTCTGCCGTCGTTGCGGTGGTATCGCCGGCGGGCGCTGCGGTGGTATCGCCGGTTGGGGCTGCGGTGGTGCCGCCGGCCGGGGTGACGCCGCCTGCCGGTGCCAACTTGGGCGCGCGGACCCCCTCCCAGAGCTTGCGCTGGGCGCTGTCCGGGTCGTTCTCCACCCGGCCGGGATCGTCGATGATCAGCGTGCGGCGGTCCTGTTCGGTATAGCGCGGCCACACCGGAAGCGGTTCACCGGTCCGGGCGAAATTCAACCAGTTGTCCTGGACCTGCCGGGTCACCGCGAGCAGACCGCGACGACTGCCGCCGATGGTCAGCGCCCGGCTCCACGGTTCGTACACGGCCCCGAAGGTGGGCAGCAGGTCGGTCGCGTGGGTCGCGCCCAGTTTGTACAGCTGCAGCAGGCGGGGTGCGAAATCGTAACGGTAGGCGTAGGTAGGACTGTGCCGGCTGTGTCCCGCCATCACCTCCAGCGAGGGCCGCCAGAAGAAGTAGTCGCCGCCCGCGCGGATGGCCGCGGCCTCGCCGGGGAAACCGGGATAGGTGTAGAACACCTGGGGATAGCGCTCCGGACCGGCAACCGAGAGCGCGCGTTTCAGCCGCTCGGGCCGGGTGGGCAGGGTATCGGTGAATCGGTTGAACAGGGCACCCTCGTTGCGGCAGGTGCCGATGATCAGCGGAATCCGATGGGTATACCCCTCGGCGAATGCATCGATGGGGGTGCGCGGCAGCAGATCCCCATCGGCCACCGGCGCCGCCGGGAAGAACCCGGGGAACTCGGCCATGGACGCATTGGACGCCCGGTTGAAAGCACGCCGGATATCGTGCGGATCCGCTTCGCGTAGCAGCCGATTCGCGTCCTGCGGGGCGATCTGTAGCTCGGCCAGGACCCGGCGGGCGAATTCCCTCGCCTCGGCCGTTGTCAACCCCCAGTCCGCGGGCGGGCTCTGTGCGATACCGCGGTGGAACAGCCCGGCGGCCGACGGGGTCGCCATGAGACTCAGCACGGCGTGCGCACCCGCCGATTCCCCGAAGATGGTGACATTGCCGGGATCACCGCCGAATTCGGCGATATTGGTCTGCACCCAGCGCAGCGCGGCGATCTGATCGCGCAGGCCGAGGTTCGACTCGTACGGGCTGTCAGGGGTGGAGAATTCGGAGAAATCGGCGTACCCGAACGCGCCGAGCCGGTAGTTGATCGACACCACGACCACATCGCCGTCGGCTGCCAGCTGCACTCCGGCGTAGAGGCGCAGCGCCGAGGTGCCGAACAGGTAGCCGCCGCCGTGGATGAACACCATCACCGGCCGCGGCCGCACGGCCGGAGTCACGGGAGCCACGACATTGAGTGTCAGTGAATCCTCGCTCATCTCCTGTAACTTGCGCGGTCCGATCCGGACACCGAAGCTGGGCTGGATCCCCGCCGCCCGGAAGTAGGTGGCGTCGCGGATATCGGTCCACGGCTGCACCGGCTGGGGAGCGCGGAACCGCAGGCCGCCGACGGGTGGTGCCGCGTACGGCAGCGATCGCCAGTACCGCACGCGGCGGCCCCGCCCACCGCGGACGACGCCATCGGCGGTTGTGATCTGTTCGGTGACGTGCCCGTCGGTTGTCGGCGAGGGCCCTCCGTCAATGCGCTGCGCTGCCGGTTCCGGGACTGACTCGCTCATGGGGCCGATGGTAACGACGACCGGTCGGTCTCCAACAGTCGTAACCAGAATTCACTCACCGCGGGGAACGCCGGCACCGCGTGCCACAGCGCTTCCAGCGGAACCCGCCCGGCGACCGCGATCGTCGCGGCATGCAACTGTTCCCCGATATCGGGACCCACGAAGGTGGCGCCGAGCAGCGTATCGGTGCTGTTGTCCACGACCAGCGCGGCGTGACCGCGGTAGTCGTCACGGGTCAGTGCCGAACCGGCGACCTCGATATCCAGCTCCACCGTGCGGATATCGTGCCCGGCGCGGCGGGCGGCAGCGGCGGTGAGGCCGACGGCGGCGACCTCGGGATCGGTGAAAACAACCTGGGGGACGGCACGGTGGTCGGCGCTGGCGCGGTATCGCGGATCCGTCAGCGGCCGGCCTTCGGCCCGAGCGGCGATCACATCACCGCATACCCTCGCCTGGTACTTGCCCATATGAGTGAGCGCGGCACGGTGGTTGATATCCCCGACGGCGTACAACCACTCGCCGGGTACTCCGGTGACGGTCAGCTGATCGTCCACCTCGACGTAGCCCGCGTCCAGCCCGACCGTATCGAGCCCGATACCGTCGCTGTTCGGGGTACGTCCGGTGGCCACCACGATTTCGTCGGCGAGCACCGTGGTCTCCCCGTTCGGTCCCTCGGCATGCACTGTGACCGGGCCGCCGTGGATCCTGCCTTCCCCGTGATCCGCCGCCGCCGGCCGCCGGACCCGTCGCGGGCCGGTTCCGAACCGGATTTCCACGCCGCGGGCAGTCAGTGCCTCTGCCACCCGTTCCCCGGCGAATTGTTCGACACCGGTCAGCAGCCGGTCGCCGCGGACCAGGACCGTGACCTCGGCGCCGAGCGCCGACAGCCAGGTCGTCGCCTCACAGGCCACCACGCCGCCGCCGATCACCACGACCCGTTTCGGGATCTCGCGCAGGTTGGTCACATCGCGTGAAGTCCAGGGCAGCGCCTCGCGCAGCCCGGGGACATCCGGTACCGCGGCCCGGCTACCGGTCGCGAGCACCACGGCCAGGCGGGCACGGAGTTCGTGTTCGCCGATCCGGATCGTCCGTTCCCCGGCCAGCCGGCCGGCGCCGCGGATAACGTCGATACCCTGCTGTGCGGCCCAGTCGAGCTGGCCCGAATCGTCGTGGTCGCCGTCGCGGGCGTGGACGAATTCGTCGCGCCGGCGCAGTACCGCACCCACGTCGGGCCCGCGCGCCTCCACGCCGGGCAAACCGCGCGCGGAGCTCAGCACATGGCCCGGCCGCAGCAGCGCCTTACTGGGGATACAGGCCCAGTACGAGCATTCGCCGCCGACTCGTTCGCGTTCCACGATGGCCGCGGTGCGGTCGCTACCCGCGATCGCGTAGGCGGCGGCGTTCTCGCCGGCCGGCCCGCCGCCCAGGACGATGACATCGTATTCCTTTGCCGCGGAGTCGATTCCGGTCATATCCGCCGCCTACTGCAGGTATCCCTCGACCTGTCCCGGCGGTCGTGGCTGCGCCTCGTCGGGGGATTCGTTGCGATCGATACGGGCCCGTCGCTGCCGCAGCAGATCCCAGCACTGGTCCAGCATGACCTCCACTTCGGCCAGCCGGCGCCGCTCCACATCGGGATCGAGTTCCCCGCGCGAGGCCCGCGACCGCAGGTCGTGCTCGTGGTCGACCAGCTCCTTGATCCGCCCGAGTATGTCCTGTTCGGTCATGCCGACCATGCTACGGCCACCGGCCTGATTACCAGGTCATTCAGGGGGGCGCAGCAGATAGATATCCATGATCCAGCCCTTGTGTTCCCGCAGCTCCGCGCGTCGGCGCACGATTTCCGCGCCGATCTCGCCGACCCGGCCGTGGAACAGTGTTTCGTCCGGCATTCCGAGGTAGGCGCCCCACCAGATGTAGGTGTCGCCGGGGACGGAGGTGAACGCGCAATCGGCGTCGAGCATGACGACCGTCGAACCGGTGCCCAGCCCCTTGTCGCGCAACCGTCGCCCGGTGGTGATGTACACCGGTTCCCCGATCCGGTGCAGGACGATCCGATGCCGGGCCGCGAGGGCGTGCACGCTGGTCACACCCGGGACGACGCTGTAATCGAAGACCAGGGTGCCGCGCGCCAGGACCCGCTCCACCATGCGCAAGGTGCTGTCGTAGAGCGCCGGATCGCCCCACACCAGGATCGCCCCCACACCTTCGGTCCCGGCGAAGGCTTCCTCCAGCAGCAGCGAACGGCGCTCGTGCCAATCGAGTACGGTCGCGTTGTAGTCGGCCGGGGTGCGGTCGCGCGGCGGGTCGGGTATCTCCACGATCCGGTAGGGACGACCGGTGTGCTCGTCGAGGATCGCGGTGCGTACATCCACGAGCTGCTGTTTCTCGGCGCCCTTGCCCATGACGAAGAAGACATCGACCTCCCGCAGCGCCTTGACGGCCTGCATCGTCACCTGGTCGGGATCACCGGCGCCGATACCGATCACATACAGCTTCCGCATGGGGGTCAGCTTGGCAGGCCGGAAGCGACGGCGGTCGCCGGGGCAGTGACCGGCTGTTCCAGTTCGTGCGCGGCGTCGGGAACGTGCGGTGTGGCCGTCGGCACCGTGAGCGCGGTATCGGCGGCCCGGTATGCACAGCGAGACCTGCGCGGTCGAGATCCGAGTAGTCCGTACCGCTGCGTAGTCCGTACTGCTGCGTAGTACGTACCGTCGCGTCCCGCGCTCACCTCGTAGAGGGCGCTGCCATCCGGGTGCGCGCCCGGGCACCGTGCGCGCTGACCTGGGCACGTCGGCACAGTGGGCGGTCCGGGCCACCTGCGAAGGTGCCCGCCGGCCGGACCCGGCGAGGAGTTAAGCTCGGCCGGTGGCGAGCGCAGCGAACGATCCCGTGGTGAGCGCAGCGACCGGCGCCGGCGCGAGCGCAGTGAACGATCCCGGTGTGGGGGTGGCGGGCGGTCGCGGCGCGGACCGCGCTCCGGACACCCAGTACGAGGACCTGCTGCGGCGGGTGCTGGACTCGGGGACTGCCAAGGCGGACCGCACCGGCACCGGGACCCGCAGTGTTTTCGGGCATCAGCTCCGTTACGACCTGTCCGCCGGCTTCCCGTTGATCACCACCAAAAAGGTGCATCTCAAATCGATCGTGTACGAACTGCTGTGGTTCCTGCGCGGAGATTCCAATGTGAAGTGGTTGCAGGAGCACGGGGTCAGCATCTGGGACGAATGGGCGGGCGCAGACGGTGAGCTGGGACCCGTCTACGGCGTGCAGTGGCGATCGTGGCCGGCGCCCGACGGCCGGCATATCGACCAGATCGCGCAGGTACTGCACACGCTGCGGACCGACCCGGATTCCCGGCGCATGCTCGTCTCGGCCTGGAATGTGGCCGAACTCGACCGGATGGCGCTGGCGCCCTGCCATGCGCTGTTCCAGTTCTATGTCGCCGACGGCCGGTTGTCCTGCCAGCTGTACCAGCGCAGCGCCGATCTCTTCCTCGGGGTGCCGTTCAATATCGCGAGCTACGCCTTGCTCACGGTGATGGTGGCCCAGCAGAGCGGGCTCGAACCCGGCGATTTCATCTGGACCGGCGGCGACTGCCATATCTACGACAATCACCACGAACAGGTCGCCGAACAGCTGACCCGCACCCCTTATCCGTTCCCGGAGCTCGACCTCACCCCGGCCGCGTCGTTATTCGACTACCGGTACGAGGACGTGCGGATACTGGACTACCGGCACCACCCGGCGATCAAGGCTCCGGTGGCGGTATGACGGCGGCCGCCGCACCCGGGCGCACCATCGGCATGATCTGGGCA
Source organism: Nocardia carnea (assembly GCF_029868855.1). GTDB lineage: Bacteria > Actinomycetota > Actinomycetes > Mycobacteriales > Mycobacteriaceae > Nocardia > Nocardia carnea_A. The sequence continues at coordinate 3,075 of NZ_JARWOV010000175.1, read as the reverse complement.
CAGACACCCGACGGAGTGATCGGTGTGGACAACACCATCCCGTGGCGGGTGCCCGAGGATATGGCGCTCTTTCGGCAGGTCACCACGGGTTATCCCGTGGTGATGGGCCGGCGGACCTGGGAATCGCTACCGGAGCGTTTCCGTCCGCTGCCCGGCCGCCGCAATATCGTGGTGACCCGGCAGGCGGGCTGGTCGGCAGCAGGCGCCGAGACCGCCGGTTCCGTTCCGGCCGCGCTCGAACTGGCCGCCCCTGCGACCACCTGGGTGATGGGTGGCGGCGAGATCTACCGCGCCGCCCTGCCGTATGCGACGGAGCTCCTGGTCACCGAGGTGGACACCGATGTGCACGGGGACGCCTACGCCCCCGAATTCGGGCCCGAATGGCATTCGGACGATCCGGGTGAGTGGCTGGAATCGTCCGGCGGCCTGCGCTACCGCACTCGGCGTTTCACTCGCTGACCGGTTCTATCGCCCGAACAGCTTCGCAGTCCCACGGTCCCCGGGGGTCCTCTCGTTCGGTCGCGGAGCCCTATGCCACGCGGTGCGAGGAGCGCCCCGAGAACCCGTTGCACGCCGGTGGCTTGAAGGGTGTCGGGCGGGACCGACGGATGTTGCCGAGCGGCAGCGGAGCCGCTGGCCCAGCGGCAAAAGGAGCACAGTCGGCGGGAAACGCCGGAATGCCGCGTCCGGGTCGGGCATACTCGGCGATACGACCCCGCGATCATCAGCCCGGTCGCGGGTACGCGGAGGCGAAAGGCGGTTCATGGACAAGAAATCGCTGACAGCGGTGGCCCGGCAGCAGCTCAAAATGGCGGCGACCACCACCAGTGGCCGCAGTTCCCAGACCATCTACGGCGGGCATGCCAATTCGTTGCGGCAGACGGTCGTCGGATTGTGCGCCGGACAGAGTCTGGCCGAACACGACAACCAGGGCGAGGCCACGCTGCTCGTGCTCTCCGGCACCCTCACCCTGCACAGCGGCGACAACGAGTGGAAGGGTTCGTCCGGCGATCTGCTGGTGGTCCCCAAGGCCCGGCACAGTGTGCTGGCGATCGATGATGTGGCCTTCCTGCTGACTGTGGCCAAGTAGCCACCGGGATTGCGCGGGGCCGGGGGTGGCCCGCCGGTAGTGTGATCGCCTATGGGGCAGCCGCAGCCGATACTCGAACCACTCACCCCGGCCGCGCATTTTTTGGTCGCCACCATCGAACCCGGCGGTGAGGCGGCGGCGCGGGATCTGCTGGCCGAGCTCCCGGGTCTGCGGCGGGCCATCGGATTCCGGCTCCCGGGTGCCGGGCTGGGATGTATCACCGGTATCGGGTCGAGCGCGTGGGATCGGCTGTTCGGCGGTCCGCGCCCGGCGGAACTCCACGAATTCCCGGGCTACGACGGCCCGCTGCATCACGCGCCCGCGACCCCGGGCGATCTGCTGTTCCATATCCGCGCCCAAGCGCACGACGCCTGTTTCGAATTGGCGATGGCCATCGGCGACCGGCTGGCCGGGGTGGGCACGATCGTCGACGAAACCGTCGGTTTCCGCTATTTCGAGCAGCGCGATCTGCTGGGATTCGTCGACGGCACCGAGAACCCCGAGGGTGCGCTACCGGAGTCGCCGGCCGGTGCGGCCGCCCTGATCGGCGCCGCTGATCCGGACTTCGCCGGCGGCAGCTATGTGATCGTGCAGAAATATCTGCACGATCTACCGGCCTGGCGGGCCCTGCCGGTACAGGAGCAGGAGCGGGTCATCGGCCGGACCAAACTGGAGGATTTCGAACTCGACGAGGCCGACAAGCCCGCGGATTCGCATATCGCGGTGAACCAGGTGATCGAGCCCGACGGTACCGAGCGAGAGATCCTGCGCGCGAATATGCCCTTCGGCAGTATCCGCGACGGCGAATTCGGTACCTATTTCGTCGGCTATTCGGCGACACCCCGGACCACCGAGATCATGCTGGAGCGGATGTTCCTCGGCACCGACGAGGCCACCCACGACCGGATCCTGGATTTCTCCACCGCCGTCACCGGCACCCTGTTCTTCGTTCCGCCGCAGAATTTCTTCGACGATCTGCCCGCGCCGCCGGTAGCCGATACCGCGGCGGAGCCGACCGGGAAAACGGCGGTACGGCCGGGTCCGGCGCCGAGCGCGGACGGTTCACTCGGTATCGGCACATTGAAAAGGAGCAGCACCGTATGAACAACCTGCATCGTGAGCTCGCGCCGATCACGGACGCGGCCTGGGCCGTTATCGAGGAGGAGTCCGCGCGGACCTTCAAACGGCATAACGCCGGCCGCCGCGTGGTGGATCTGTCCGGTCCGCACGGCGCCGACTATTCCGCGCGCGGTCTCGGCCACACGACGCCGATCGCGGCCCCGAACGAGGGAGTCGTGGCCCGGCAGCGGGTGGTGGCGCCGCTGGTGGAGTTGCGGGTGCCGTTCACGCTGTCGCGAGAGGAACTCGACAATGTCGAGCGCGGTGCGCAGGACACCGACCTGGACCCGGTCAAGGACGCCGCCCGCAAGATCGCCTTCGCCGAGGACCGAGCCGTTTTCGAGGGCTACGCCGCCGCCGGGATCACCGGGATCCGGGCGGCCTCGTCGAACCGGGCGATCGCGCTACCCGACGATGTGTTCGGAGTGCCCGAGGTGATCGCTCTGGCGGTGAGCCAGTTGCGCCTGGCCGGTGTCGACGGACCGTATTCGGTGCTGCTCAGCGCCGACCTGTACACCAAGGTCAGCGAGACCTCCAACCACGGACATCCGCTGCGCACCCATCTGGAACGCCTCGTACCCGACGGGGAGATCATCTGGGCGCCGGCCATCGACGGGGCCTTCGTGCTCACCACCCGCGGCGGGGATTTCGACCTCACCCTCGGGCAGGACCTGTCCATCGGCTATCTGGGCCATGATGCCGAAACCGTCCAGCTGTATTTCCAGCAGAGCATGACCTTCCATGTCTATTCCGCCGAAGCGGCCGTAGCCCTGCACTGACCGGGTCCCGTGGAGGGGGCGGGCGGGCCCCCGAAAGCCGGGGGGGAGCGGGTAAATGTGGGGGGGGATGGGGGGTTGGGGGGGGGG
>NZ_JARWOV010000174.1 GCF_029868855.1 Nocardia carnea | reverse complement strand
CCGACTACATCGAACTCCTGGGCCGTTCGGCGGGTTTCCAGAACAACATCGTGGACCTCGGCGGTGTGGGCGCTTCTCGGGATCACCGCTGCCCCGGTGGGACCGCCGCGGCACGCGCTTTCGGGATATCCGTATCGCGTGGCCGCACTTCATGGCAGGCTGTACTAGGTGCGGAGTCTGCTGGAGCCGACCCGGCGCGCGAAATACGTTCCCGCGCGCCAGCTCGCCAAGCGGGACCTGGGACAGGTGCTCAGGGTGCTCGACGAGGACCCGGTGGCGGCCTGTATGGTCGCCGCCCGGCTACAGGAATACGGTCTGGACAACCGGTACGGTCAAGGCGAACTGTGGAGCCACGGCGGACCGGCCGAATCGCTGTGTTTCTCCGGCGTCAATCTGATCCCGTTGCGCGGTGACCGCGAGGCCATCCGTGCCTTCGCCGACCGCGCCCTGCGCTGGCCACGGATGTGTTCCTCGGTCGTCGGCCGCCGGGAACTCGCGCTACCCCTGTGGGAGATGCTCGCCGATCACTGGGGCCCGGAGCGGGAGCTGCGCGCAGACCAACCGTTGCTGGCGCTCACCGGGACCGCCGTCGCCGCGGCCGACCCGGAGGTCCGCCAGGTGCGTCCCGGCGAACTGGACCGTTACCTGGCGGCCGCCATCGCCATGTTCATCGAAGAGGTGGGGGTGGATCCGCGCGCCGGTGACGGCGGCCGCGGCTACCGTCGCCGGGTCGCCGGCTTGATCGAGGCCGGCCGGGCCTGGGCCCGGTTCGTCGACGGCGAAGTCGCCTACAAGGCCGAAGTGGGGGCGATGTCCCGGCGTACCGGCCAGATCCAGGGCGTATGGGTCCATCCGGAGCACCGCGGGCGAGGCCTGGGTACCGCAGGAACGGCCGCTGTGGCGAACGCGGTGGTCGCCACCGGGCGCACGGCCAGCCTGTACGTCAACGACTACAACGAGATCGCCCGGAAGGCATACCGCGCGGTCGGTTTCCGGCAGATCGCGACCTTCGCAACGGTACTGCTGGACTGAGCCGGGCCGGGGCCGGCCGACCGACCGGACTGTCGGCGCGCCGGCCGAAATCGGGCACGGTGGTGGCGGCAATCGGCACGGCCACGGCCGATCCGGGTGCCGGTACGGCGGGAGCAGTGCCGCCGCACCCCAGTCCGGGCAGAACCCGGTGCGCCGCAAGTGAACACCGGCTCCCGGCCGCTACGATCGGGCCCGATGACGGTCCGTCCGGTACTCGTAGTCGCGGTCGCGGTGCTCGCTTTCGCCACGACCGCCTGTCTCGGCGGGTCCGCGGGACCGATCACCGCGGCCGACGGCTTCCTCGAGGCCTTTGCAGCCCGCGACCTCGACGAAGCCGCCGCACACACGACCCGTCCCGAGAAAGCCCGGCCCGCACTCGTATCCGTATGGGAGGAACTGGGTGCCGAGGAATTGCGCGCCCACTCCGGTGCGGCCCGGATCACCGGTGATACCGCAACCGTCGACTACACCTACGAATGGCGGCTGGGCGGTGGACGTAGCTGGTCCTACACCGGGCAGCTGCCGCTCGTGCGCAGCGGTGGCGGCTGGACCGTCCGGTGGAGCGGATCGGCCATGCATCCCCGGCTCGGCGACACCCAGGCCATGGCATTGTCGGTTCGCCAGGCGCCCGGTGCCCGGGTGAACGAACAGTCCGGTAGTGATGTGCTGATACCGGGCACAGTTTCGCGGGTTACATTCGACGCCGCGGGAAGCGCGGAACCGCGGCAGGTGGCGGCGGCGGTCTCGCGGGCGTTGATCGATATCGACGACCGGCTGACCCCGGAGCGGATCCTGGATTCCGCCCGTGCCGCCGACGGCGTGTACACGGTGATCGTGCTGAACGAAACCGAGTTCGGCCGGGCCGGTCCGCGGCTCATCGGTCTACCGGGGGTGCGGGTCACCCAGGAATGGGATCTGACCCCTGCCGATCGGAAGTTCGCTCCCGACCTGATGGCGCAGGTTCGGCAGGCCGTGATCGACGATGTGCACGGCCGGGCCGGCTGGCGCGTGGTCGCCCGCAACGAGGGCGGCGCGGAGACCGGTGTGCTGCACGAGGTGGCCGCACAGCCGGCACCGTCGTTCACGTTGAGTGTGGACCGGTGGGTGCAGAACGCCGCCCAACGGGCGGTCGACGGCCGCCGGGAACAGACCATGATGGTGGTGCTCGAACCGTCCACCGGCGGCATCCTCGCGGTCGCGCAGAACGCCGCTGCCGACCGCGACGGCCCGGTGGCCACCATCGGTCAGTATCCGCCGGGATCGGTGTTCAAAACGGTGACCGCTGCCGCCGCGATCTCCGGTGGTCTGGCCACTCCGGACACCGTGGTGGCGTGTCCGAGCGCAATAACCATCGGTGAACGCCTGATTCCGAACTACAACGGTTTCACGGTCGGGAATGTCGAACTGTCGACCGCCTATGCGCGTTCCTGCAACACATCGTTCGCCGAATTGGCCAGCCGATTGCCGGCCACCGCACTTTCGGAGACGGCGGCAGCATTCGGGATCGGCCCGGATTACGCGATTCCCGGTCTACCGACCTATTCCGGTTCCGTACCCGTTTCCGAAGATCGCACCCAGCGGACCGAGGACGGAATAGGGCAGGGGCGGGTGGTGGTCAGCCCCTTCGGTATGGCGTTGCTGGCCGCGACGATCGCCCACGGCAGCGCGCCGACCCCGTATCTGATCGCCGGCCGCGATACCGTCGCCGACGGGCCGCGGCCGACACCGGATCCGGCGGTCGTGGACGGATTGCGGGCGATGATGCGCGACGTGGTACTCACCGGAACCGCCAACCGGATCGCCGATCAGGGTGAGGTGTTCGGTAAAACCGGGGAGGCGGAGGTGGCCGGCGGTTCACATTCCTGGTTCGTCGGCTACCGCGGTGACCTGGCGTTCGCAACGTTGCTGGTCAAGGGCGGTAGCTCGGATAACGCCGTAGCGGTGACCCGCGATATGCTGGCCGCTCTCCCGGACGGCTACTGATCACCCGGCAGTGATTCGATCACGGCCCGGTGGCGGCAGTGCCGGTGCCGATCGGATAACGGTGACCGGTTTCGGTATCCACCGGATCACTGACCCGCGCGGGTGCGACAACCGAAACGGCCCGGTCGGAGACCGGGGCCGACGCGGCGGTGTCGGTGCCGAGGATTTCGACCACCCCGGTGCCGCCGAGAATCAGTCCGGCGGTGATGAGAGCAACGGTGGAACGCTTCATATCCGGCTCCCTCCGATTCAGAGGTTCGACAGCTGGCGGGCTCGGTTGGCACCTGTGCGGCCGAGCCCTGCGTAAGAGTTTTCTGAAGATTTGCTGCTCAGGTCAACCTAAGCCGGAATCCCGCATCGAGACAAGATGGAAAGCTGCGGAAAATCGGCAATGGGCAAATCGTGACCCGAGCCCGGAAATCCGTGACGTTTTCGTTATGCCCAGTTCAGATCTTCTGCAAACTTGCGGCGAGATGATCCTGTAAAGGCAGGCCCACGGCGCCCATCTGCAAGGTGTAGTCGATGACGTCGCCATGCATATGAATGGTCCGGCTGAGCGCGGTCACCGATTTGGCGGTACTGCTCAGGCCGATCGCGGTGGACTCGAGCTCCAGGCGGATCTCGGCGTCGGCAAGGGTGAGTTTGCCCTCGCAGATCTCGGTGATACCGGTGGGGTGGGACAGGATCAGCTCGACCCGGTCGGGGCCGGGGCAGCGCAGGTAGCCGGTTTCCACATGCAGGGGCCGGTTGTCGTCTGCGTGCCGGGTGCGCTGCCGGTAGGTCAGGAAGGGGCGGCCGAGATGACCGAAGGTGATCTCCTCCAGATAGCCGAACGGCTCGATGGTGGGATAGTCACCCTGCCCGGCGCCGCGCCAGGTCCCGAGGAGGCCGGCCAGCGGCGCGATAGCGGGATGCGGGGCGGCGGGTGTCTGCGGTTCGGCCACGGCGCACAAGAATAGACCCTTACCGGTCGATCGGATACATCCGATCGACTCCGCGTGCCGTCCGGGGCCGGGCAGGCCCGTTCCGGGCGGGCGTTACTTGTTCTTGCGGCGGCCGAACGGCCAGAACGAACGGGTGCGGCGTCTCGGCAGCGCGGCGTAGACCATGGTCATCTCGGCGAAGACTCCCGCCTCCCGTTCCCGGTCGTCGCCGAAATCGTCGCGACCCAGGATCTGGGTGATCGACCCCGGGGCGATGGTCGCCAGTGCGTCCAGCAGTGCCGGGTTGAGGGCGCCGATCGAGATCCGGGTGATATCGGCGTCCTCGGAGCCCGGGCCGCCGTGGCCGAGCAGCATATGCCCGATGGCGTGCAGCACGATATGGTCGGCGTTCCGGCCGGACGCCGAGGCGTCGTAGACGATGATGTCGTCGTGTTTACGTGCGATCCACAGTCCGTTGCCGTTGCACCCGAGTTCGGCCAGCGCCGAGCGATGTGCCGGCTGCAATGAGATCGGCCGCTTGCGGTACGCGGCCACTTCGGCGAGGTAGGTGTTGAGATCCCACGGGCTGGGTAGGGGCACCGACCCAGCCGCATCGCCGAATCTGGCGTCCATGCTTGTCATCGGCGAATACGTTACCGATCGCACGCGCGCTCGTCACTTCAGCGATTTCGGGAGCCGCGGCATCGCCTGTCGGGCGAGGCTACCGGATATCCACCCCGGGCCCCAGGGGTTTCACGTTGTGCGGTTTGTTCCACGCTGCCGTCAGCGCCCACAGCACCACACCCACTGCGAGCAGGATTCCGGCGATCACATACTGCTGGGGGTTGCGATCGGTGAACGGTGTGGCCAGGTAGGCGCAGCACACCGCGCCGAGTACCGGCAGCGGTGTCGGGGTGCGGAAGTGCCGGTGGCCGACCCGGTCGCGGCGCAGCACCAGGACCGCGATGTTGACGATGGTGAAGACCACGAGCAGCAGCAGCGCCGTGGTGCCGCCGAGCTCGGGTACTTCGCCGACGAACAGGAGCAGCCCGAGTGCCAACAGTGTGGTGAAGATGATCGCGATATACGGAGTGCGGCGATTCGGGTGCACCCGGCCCAGGGAGCGGGGAACGACCTTGTGTTTGGCCATGCCGTAGAGCAGGCGGCTCGCCATCAGCATGTTGATCAGCGCCGAGTTGGCGACCGCGAACATGGTGATGAAGGCGAAGATCTGGGTGGGGAATCCGGGGGCGCCGATCTCCACCACCTGCAGCAACGGTGTATCACCCTCGGACAGTTTGTCGGGCGGTACCAGCGCCACCGCGGTGATCGAGACCAGTACGTAGATGGCACCGGTGATCAACAGGCCGGTGAGCAGGATTTTCGGGAAGATCCGGCTGGGTTCCTTGGTCTCCTCGGCCATGTTCACCGAATCCTCGAATCCGACCATGGCGTAGAAGGCCAGGGTCGTCGCGGCGATCACCCCACCGAACGCGGAACGATCGCCGGTGTCGAATTCGACGATCCGGCCGAAGTCGCCGTTGCCGAAACCCAGCGCCCACAGTCCGATACAGATCACGATGAGCAGCCCCGAGAGCTCCACACAGGTGAGCAGGACATTCGCCTTCACGCTCTCGCCGACCCCACGCAGATTGATCGCCGCGACCAGGGCCATGAAGGCGAGTGCGATGAGCGTGAGGACCAGACCGTTCGCGCCGTCGAAATCGAAGGCCTCGGCGAAATTTGCCGCGAACGCCTTGGCGGCGGTGGCGGCGGAGGTGATACCGGAACTCATCACGGCGAAGGTCACCATGAAGGTCAGGAAGTGGATGCCGAACGCCTTGTGCGTATAGAGCGCGGCGCCCGCGGCCTGCGGATACTTGGTGACCAGTTCCAGATAGCTGAATCCGGTGATCATGGCGACCCCGAAGGCGACCAGGAACGGTACCCATACCGCCCCGCCGACCTCGCCGGCTACGCGGCCGGTCAGCGCGTAGATACCGGTGCCGAGAATATCGCCGACGATGAACAGCAACAGCAGCCACGGGCCGATGACGCGCTTGAGTTCGGGCTGCTGCTCCGGATCGGTTCGGGCGGTGATATCTGCCAAGGGTCCCCTCGCTCCCGCAGTGACCGGTATGCACCGGTGATCGGACAGGTGGGCTTTGTATACCCGTTCACCGGGCCCGCGATGCCCGTACCGCGCCGATTCGCGCGAAATGTTCGGTCAGCTCATGGCTTCGGCGGCATCGGCGATCATCACCGCGGAATCCCGGGGGCTCAGCGCCATCGCGCGCAGTTGGTCGAACATGACACCGAAACGGCGGATCTCGGAATGGCCTTCGATCAGCGCGTCACCGGAAATTCCCTCGACATAGACCAATTCGGGGTCGGTGGGGTCCGGGAAATCGAGAATGGTGAAGGATCCGGCCATACCGGGGTGTGCGCCCGCGTCGAAAGGCAGGATCTGCAGGATCACGTTCTTGCGTTTGGTGGCCTCGCCCAGCCGCCGCAGTTGGCCGCTCATGACCTCCGGGCCGCCGACGACGCGGCGGATGGCGGCCTCGTCCAGCACGACCCACAGTTCGAGGGGTTCGTCCTTGGCCAGCACCGCCGCCCGGTCCATCCGGGCCCGCGCCCGGCGTTCGAGGTCGGAGGCCTCCAGTTTCGGCATACAGGTATCGATCACGGCCGTGGCGTACTGCTCGGTCTGCAGCAGGCCGGGAATGAAGGACGTCTGATAGTGCCGGGCCGACAGCGCCACCGATTCGAAATTGATGTACGCGGCGTAGACCTCGGACAGACTGGCCTCGTAGGGCCGCGACATCCCCGGTTTCTGCGCATCGGAGAGCAGCTCCAGAGCTTCCTGGCGGCGCGCCGCGTCGATACCGTAGAGCTCCAGCATCGTCATCAGCGTGCGGCGCTGCGGTCGGGCCTGGGCGGTTTCGATCCGGTACAGGGTGGTCACGTTGATCCCGGTGCGGGCGCTGACCTCCTCTTTGCTCAGCTCGGCATCCTCGCGCATCTCCAGCAACAGCACCGAGAGCCGGCGCAACCCCGCCGTGAGGACGGTGCGTTTGCCTGCCATGTCATCCCTTTCGACCAGCGCCATATGCGATGGGCGGTGTCCCCCGGTTCGCGGCGGCCGCACGCCCTGTGGTGTCACCATAACGAGCGGCCGGGACCGAGGTGATCGGCAGTGTCGTACGGCGGGTGGGTGAACGATGTCCTGAGACGTCCGGGGCCGCGTGCGTTATCGCGTTCTGCGGGTTCCGCCGGACGGCCGGCTCGCTCGCCGGGTCCGGATCATTGCTGCCGGCTCCGGCATGCGGCTCATCCACCGGAGCCGGATCGGCTCGCCGATTCGGCCGTGCCCGCAGAGATTTCGCCGCATGATCCGTGGTGCGGGGATCCTTCGGATACGGACAACTTCCGGCGAATATGGCAAATCTATGGCAATCTTTCGCTGGTGGGTGTGGCTGTATCTCCGCGCGACTCGGCGCGGCCGGGGTGTGGCTGTCCGAAACGGTGTGGGACTACGCGGGGTTTGTGAGATCCCGGCCGGTGGTCGCGATGGCCGGGTGGCTGCGTGGACCCACCATAGGAATGCGTATGGTGCCGGGGTGTGGCGCGGGTAGGTCTCGGCCCGGTTGCGATGTGGTCGCGTAACGCGTTGTCTCGCCTCATGTTGCGAGGGTGCGGGTAACGTTCGGCGCGGCGGTGATTCGGGCCGTCGGCGGGAACGAGCGTGGCGGGTAAGCCTTTTCGGTGGGACCGCGGCGAGCTTCCGTGGGAAGGATCGTTAGGCTTGCGCACGACGCTGTTCGCAACATTGCGTACCGAAGTATTGTGTTCTTGCATCTGTAAGAGCATGATCCAGCTAGCCTTGTTGTGAACAACGATCCGATGTCCGGGATTACCGAATCGAGAGCCGATCATGTTGGTACAGAGTGTGATGGTGCCGGGTGAGTCCGAGGGGTGCAGATGAGCGCGCCCACACTGGGGACCCTGCCGACAGCGCCACAGTTACTGTGCGCCTTTCAAGGGCGGCGGGCCGAGGACCGGGTGTTGCTACGGTTCGCGCACGCGCTCGTCGAACTGCACAAGCGCCGGGCGCATGTCCGGGATCTGGCCGAGATCGCCGAAATAGACGGCCGCCGTGGCGAACTCGTGAACGACATCAACGACTGGATCGTCCGGAAGATGCCGCAGCATCGCAACGGTGCATCGCTGCACACCGAAAGCCTGGGTGCGGTGATCGATCGCATGGCGCACAGTTGGGTCGCGGCGAACCAGGCCATCGAAGCCGACGGTGTGCGTAGTGACCGTACTCATCGGCACTGGTATCACCTGGCCGAACTCGTCGACGGGTACACGGATTTGATCGCCGAGGTGGCCGGCGGCCGCCGCCGGCTGCCGGTGCAGTAACAGGGAACCGCGGACTGCCCGGCTGTCCAGCCCGATGAACGCGAAACCCCTCGCGGTGGGTCCGGGAAACCGCCGCGAAATGTCGAATGGCCTAGACCCAACGGTGAGTCGGTGGCGAACACTCGGTTAACCGGGTGGTGTAGGTCAACTGGAGGTAGTTTCTGCCATGATTCACACGGATGGCGTCGCAACCGTACCGGCGCGAGAAGACGTCCGTACCGAGGTGCGGGCGCCGGGCGGCATGGCCCTGTCGAAGGTCTATCGGGTACGCGCCGAAATCGACACGATGCTCGACGGGCTACGCCCCGGCGACCGGGTGCCCGCCGAACGCGAACTCGCGGGACGGTTCGGCGTCGCGCGCGAAACCGTCCGGCACGCCCTGCGTGACCTCGCCGTCGAAGGCCGTATCCGCCGGCAGGGCCGCGGCACGGTCCTCGCCCGGCCGAAGGTCGTCCGGCCACTGGCTCCCGAATCCGCCGGCGAAGAGGCGGCCGGGGTGGTGCGCCGGTTGCTGTCCTGGGAGGACGGCGTCGCCGACGCGGAAGTCGCGCGTGATCTCGACCTGCCTCCGCGGACGCCCATCATGACCCTCGAGCGCTTGCTCTTCGCCGACGGCGACCCGATTGCGCTGGAACGTATCGATCTGTCGCTGGACCGGTTCGGCTGGCTGCGCGCGGCGTTCGACCCGCTGAGTTCGCTCGCGACGACCATCGGCGATTCCGGTGTCGAATACGCGGGCGCCACCGAGCGGATCGAAACCGTCCTCGCCGCGCCCCGGGAGGCCGGTTTGCTTCGCTGCCGGCCCGCGGTGCCGTTGTTCCGGGTGGTCCGGCGCGGTATCGACACCCAGGGCCGGCCGATCGAACGAGTGGCGGCGCTCTACCGCGGTGACCGGGTCGCGTTCGAGGTCCGCACGGGCGGCCGGGGTCGCTGAGCGGTCGCTCCGGCGATCGCGGCGGGCGGTGACGCGGGAACGTTCCCGGCGACCCGTCGGCCGGTGCCTACTACTCTTGAACCATGTCCGTGCGCACCCGTCAGCCGTTGCTCCCCGGAACCCCCACTCCGATACGCGAGGTTCCCCGCGTCATAGAACGCCCGGAGTACGTGTGGAAGGAAACGGCCCGCGAAGGTTCCGAACCGTGGGTGCAGACCCCGGAGACCATCGAGAAGATGCGTATCGCCGGCAAGATCGCGGCCCAGGCCCTGGCCGAAGCCGGTAAGGCGGTCGCGCCGGGAGTGACCACCGATGAGCTGGACCGGATTGCGCACGAATACATGTGCGATCACGGCGCCTACCCCTCCACTCTCGGTTACAAGGGGTTCCCCAAATCGTGCTGCACTTCGCTCAACGAGGTGATCTGCCACGGAATCCCCGACAGCACCGTGATCGAGGACGGCGATATCGTCAATATCGACGTCACCGCCTATATCCATGGCGTGCACGGCGATACGAATGCGACCTTCCTCGCCGGTGATGTGGACGAGGAGGTGAAACTGCTGGTGGAGCGCACCGAAGAGGCCACCATGCGGGCGATCAAGGCGGTGCGTCCGGGACGGGCGCTCAATGTGATCGGCCGGGTGATCGAGTCCTACGCCAATCGCTTCGGCTACGGCGTGGTCCGGGATTTCACCGGGCACGGGGTCGGGCCCACCTTCCACAGCGGCCTGGTGATCCTGCACTACGACCAGCCCGCCGTCGACTCCGTGATCGAGCCCGGGATGACCTTCACCATCGAACCGATGATCAACCTGGGCGGTATCGACTACGAGATCTGGGACGACGGCTGGACGGTTGTCACCAAGGACCGTAAGTGGACGGCGCAGTTCGAGCACACACTGGTGGTCACCGACACCGGAGCCGAAATCCTGACCCTGCCGTGAGCGCTCCCGGCGGGGCGTTGCTGGTCGCCGGGACCACTTCCGACGCCGGTAAGAGTGTGCTGGTCGCCGGGATCTGCCGGATGCTGCGGCGCCGCGGGGTGCGAGTGGCGCCGTTCAAGGCCCAGAACATGTCGAACAATTCCGTCGTCACCCTGGACGGCGGGGAGATCGGCCGGGCGCAGGCGCTACAGGCGCAGGCCTGCGGGCTCGAGCCGAGTGTGCGGTTCAACCCGATCCTGCTGAAACCCGGAAGCGACCGGCGGTCGCAGCTGGTGGTGCGCGGCCGGGTCACCGATACCGTGAGCGCCGCCGACTACATCACCCATCGCACCCGGCTGCGTGCGGTGGTGGCCGCCGAACTCGCGGCGCTGCGGGCGGAATTCGACGTGGTGATCTGCGAAGGAGCGGGATCGCCGGCCGAGATCAATCTGCGTGCCACCGATCTGGCGAACATGGGTCTGGCCCGGGCCGCCGATCTACCCGTGCTGGTGATCGGCGATATCGACCGCGGCGGAGTGCTGGCGCATCTGTTCGGCACCCTGGCGGTTCTCGAACCCGAGGATCAGCGGCTGATCGCCGGTTTCGTGATCAACAAGTTCCGCGGCGATGTGGAATTGCTGCGGCCCGGTCTGGACCAATTGGCGGCGCTGACCGGCCGGCCCACCCTCGGTGTGCTGCCGTACCGGGATGATCTCTGGCTCGATGCCGAGGATTCACTGGGCACCGTATCCGGTGACCGGATCGGCCGGCCCGGTCCGGCGGTGGGCAGTGAATGGCTCAGCGTGGCCGCGGTCCGGCTGCCCCGGATCTCCAACTCGACCGATGTGGAAGCGCTGGCCTGCGAACCGGGGGTCGCGGTCCGCTGGGCGACCGAGGTGTCCCAGCTCGTGGCCGCCGATCTGGTGGTCGTACCCGGGAGCAAAGCCACCGTCGACGATCTGGAGTGGTTGCGCCGCACCGGAATCGCCGAGGAACTGCGGCGGCGCGCGGCCGCGGGCCGTCCGATACTCGGAATCTGCGGCGGCTATCAGATGCTCGGCCGCCGCATCGTCGATCCGGTGGAATCCCGGTCCGGAGCGGTCGCCGGACTGGGTCTGCTGGATATGGACGTCGAGTTCGCCCCCGAGAAGGTGCTGTGCCGTACCGCCGCCGTGGGTGCTTCCGCGCCGGAACCGGCGGGTACGGCGGGAGTCGTCGCCACCGGTTACGAGATCCACCACGGCCGTATCCGGCGTACCGCCGAGGCCCCGTGGCTGCACGTCACCGGCCGGTCCGCACCCGGTGGCACCGCCGGCGGCGCGGTCGGTGAACCCGCCGAGCCGGCCGCCGAAGGCGCCGTGCGCGGTGCGGTGTGGGGCACGCATCTGCACGGACTCCTCGAATCCGACGTATTCCGGCGGGTCTGGCTGACCCAGGTCGCCCGGGCGGCCGGACGGACCGGTTTCGCCGTCGCACCCGGGACGCGGGTGGCCGCGGTGCGAGCCGCCCAGCTCGACCTTCTCGCCGACCTCGTCGCCGAGAACCTCGAGGTCTCCCGGTTGGAACAGCTCTTGGCCGAGGGGATACCGGCCGGTTTGCCGATCGTCGCCTCCACCGTGGGCGCACTTTCGCGAATCGGCTGATTCCGGCCGGTGCACGACTCGAGATCGCCGCGAGATCACGCGTCACGATCCCCGCGCTCTTTGCGGGGAGTACTCCAACGCCGCCGAGCGGCGGTGTAGCGTCAAGCGTCATGGAATCTCGGCGCATCGCGGTCGGTGACCGGGACTGGACGGTGCGGGTGGACGGCCCGGTGACCCAGCACAGCGTGCTGCTGTTCCCCGATTCCGGCGATCCGCCGGAGGTCTATGACCGGGTATGCGCCCGGCTGCACAGTTCCGATCTGCGGACCATCGTGTTCGAAACCGCCACCGGTCTGGACCTGACCGGCGTATACGCGGTCCTGGACGATCTCGGGGTGCCCTGGGCGAATGTCGCCGGACGCGGCGCGGGCGCCAGTGTGGCGTGGCAGGTCTGTGCGAAAGGGTTCGGGCGGTTCGTGAGCCTGATCGTCGCCGATCGCGGGCATCCGGCCGTGCCGGACGGGTCCGGCACGGTACTCGATGCCGAGTGCCCGGCCGTGGAACTGCCGACCACCGTCCTGGTGACCAAAGGGCTACCGCGGTCTGTCGCCGACAGCTCCGGACGTCATGTGTACGGCGAGTTCCGCGTGGTGGATCTGGATGTCGACAATGTGGCCGCCGAAGCGGATCAGGAATTCGCCACCGAGATCGTCCTACGCACCAGCATGTGGTGAGCCGGGTACGGCTCGCCGCCGGGTGGACGGCCGCTGGGCATGCTCACCCGGGTAATAGGTCGCAAGCCAGTCCAGCCAGCTGTCCAATTCCCGGAACGCCTCCGTACGCGGTCCCTCGGCGGACAGGAAGACATCGTGGCGTGCCCCGTCGATCGGGACGATGGTGGTGCGATCGCCCAGGCAACCGGCCCAGCGCTGGATCTGGGCCACATCCAGGACCGCATCGGCCACATCGACGGCGGGTCCGTACTCGCGGGCGAACTGGGTGAGCTTCGAGCGCAGCAGCAGTGCAGGCACACCGATATCCAGGCCCCGGTGCAACCGCGCCTGCCCCAGCCGGATCGCGCGCAGCCAGCCGGCCCGCACCGGGAAACCCTGCCGGGGCTTCCAGTCCAGGTCGTAATCCCATTCACCGGCCACGCTGTGATGCAGGCTGTCGCCGTAGGCACTGGATTTGCTCAGCGGCAGCGCCGACTTCGCCCGGAACCGGCCCACGGTATTGATCAATTGCGTGCCGACGGTCCGCACATAGGCCGGGCCTTGCAGATCGAACCACGGACTGTTCAGCACCAGCCCGCTGATCCCGGCCGCCGCCGTGCCGCCTGCGCGCTGCAGCCGATCCAGCCACAGCGAGGCCACCAGGCCGCCGGTCGAATGTCCCATGACCAGGACGTTGCCCTGTGTCTCCGCGGCGATCAGCCGTAGCGATTCGTTCAGTTCCCGGTCGTAGAGCGCCAGATCGCCGATGAAATGCGGGGTCTGGTTCGCACGCAGCGAACGGCCGCATTTGCGGAGATCCAGCGCGTAGAACCGATGCCCACGCGCGGTCAGATGCTCGGCCACATGCCGCTGGAAGAAATAGTCGGTGAATCCGTGCAGGTACAGGACGGCAGCGGCCGTGCCGGAGGCACTGGAAACGACCGTGCCGCGGGAGCCGGGATCGGCACTGCCGGAGGCACCGGTATCGGGCAGATGACGTACGAGGGTGGCGACGATCTCGCCCTCGCCGTCCGGGTCGGTCCCCAGGTCGAGTGTGCGGTATTCGTACCCGTCACCGAGTACATCCGGCTGCCAGCTATCGGCCGCTCCCAGCGTGCTGCTGCCGGCCGCGGGTTCGTTCGTCACGGGTCCAATCTAGGCGCATCCCCGCCGCGACATCGGACAGTGTGAGTCGATAGACGGTTGACCGTCCGAATCGGCGCGGTCTGGACCCGGTACGGCCGTGCGCGGCCTGCGGATCACTGCGCCCGGCCGTGTTATCTGCGCCACCGGCTGTTCGTGACGGTGCCGCTCGCAGCCTCGAGAGGGAGGAATCTAGGTCACAATCACCGCCTCGGCTGCGGATTCCGCGCGTGTCGAGGTGCACAATTAGCAGTAGTGAACGGCGGGTAACCTACATTCGGCCGCGCCCGAAGGGGCTCATCGCCGTCCGTGAACAACTGCATATGCGCCCGTGCCCCAGCGGACCACATCCCGGTCGGGAATGTGTGCCCCGCGCACCAGGACAAGGAAGTCGAACACCCGTGCCGAACGCTGCCCAGACTGAAAAGACCGATGTAGTCCTCATCGGTGCCGGCATCATGAGCGCCACTCTCGGTGCGCTGCTGCGTCAGCTGCAGCCGGACTGGTCGATCACGGTGTTCGAACGGCTGGACGCCGCCGCGGCCGAGAGCAGCGACCCGTGGAACAACGCCGGCACCGGACACTCCGCGTTGTGCGAACTCAACTACAGCCCGCAGAAACCGGACGGCTCGGTCGATATCGGCAAGGCCGTCGATATCAACGAGCGATTCCAGGTATCGCGGCAGTTCTGGGCCTACGCGGTCGAGAACGGGATCCTCGGCGATCCGTCCCGGTTCATCAACCCCATCCCGCACGTGAGTTTCGTCCACGGCGCCGCCGATGTCGAATACCTGCGTAAACGCTACGAGGCCCTGGCCCGGCACCCGTTGTTCGCCGGGATGGAGTACATCGATAGCCCCGACGAGTTCGCTCGCCGGCTGCCGCTGATGGCCCGGGGCCGCGATTTCTCCGATCCGATCGCCCTCAACTGGACCGACGGCGGCACCGATATCGACTTCGGTTCGCTGACCAAGGAGCTGCTGGCCCATATCGGCGCCACCGGGGGCGAGATCGCGTTCGGTAACGAGGTCCGGAACCTCAGCAAACAGCGCGACGGCAGCTGGAAGGTGACGGTGCGCAATACCCGCACCGGCCGGCGCCGCACCGTGATCAGCAAGTTCGTCTTCGTCGGTGCCGGGGGCGGGGCGCTGCCCCTGCTGCAGAAGTCGGGGATCAAGGAGATCAGCGGCTTCGCCGGTTTCCCGGTGTCGGGCCAGTTCCTGCGCTGTACCAACCCCGAGTTGGTCGCCAAACACGAGGCCAAGGTGTACGGCAAGGCCGCTGTCGGCGCGCCGCCGATGTCGGTTCCGCACCTGGACACCCGCGTCATCAACGGCAAGCCGGGCCTGCTGTTCGGCCCCTACGCGGGCTGGACTCCGAAGTTCCTCAAGGACGGCAGCAATGCCGACCTGTTCAAATCGATCAAACCGGGCAACCTGACCCCGATGCTGGGTGTCGGTGTCACCGAATTGGGCCTGGTGAAGTATCTGGTCACCGAGCTGATGAAATCGCAGGCCGGCCGGGTGTACACGATGGAGGAGTTCATTCCGCGCGCCGAGGGCCGCGATTGGGAACTCATCACCGCCGGCCAGCGGGTGCAGATGATCCGGCGTAAGGGCGCCGGCGGTGTGCTCGAACTCGGGACCGCCGTGATCGCCGCGCAGGACGGGTCCATCGCGGGTCTGCTGGGCGCCTCGCCGGGCGCCTCGACCTGTGTGACCGCGATGCTCGATGTGCTCGAGCGGTGTTTCCCTGCGGAGTACGCGTCCTGGACGCCCAAGTTGAAGGAAATGGTTCCCTCGCTCGGCGTCAAGCTCTCGGAAAATCAGGCGCTGTTCGGCGAGGTCTGGGATTGGACCGGGAAAGCCCTGCAGCTCAACGGAAGCGGAGCGCACGCGGTACTGCCCGCAGGGGCCTGACCGGGTTCCGCACGCGCGTTCGTCACGGCCCGTCGGACTCGATCCGATGGGCCGTTCGCGGTCGGTCGGTACACCGGATTCGTCCGGCCGGGGAGCATTCGCGTGCATCTTGCGGCGAGGTGTGATAGCAAGGCGCGATGATGTCTACGGTTGCACTCCGACGGTCATGGGCGCAGGATCTCGATACCGCCACCCTGTACGAGCTGCTGAAGCTGCGTGTCGAAGTGTTCGTCGTCGAGCAGAAATGCGCGTACCCCGAACTGGACGGCCAGGATCTGCTGCCGGAGACCCGGCACCTGTGGCTGGACGACGAGGGCGAGGTCATAGCGACCCTGCGGTTGCTCGAAGAGCACGACGACGGGGTCAAATCCTTCCGGATCGGACGTCTGTGCACGGCCGTCGAGGCCCGCGGCCACGGGTACACCACCCGGCTGCTGCAGGCCGCGCTCGCCGAGACCGGTTCGCATACGGTCCGGCTGAACGCGCAGACCTACCTGATCGACCTGTATACGAAGCACGGCTTCGAGGTCGATGGTGCGGAGTTCATCGAAGACGGGGTAGCGCACGTTCCGATGCGCCGCGGATAGTCTCGTCCGGCGCCGTGCCCGCCGCGGTGGTTCGACGCACGGTCGGTGGGCGCGTGCCACACCGGGAGCATCCGGTAAGTCGCCTTCCGGGGCGGCAGTGGGCCGGAACAGCCGTGGGCCCGGTCCGGCATGACATTCGGATCCACCGGGATGCCCGACTGTGCTCGGCGACTCTCACACGCGGTGCCCGGTTCTGCGGGTGGTCGCTGAGGTATCGGCACCGCGCCATGGTCCATGGACGTCCGGATCGGGACGGTGTGCCACATCGAGACCTTCGACGAGGCGTCCGCCGGGCGGAGGTGGGGCAACAGCCGCCGGTGGAGCCGGATCGGCCGGGTGAGAGCACTTGCATGCTGGGGAACCGTGAGAGGCGGGTCCGGAACAACATCCCGGGATGGGTGAGTTCGTGCTCGAAGCCGCCGGCGCAGCCCCTCGGTGCGCGGTGCCCGCAGAGTGCGAAAGGGGGAGGCCGGTGGCGTTATCCGGCACGATTTAGAGTGGGGCCGTGTCCTCTACCGAAATCGCCCGGCCCGCACCCCACTCCTCTGCCGCTGCCGGTGGGGAGAGTGAGGCCGGATTCCCGTTCTCGGCGGTGATCGGTCAGGAACAGTTGCAGCTCGCGCTGATTCTGTGCGCGGTGCACCCGGGTATCGGCGGGGTGCTGGTGCGCGGCGAGAAGGGGACCGCGAAATCGACGGTGGTACGCGCGCTGGCGCGGCTGCTCCCGCCGGCGGTGGACGAATCGGGCGCGCGGCCGGCGCGGCTGGTGGAACTGCCGGTGGGCGCCACCGAGGACCGGGTGGTCGGATCGCTCGATCTGGAGCGGGTGCTGCGTGACGGCGAACAGGCGTTTCGCCCCGGTCTGCTGGCCGCGGCCCATCACGGCGTGCTGTACGTGGACGAGGTCAACCTGCTGCACGATCACCTCGTCGACGTACTGCTCGACGCGGCGGCGATGGGCCGGGTGCATATCGAACGCGACGGGGTCTCCCATTCCCATCCGGCCCGCTTCGTGCTGGTCGGCACCATGAACCCGGAGGAAGGCGAACTACGTCCGCAGTTGCTGGATCGCTTCGGTCTCACCGTGGACGTGACCGCCTCCCGCGACGTGGACGTCCGGATGGCCGTGGTGCGCCGGCGCCTGGACTACGAGGCCGACCCGGCGGGTTTCGCGGCCGCCTACGCCCCCGCGGACGCCGAGATCGCCGACCGGATCCTCACCGCGCGTGACCGGCTGCCCGGTACCGCGCTCGACGATGTGGAACTGCGCCGCATCGCGGCGGTATGCGCCTCCTTCGACGTGGACGGGATGCGGGCGGATCTGGTGGTCGCCCGCACCGCCACCGCCCATGCCGCCTGGTGCGGTCGCGATGCCGTGACCGCGGACGATGTGCGGATCGCAGCCGAATTGGCGTTACCGCATCGGCGTCGCCGCGATCCGTTCGACGAACCGGGGATCACGCCCGAGCAGCTGGACGAGGCGATGCGTGCGGCCGCGGACCAGGCCGATCGGCCCGAATCCACAGATGAGCAACGCGGCGAAGCGGACGCAGGATCGCCGGACGGCCCCGGCGATCGACCCGACGACGATCCGGACGGACCCGGTGGTGGTACCGGGCAGCCGGAGGACGATCCCGATGGCCCCGGCGGCGGACAGCCGGCGCCCGAACCCGGTGCCGATTCGGGGAAATCGGAGGGCCGGGCGGGCACCGGACAGGCCTCGGCACCCGTCGCGGCGCCGGTGCGGCCACCGCGTTGGGAAGTGCCCGGGCTGGGCGAGGGAGCCCCTGGACGGCGCTCGCGTGCCCGCACCAGGCAGGGGCGCGTCGTCAACACGACCCCCGAACTCACCGGCGGCCTACACCTGCTCGGCACGTTGCAGGCCGCGGCGCCGCAGCAGTGGGCCCGCGGGCGGCGGACCGGACCCTTGCGGCTGGCCGCACCCGACCTGCGCGGCGCCTATCGAGAAGGGCGGGAAGGCAATCTGGTGGTGTTCGTGGTGGACACCTCCGGTTCCATGGCCGCCCGGGACCGGCTGTCGGCGGTGACCGGTGCGGTCGTCACCCTGCTGCGCGACGCCTACCAGCGGCGTGACAAGGTCGCGGTGATCGCGGTACGGGGTAACGAAGCCGAACTCGTCCTGCCCCCGACCTCGTCTACCGATATCGCGGTGCGTCGCCTCGCCGGCCTGCGCACCGGCGGGAAAACCCCCCTTGCCGCGGGACTGCGGAAGGCCCACGAGGTGGTGCGGCGGGAACGGGTGCGTGACCCGCGCCGACGGCCGATGCTGGTGCTGCTCACCGACGGCCGCGCCACCGGCGGAACCGACCCGGTGCCCCGGGCCCGGGCGAGTGCGGCCCGGCTGGCCCGCGACGGTATCGCTTCGATCGTCATCGATTGTGAACGCGGCATGGTGCGGCTCGGCCTGGCGGCCGAACTCGCGGCGGTGTTGCGCGGCACCGTCGTCCGGCTGGCCGAGCTGACCGGTTCGGCGGTCGCCGATACCGTCCGGGCGAGTGCGCCCGGGGCCGGTGCCCGGGCAGCGTGACCGATACCGCCCCGCCTGCCGCGAAATCCGAAGAGACCGAGGAGAGTACATGCCCAAAGGGGTGCCGGAGAATGTGCCCGAGGACGGGCTGACCACACGCCAGCGGCGTAATCAGCCGGTACTCGCCGTCCACACGGGGCCGGGCAAGGGTAAATCCACCGCGGCGTTCGGTATGGCGCTGCGGGCCTGGAACCAGGGCTTCGATCTGGCGGTCTTCCAGTTCGTGAAGAGCGCCAAATGGAAGGTCGGGGAGGAAGCGGTCTTCCGTGAGCTGGGCCGGTTGCACGAGCAGACCGGCACCGGCGCGCCGGTGCAGTGGCACAAGATGGGCGAGGGCTGGTCGTGGAGCCGCAAGGCCGGGACCGAGACCGATCACGCCGCTGCCGCACTGGCCGGCTGGCGCGAGATCGCGCGCCGGTTGCAGGACGAGGAACACCGCTTCTACGTGCTGGACGAATTCACCTACCCGCTGAAATGGGGGTGGGTCGACGTGGACGAGGTCGTCGATACGCTGCGGCAGCGGCCCGGAAATCAGCATGTGGTGGTGACCGGGCGGGACGCCCCCGCGGCGTTGATCGATGCCGCGGATCTGGTCACCGAGATGACGAAGGTGCGCCATCCGATGGACGCGGGGCGCAAGGGACAGCGAGGGATCGAATGGTGAGCCGCACCGGTGGCCGGTCGGTGCGGTTGCGCGCGGATCTACCGCGATGACCACCGGCGCCGCCGGAATCGTTCTCGCCGCACCGGCTTCCGGTAGCGGTAAGACCACCGTCGCCACCGGTCTCATCGGCGCATTACGCCGAGCCGGCCATCGGGTCGCGCCGTTCAAGGTGGGGCCGGACTATATCGACCCCGGGTACCACGGCCTGGCCGCCGGCCGGCCCGGCCGCAACCTCGATCCGGTGCTGGTCGGCCGGGACCGGATCGCGCCGCTGTACCGCTACGGCTCCCGCGGCTGCGATCTCGCGGTGGTCGAGGGAGTGATGGGGCTGTTCGACGGCCGGATCGACGATCGGTCCGCGGATCCGGTCGCCGAAGGATCCACGGCACAGGTCGCGAGCCTGCTCGGCCTGCCGGTGATCCTCGTCGTGGACGCGCGCGGGCACAGCCAGAGCCTGGCCGCGCTGCTGCACGGGTTCGCGACCTTCGACTCCGCGGTACGGCTGGGCGGGGTGATCCTGAATCGAGTCGGCAGCGAACGGCACGAGCAGGTGCTGCGTGCCGCCTGCGACCGGGTCGGGTTGCCGGTTCTCGGCGCCCTGCCGAGGTTGGCCGAACTCGAGGTTCCCTCTCGCCATCTGGGGCTGATCCCCGCGGTGGAACACGGTAGCGCGGCACTGCGCGCGGTCGGTGCGATGACGGATCTGGTCGCCCGCCATATCGACTCGGCCGCTGTCGCCGCCCTCGCTGTTGCTCCTGACCCGGGCACAGTATGGGATCCGCTGCAGGCGGGCACGATAGTGAACCCTGCTGAGGCAGCTGCCATCGGTGAATCGTCGCGATCGGTTCCGGCAGGAGAGGTGACCAGTACGGCCGGAGTCGCTGCCGGAGCTGCGTCCGGGTCGGCCGCCGAGCGGGGCGCCGGGGCCGGCGCGATAGCCGGAAGGGCTCCGGTATCCGGATCGGCCGGCCGGCGGGGAGCCGGCTCCGATCTGGTGGTGGGCGCGGACGAGCCGCCCGCAGTACCGGAAGTGCCGGGTACGAGCGGGTATGCGGCCGGAACGAATTACATTGCGGGAGGCCGGAAACCGGTGATCGCCATGGCGGGCGGTCCGGCTTTCACCTTCGGTTACGCCGAGCATCGGGAGCTGCTCACCGCCGCCGGGGCGGAGGTCGCGGTGTTCGATCCGCTGCACGACCCGCTCCCCGCCGAGGCCGCGGCTCTGGTGCTCCCGGGCGGCTTCCCCGAGGAACATGCGGAAGCGCTCGCCGCCAATACTGTGCTTCGATCCGCGGTGGCCGAACAGGCGCGGCGTGGGCTGCCGGTCCATGCCGAATGCGCCGGTCTGCTCTATCTCGCTGCATCATTGGACGGTCACCCGATGGCGGGTGTCGTCGATGCCGTCGCCGAATTCGGTCCGCGCCTGACCCTCGGTTACCGAGAGGCCGTCGCTCTGGCCGATTCCCCACTGTGGCGGGCGGGCGAACGAGTGCTCGGTCACGAATTCCACCGGACTCGCCTGGTCACCGCCGGCACCCCGACCTCCGCTTGGGCTTGGCGCGCAGGCCGGGAGCAGATCAGGGAAGGGGCCCTCGTTCACCAGGTGCATGCCTCCTACCTGCACACACACCCGGCAGGGAACCCGGCCGCCGTGTACCGTTTCGTTTCCGCCGCGCGCGCTCACCAGCGTGCAAGTGCTGCCGCGACCACCCGGTGACAGCTTCGGACACCGCCGCGCCGGCACCCCGCCTCGCTGTCGGTCTGGGGTTGCGCCCCGGACGGTCCGCCGAGCACATTCTCGCGGCGCTGGATATCGCCTTGCCCGGCGCGCGGATCGCCTGCCTCGCGACGATCGACCGGCGCGCCGGCGAACCGGGTATGCGTGTGGCCGCCGAGATGCTGGGGGTGCCGCTACACGGTTTCACCGCCGCTCAGCTCGCGAACATCCCGGTCCCGAACCCGTCCGACAGGGTGGTGGACGTTCTCGGCATTCCCGGGGTCGCCGAAGCCGCAGCACTGCTGGCGGGTGGCGGCCCGCTGCTCGTGCCGCGACGCGTGGTGTCGGGTGTGGTGATAGCGGCTGCCGCCACGCGCGGCGCGGGGCCGGCGACCGGTGTCGCGGGTTGATCCGCAGTGCCTCGCTCGATCGCCTGCTTCAGGGGGCGACCGACAGCAGGTCCGCGAAACCGGTGGGGTCGTGGCGGCCGACGCTGGCGTGTTCGAACAGGCCCCAGCCCTCGGCGTCGCCGCAGCGGGCATGGGCGATGTGATCGGTGACGCCCCACGGGATCCGGCCGGCGATCGCCGGGTCGGTGAGGTTGTAGCGGTTGGCCCACGACCAGTCGCGGCCCTTCCACTGACCGTGCTGCCAGTCGGGATCGCCACCGTAACCGCAGCCGATGTGCAGGGGGATCCCGGTGACCGTGCGGATATCGATCGTCAGCGGTTTCCCGTCGGGCGTCCGCAGTTCCAGGGTCGCGGACTCCGGGTGGCGGGTACCGGACCGGTAGTCGATGGTGATGTGCGGCCAGCCCAGTTGTTCGACCGAACCGTCCGGGAACACCCGGACCGCGTCGTTGAGGGTGCGGTAGCCGTCCGGGTTCTCCTGCAAGATCACCACCACCGCGAAATCGTCGAACCGCAGCGGTACGTAGAGCCACCAGAATCCGCCGGTGCCTTCGGTGGCGGCGCGGCCCGGGGGTTCGGCCTCGCCGACCGGCCGGATACCCCACGACCGGTCGCGGGTGCCCATCCACACGTCCGGGTCGACCGCGATATCCTCGCCGCCGAGCGAAATCGTGCCGGCCCATGAGCCGACCTGCGCGAACCGGGAGGCGTCCAGTGTCGGGCGGTTCCCGGCGAGCATCACATGGGGTTGTTCCTGGACGGCGGGGAACGATCCCGTCCAGGTGAGGTCCAGGCCGAGTTCGTCGTGCTCGCAGAGCACCCGGATCTTGCGCAGCGGTTCGACCACTTCGATCCGGTATCCGCCCACCGCCAGGTCCAGGCTCCGGTCGGTCCGGGCGTCGGAGAAGCGCACCGAGGTGATCTCGTCACCGCGGCGCAGTGCCGCGTAAGCGTCGACGACGCCCAGGTTGGGATAGACGCCGAAGCCGGTGACCAGCATGAGGGCGCCGTCCCGGTTGTGTGCGTTGAAATAGCTGCGGTCGTAGAAATTTCGGTCGCTGGTGGCGGCGCGCGCGATCGGCAGCGGAGTCTGGTGGATCGGGTATTCGTCCAGTGGGCCCGGGGTCGAAGCGGGGGTGTGGGCGGAGGTGTCGCTCATGTCAATCCCATCCGTAGGTGCCGTCGAGCATGGCCTCCAGGGTGGCCCGATGCATGATGTAGTCGTCCCGGTCGGCGGGGGCGGTGTCTTCCCCCATATGGATCATCCGGCGTTTGATGCGGGCCATCACGATCGCGTGCCGTAGCGCGGCGTAGGTGAGGTGGAAGTCCAGGTCGCGGACGGTGTGTCCGGTCAGCTTCTCGTAATGCGCGACCACATCGTCACGGCGCAGGAAATCGGGCAGCCCGGGCATATCGAAGCCGGTGGCGATATCCTGGAAGAACCTGTGCAGGAAGATCATCCAGGCCAGGTCCATTTCGCGCGGGCCCAGCGCGGCCATCTCCCAGTCCAGCACCGCGATCGGTGTACATCCGTCGTAGATGATGTTTCCGGGCCGGGCGTCGCCCCAGCTCAGCACTTCCGGACCCGGATCGTCCGGGAAATTGCGTTCCAGCCAGTCGAAAGCCCGCTCGATCAACGGGATCTCGTAACCGTCGTCCACCAGCGCCCACCGGTACCAGTCCCGCTGGGCGGCGAGGTGGCGGCGCAGCGCCGGGCCCGGCCCGTCCAGCTCCGGAAAACGCCGGGCCGGTTCGGTGATCCCGTGGATCCGGGCGAGGACATCGAGGGTGTTGCGGGTCAGTTCGGCCCGTTCGGCGGGCGTGGCGTCGTACAGCCAGCCCGCGAACACATACGGCGGGTTGTCGCCGGGGATGCGGCCGTCGACGCGGTCCATGACGAAGAACGGGGCGCCGCAGACGGTGTCGTCGGTTTCCAGCCAGCGCAACGGCGGTACCGGTATATCGGTGTGGGCCGCGATCTCGCCGATGATCCGGTACTGCAGCGGCAGGTCGTAGTCCCGGAACACCGGGAACGCCCCCGCTTCCGGCACCATTCGCGCGACATAGGACCCCGCCCGCGGTTCACCCGCGGATTTCCAGCGGGCGTCGAACAACACCGACGCGCTGGACAGCCCACCGGACAGCGGGCGGTGCAGCGATTCGATCACCGGCGGTTCGTCGGCGGCCACCTGTGTCTGTAACCAGCCGGCGAGCTGGGCGGCGAGGGTGTCCAGATCGCGTTCACTGGTGGTGAGCTGCAGATGCTCGGTGGGGTCTATCTCATCGGGCATCATCGTCCTCCTGACGCCATCGGCCACGGTGCGCGGGCCGGCTCGGATCGGCACTCGAGCGCTGGTGGCATCGGGAATCCCGGCCGCCCGCGTGCCGCAGACTGTAACGCGTTTCAGTCCGGCGCGGAGGGGATTCGTGCCGATCGCCGAGGCGGCGGATCGCCGGTATCGCTCCCGTGCGTGGCACACACCGCCGATAATCACGGGAACGGCGCGGAGACCCCGCCCGCCGGGTTCGTGCAGGAGGTGGTGAATGCCCGAGCCGACCCGTCGCGGATATCCGGCAGTGCAGGGCTCGACGCCTTCGGGGGCCGGCGGGCCGAGTGGGTGGCTCCTGTGACCCGGCTGCGCGAGGCCATCGCCTATTCCGTTGCGGCCGTGCTACTTCTGGTGCTCGGTGCGGCGATACGGCCACTGTTCACCGGCGACCCCGCGCCGCCGGCAGTACTTTCGGCCGCCGAACTGGGTTTCGTGCAGGATATGGCCGCGCATCACCATCAAGCGTTGATCATGGTGCAGCGGCTCGACCCCGGCGTCGACGCCGCTGTCCGGGGCGTGGCTCAGCAGATCGACGACACCCAGCGAGCCGAAATCGGCATGTTGCTGGGCTGGTTGCGCATGGCCGGTGCACCCGCGGCCAACTCCGACCCGATGGGCTGGATGCCCGAAGAGTCGCACGACGGCCACAGCGGGCACGCAACGCCCATGCCCGGTATGGCCACTCGAGAGCAGCTCGATGCCCTGTCCGCGGCGCGCGGCCGCGCCGCCTCAGTGTTGTTCCTTCAGCTCATGCAAGCCCACCACGACGGCGGTATCGCGATGGCCCGGGTCGCCGACGCGATGCTCGCCGACGGCGTGGTGAAACAGGCCGCCCGGGAAATGATCAGTGGTCAGACCCAGGAGTCCGGGCTGATCGCCCTGCTGCTGAGCCAGCTCGGGGCCGCACCACCCGGCTGACCCGGAATGATCATGAGGCGAAAGCGGTTACTCGTGGCTATGAGCACACTTTCGCTGCCGGAGACCCTGAAAAAGCATATCGACGAGAACCGGTTGTTCGTCACCGTGGCCACCGTCGGCCGGGACGGGCATCCGCATCTCACCGTCACCTGGCTGATCCGCGACGGCGACGACCTGCTCTACTCCACCACCACCGACCGCGTGCAGGGCAAGAACCTCGCCCGCGATCCGCGGATCTCGGTGTTGATCACCGCGCCGGACAACCCGTATCTGTACGCCGAGGTCAAAGGCACCGCCTCCCTGACGCCCGACCCCGACCTGGTCGTCGGAAACCGGATCTCCCGGAAATACACCGGCAAGGACTATGCCGATTTCAACCCCGACGCCGTGAACGACGGTCCCCGCGTGGTTGTCCGCATCACGCCCAGCAAGATCACCGGACGCTTGTAGGGCGGTCTGTGCCGTCCCGATCCGTCCAGCCGGACAGAACCCCGGCGGTCCGCCGGTAGCGGTGCCCGCCGGGCATGGCTGCGAACGCTGTATCAGGCGGCCTGGGCTTCGTCCTGGGCGTGCTGGGCGCGGGCCACTTCCGCGGCGGTGTAGCGCAGGGTCAGCGCGATCAGGCCGACGAGCAGCGCACCGCATGCGGCCACGAACATGGCCAGGGTGTACCCGTCGCCGAGCGCGATGATCTCGGCGTCGGTCATCTGGGCAGGTTTGCCGGTGGTTCCGCCCTCGGACAGGGTCCGGGAGGCGGCGAGCGGGGTGAGGACACCGATGGCGATGGGAGTGCCGAGGTTCAGGAACATCTGGCCGATCGCCGACAGCGGGCCGATCTCGTCCGGCGGTACACCCACCAGGACACACAGCGGGATCAGCACCATGGCGATACCGATACCGAAGCCGATTACCAGGAACAGCGGCAGCAGGGTGGTCCAGTAGCCGACGTCGCGGTCGAGCGTCGAACCATAGCCCAGACCGGCCACCAGCACCACTGCGGCGCCGACCAGCAGCCAGCGTGGCGCGATATGCAGGGCCAGCCGGGTGGCTATCGCGCTGCCGACGCCGACGCCGACGGTGAAGGGGATGAACGATATCCCGGCGACCAGCGGACTGTAGCCCACCACATTCTGCACGAACAGGCCCGCGAAATAGGTGGTGGCGCCCAGGACACCACTGGCGAGCAGGATCACCACGAAGGTGGCCACGCGGTCGCGGCTGTCGAACAGCGACCACGGCAGCAGCGGGTTGTCGACATGACGTTCGGAGAAAACGAAAATCGGCAGCAGGACCGCGCCCGCGATCAACGTGCCGTAGACCAGGGGGCTGTCCCAGCCGAGTTCCGGTCCCTCGGTGGCGCCCCAGACGATCAGGGCACACGCCAGGGTTCCGAGGAACGCGCCCCGCACGTCGAGAGTGAGCCGCTGATGACCGGTGTCGCGGAGCGCGAACAGCGCGCCGACCACGATGAGCGCGCCGATCGGCACATTGATCAGGAAGATCCACCGCCAGCTGGCCTCGGTGAGCGCACCGCCGATCACCAGCCCGCCGACCGACCCCAGCGCCACCATCGACCCGAAGATGGCAAAGGCCTGATTACGGACCTTGCCGGGGGCGAAGGTACTGGCCACGAGCGCGAAAGCCGTGGGGGCGGCCAGCGCGGCGCCGGTGCCCTGGAAGGCCCGTGCAGCGACGAGCATCTGTTCACCCTGCGCCAACCCGCACAGCAGCGAGGCCAGCGTGAACAATCCGACCCCGAGGATGAACATGCGCCGGCGCCCGAACGAGTCGCCGATCCGGCCACCGAGCAGCATCAGGCCCGCGAACGGGAGGCCGTAGGCGGTGATCGTCCAGGCGCTGCCCGAACTGGACAGGCCCATTTCCTCCTGTAATCGCGGCAGGGCCAGGATCACCACGGTGCCGTCCAGCACCACCATCAGCTGCAAACCGCTCAGGACGAGGATGGCGAGACCGAAGGCTCGCTTCGTCACCGGGTACTTTGCGGCTGGGGGGTTATCGAGCACAGTGGGTCACTGTAACCGACCGGTAGTGCCGGCGATCGGGGCGCCGGTGAACCCGGCAGTGGGCCCGATCACAACGATCGCCGGCGGCCGGATCCCCTCGGATCGGACCTTTTCGGCAACATCCGCGAGCGTCGCGCGCAGTACCCGCTGGCCGCGCAGCGTGCCCTCCTGGATCACTGTGGCGGGAGTGTCGGCCGGGCGGCCGCCGTCGCGCAGGACCGCGGCGAACTGCTCGATGCGCTCCACCGCCATCATCAGGACGAGCGTGCCGCGCAGCCGGGCCAAGGCGGGCCAGTCCACCAGGGAATCCGGGTGGTCCGGGGGGATATGGCCGCTCACCACCACGAACTCGTGCGTCACGCCCCGGTGGGTGACCGGGATGCCGGCCGCCGCCGGGACCGAGATCGGGCTGGTGACACCGGGGACCACGGTCACCGGCACACCGGCGTCGACGCAGGCCTCGAGTTCTTCGTAGCCGCGTCCGAACACGTACGGGTCGCCGCCCTTGAGCCGGACCACGAATTTGCCCGCCCGTGCGCCCTCCACGAGTGCCGCGTTGATCGCGTCCTGCGCCATCGCCCGCCCGTAGGGGATCTTGGCGGCGTCCACGACCTCCACGTCCGGCCCGAGTTCGGCAAGCAGTTCGGGCGGCGCGAGCCGGTCGGCGACCACGAGATCGGCGCGGGCCAGCAGGCGCCGGCCCCGGACGGTGATCAGGTCCGGATCACCGGGCCCACCGCCGACCAGCGCGACTCCCGGCGTCATCGGGGTCGCATCGTCGGTCACCACACCCGATTGCAGAGCCTCCAGCAGCGCGGTACGCACCGCCGCCGAACGCCGGTGCCGGCCACCGGCGAGAACACCCAGGGTCATCCCGTCGTAGCGGGCGGTGGCGGGAGTGACGGCGGTACCGGATTGGGCGTGATCGGCGCGCACACAGAAGATCCGCCGCCGCGTCGCCTCCGCGACGACCGCGGCATTGGTCTGCGGTTCGTCGGTGCAGGCGATGGCGTACCAGGCGCCGTCGAGGTCACCGTCGGCGTAATCGCGCAAGGTCAGCGTGATCTGGCCGCCGGTCGCCATACCCTCCACCGCGGGCGTGGCTTCCCGGGTGATCACTTCCACCACGGCACCCGAGGCGATGAGCAGTCCCAGCCGGCGTTGTGCCACGGAACCGCCGCCGACGACGACAACCCGCCGTCCGCTCAGATCGAGCCCCACCAGGTAGTTCGAATCCCCGGAGGCAAGGTGGTCGGTATCGGCTGACGTATTCGGCACAAGGTGCGAGCCTACTTCCGGGGACCGGGCCCGCCGCAGCCACCCGGCGGACCCATTCGCTGCCGGGTGGTCTGTGTCAGGTGAGGACGACCAACTCGGTTTCCGAAGCGACCTCGATGCGCAGGCCGGCCTGCCGGGCGACCCGGGCGAGTCCCCGGACATCGGCCGGTTCGGCCCGGGTCAGGACCAGCGCGCGGGCCAGCAGACCCTTGTGATGTTTGTTGAAATGGCTGACCACCGTGCGTGAACCGTCCTCGTGTTCGGTGAGCACCGTGGCCGTGACGGCTTCCGGGACCCGGCCGAGTTGCTGGTAGGTGCCCGATCGCAGGTCGACCACCAGCTCGCCGGCCGCCGTGTCGCGCAGTGCCGGCCCGAGATGGTCGCGCCAGACCGCCGACAGGGTGGGCCGCCCGGGCAGTTTGGAGCCGCCCGACAGCCGGTAGGCCGGGATAGGATCGCCCGCGCGGACCGCGCCGAACAGTGCCGAACCGATCGCGAGCCGTGCGTACGCCTTGGCGCGCTGTGCCCGGGTGAACGTGGCGGCGTCCAAAGCGTCGTACAGGACGCCGGTGTAGCGCTCCAGAGCTGGCCGGCTGGGTGAGCTGCGCAGCGCGGCGTTGCGGGCGAGCTCGGCCTCGGCGTTCTTGCCCAGCCCCAGCGCTACCCGGGCGGCCGCCGGATCACCGGCCAGTTTCGTGAGGTCGTCGACCAATCCGTCGCGGACCTCGGTCAGCGTGTCGAAGGCCAGCGCGCTCAGATCGAGCGGTCCGCCGGTACCGCCGTCGGATTTCGTCTCGGAAGGAGGTAACAGCACCAGCACGAGCGGTTACGGTACCTCCTCGCCCGGGCCCCGTGGCTCACCGCACGGCTTTGAGGAATTCCCGGGTGCGTTCGTTCTCGGGTGCGTTGAAGATCTGCTCGGGTGTGCCTTCCTCGATGATCCGCCCGTGGTCGAACATCAGGACCCGGTCGGAGACGTCGCGGGCGAAACCCATTTCGTGGGTGACGATGAGCATGGTGATATCGGTGCTCGCCGCGAGTTCGCGCAGTACATCGAGGACCCCGCCGACCAGTTCGGGGTCGAGCGCGGAGGTCACCTCGTCCAGCAGCATGACCTTCGGGTCCATGGCGCAGCAGCGGGCGATCGCCACCCGCTGCTGCTGTCCGCCGGACAGCTGGGACGGGTGCGCGGTCGCCTTGTCCGAGAGCCCGACCAGCTCGAGCAGGTCGAGGGCACGTTTGCGTGCCTCGTCCCGGGACTTGCCCAGCACATGGATCGGTGCCTCGGTGATGTTCTCCAGGACGTTCATATTGGGGAACAGGTTGAACTGCTGGAACACCATCCCGACCTTCTTGCGCACCTCCCGGAGATGTTTCTCCCGGGCGGGCACCAGTTTGCCGCCGCGCTGTTCGTGGGACAGCAGCTCGCCGTCGACCCGGATGGTTCCGCTGCTCACCGCCTCCAGCGTCATGAGCAGCCGCAGGATGGTGGTCTTGCCGGAACCCGAAGGTCCGATCAGCGTCACTTTCTCCCCGCGCCGGACGGTGAAATCGAGCTGGTCGAGCACCACCAGGTCACCGAAGCGTTTGACCACGCCGTCGAATTCGATCATCGGCTGCGCGTCGGCCGCGCCGCCGGCCGGTGTGCCGGAGACCGGTTCAGTAGTAGGCAAGTCGCTTCTCCAGTCGTCTGATCAGCACCGAGGTCGGATAACTGGCCACCAGGAAGAACACGCCGGCCAGGGTCATCGCCTCGAGGTATGCGTAGTGACGGGCCCCGAATTGCTGTGCGGCGGTCACCAGTTCGACGACGGTGATGGCGAACAGGAACGGGGTGTCCTTGAACATCGACACCGCATTGGTGCCGAGGGCGGGCACACTGGCCCGGATGGCCTGCGGCAGGATCACGGCCCGCCAGGTGCGGGTCGGTGGCAGCGACAGCGCCCGCGCCGCTTCCCACTGCCCGGGCGGAACCGATTCGATTCCGGCCCGGTACACCTCCGCCAGATACCCGGCGTAGTGGATGCCGAGCACCACGATCCCGATCTGCAGGGCCGAGAACTGCGGTAACAGGGTGTAGGCGAACAGCAGCTGCACCACCAGCGGGGTGAACCGGATGAACTCGCTCACCGCGTGCACCGGCCACGCGATCCAGCGGGGCAGCGAACGCCGGATGATCGCGATCATCAGTCCGAGCGCCGCGGCGATCACAAATCCGAGCACCGTCGCCAGCAGCGTGATCTCGAACCCGTCCCACAGCACGGGCAGTGCCTCGGCGGCGCGTTCCCAACTCCATTCCACACTCATGGCGCCACCTTCTGCCGTGCGGACCCGGCGACCGCGTCCACCGAGGTATCGGGGGCCAGGCGCAACACCTCACGCATCGAGGGTCCGCGACCCAGCTTGTGTTTGGCGCGTGCTTCCAGCAGATTCATCCCGAGGCTGAGCAGGTAGGCGATCACGAAGTAGATCAGCAGTCCGATTCCGAAGGCGAACAACGTATCGCCGGTGCTGTCGCGCAGTTTCTCGACCTGGAAGGTCAAATCCTGCAGGGTGATATAGGAGGCCACGGCGGTGCCCTTCAACAGATGCACCAGCAGGTTGGCCAGCGGTGGGATCATCAATGCCCAGGCCTGCGGGAACAGCACCCGGCGCAGCCGCTGCCACGGACTGAATCCGAGCGCGACCGCCGCTTCCGTCTGGGCTTTCGGAACCGAGTTCAACGCGCCGCGAACCACTTCCGCGCCGTACGCGCCGTAGTTCAGGCCGAGTGCGAGGATTCCGCAGAACACGGGGTCGAGCTGATAGCCCAGCAGCGGCAGCACATAGAACAACCAGAAGATCTGCACCAGCAGGGAGGTGCCCCGGAAGAATTCGATCAGCACCCGGGCGGGCCCGCGGATCGCGAGATTTCGCACCCGGGCCGTCGTGCCCAGGGTGACCGCGAGGACGAAGGCGAGCGCCGCCCCACCCGCCGTCAGTTCGAGGGTGATCAGAATTCCGTCACCGATGCGGGGCAGCGCATCGGTGAGCGCGTCGAGATTGTTCACCGGTCACATCTCCCTTCCGGGCCCGGCGGGCCGGAGGGGAGACGCGCCGCTGTGGAGTTGTCGACCGGCACGATCAGATATCGCCCGCGCACAGCTTGGCGGTGGTCAGTTCGGGATCCGGCAGTTCGGCCTCGGTGAAACCGAATTCGCCGACGATCGACAGGTACTTGTCCTTGTCCGACGTGATCTTGCGCAACTCCGCGTTGTAGGCGTCGAGCAAATCCTTGTCATCGGTCCGGAAAACCGTACCGCCCGCACCGATCTGCGGTTTACCGTCGATTTCGGCCACGAACGATTCGGTGACCTCCACCTGCGCGTCCGGATTGTGATCGGCCAGCCAGTTCAGCGAGATCGCGGTGAGCGCGAAAACGTCCGACCGGCCCGAGGTCACGGCGTCCATCCCGTCCTGCGGACTCCCGACCTGGGTGGCGTCGATACCCAGCGAAGTGGCGTAATCGGATTCGATGGCGCCCGTCATCACCGCCATCTTCGCGCCCTTGTCCTTGATCGACTGCATATCGGTGAGCCCGAGCGGATTGCCCTTCTTCACCATCAGCGCCGTGGTGTACATGAACTCGGGCTCACTGAAAGCGGCCTGTTCACACCGCTCCGGCAGGATCGACATTCCCGCGCTCACCGCGTCGAACCGCTGCGCCTGCAATCCCGGGATCAGGGCGCCGAAATCGGTTTGCACGCCCTCGACCGTCTCGATTCCGAGATTTCGGAAGATCTCGCGGTGCAGGGCGACCGTCGCCCCGGAGAGCTGACCGTTCTGCTCGAAGGAATACGGTGCCTCGCCGGCGAATCCGACGGTGACGGTGCCCTTGTCCTTCAAGGACTGCAGCAGGTCGCCACTGGCCGTCGTATCGGTCTTGGTGCACCCCGACAGTGTTGCCGCGGTCAGCACCGCCCCCGCGACGAGTGCGATTGCGCGCGCCCTTGTTTTCCTGGTTCCCATCACGGCCGACCTTTCCACGGGGCGCTGACGCAGGCTCTCCGGTGTCGTTGTGCGGCGCTGGGTGCACACAGGTCAGCGACCATTTTCAGTTTGTTCGGGACGGTTCACCGAAATCCCGGTGGATCGAACCCTAGCGGCGTCCGGTTCCGACTCTCGGCGCCGCAATGAACCCGCAAAGAAAAGTTCAAAATATGTATATCACAAAGTTATTCAAAAGTGTTTCAATTGTTATTTACGGCGAGGGTCGGCGGTACTCGGAAACCGGCTCCGACCGGCACGGACCCGACCGCTCGGGCCCGTGGCCGGGCAGTGGGGAATAGGGTGTCGGCCGGGATCGGGCAGGGTCTACGCTGAGCAACCGTGATCACCCGCCTCTCCCGCCTCTTCCTCCGTACGTTGCGCGACGACCCCGCCGACGCCGAGGTGCCCAGCCACAAGCTGCTGGTGCGCGCCGGCTATGTGCGCCGGGTCGCGCCGGGTGTGTACTCGTGGCTGCCGCTGGGCCTGCGGGTACTGCACAAGGTGGAGGAGGTGGTGCGCGAGGAGATGAACGCCATCGGTGCGCAGGAGATCTCCCTGCCCGCGCTGCTACCGCGTGATCCCTACGAGGCCACCAACCGCTGGACCGAATACGGCGACAGCCTGTTCCGGTTGCAGGACCGCAAGGGTGCCGACTACCTGCTCGGCCCCACCCACGAGGAACTGTTCACGCTCACCGTGAAGGGCGAGTACAACTCGTACAAGGATCTGCCCGTAACCCTCTACCAGATCCAGGCGAAGTACCGCGACGAGGAACGTCCGCGCGCCGGCATCCTGCGTGGTCGCGAATTCATCATGAAGGACTCCTACTCCTTCGACCTCGACGAGGCCGGACTGAAGGCGAGCTACAACGCTCATCGCGAGGCCTACCAGCGCATCTTCGAACGGCTCGGGGTGCAGTACGTAATTGTCGCCGCGACCTCCGGCGCGATGGGTGGTAGCGCCTCCGAGGAATTCCTGGCCGACAGCCCCGTCGGCGAGGACACCTACGTCGTCTGCCGGGAATCGGGTTATGCGGCGAATGTCGAGGCCGTGGTCACTCCCGCGCCCGAACCGCTGCCGGTCGAGGGTCAACCGGAGGCAGTCGTGCACGACACCCCGGACACCCCCACCATCGCCACCCTCGTCGACTGGGCCAACGCGGCCGGTATCGGCGAACGCCTCGGCCGGCCGGTCACGGCCGCCGACACCCTCAAGAACGTCATGGTGAAACTGCGGCATCCGGACGGCAAAACCGAGATCGTCGGTATCGGGATCCCGGGGGACCGCGAGGTCGACGACAAGCGCCTCGGCGCTTCGGTGGAACCCGCCGAGGTCGAACTGCTCACCGACGCCGATTTCGCCGCCAACCCTTTCTTGGTCAAAGGCTATATCGGCCCGAAAGGGCTGCAGGCCAACGGAGTCCGCTACCTGGTGGATCCCCGGGTGGTCACCGGAACGTCGTGGATCACCGGCGCGGATACCCCCGGTAAGCACGTGGTGGGCTTGGTCGCCGGTCGCGATTTCACCCCTGACGGCACCATCGAGGCGGCGCAGGTACGCGACGGCGACCCCTCGCCCGACGGCCGCGGCACCCTGGTCTCGGCCCGCGGTATCGAGATCGGTCATATCTTCCAGCTCGGCTACAAATACACCGACGCCTTCGAGGTGGATGTCCTCGGCGAGAACGGCAAACCGGTCCGGCTCGTCATGGGCTCCTACGGTGTCGGGGTCTCGCGGCTGGTGGCGGTCATTGCCGAACAGCAGCACGACGACAAGGGCCTGCGCTGGCCGAGCGAGGTCGCGCCCTACGACGTGCACGTGGTGATCGCGAACAAGGACGAGGCCGCCCGTGCGGGCGCCGAACAGGTCGTCGCCGAACTGAATACCCAGGGGGTGGACGTGCTTTTCGACGATCGCACCGCTTCACCCGGTGTGAAGTTCAAGGACGCCGAACTGCTCGGTATGCCCTACGTGCTGGTCATCGGTCGCGGCTGGGCCGAGGGCAAGGTGGAACTGCGTGATCGGTTCACCGGTGAAACTCTCGATATCCCGGCGGATTCCGCGGTGGCGGCGGTACTGGAGCGTATCCGTAGCTGATCCGGTGCCGGCATGGTGCGTTCCCGAGTGGGAGCGCACCTGGTCGCACAGGGCAGTTCGGGTGCCGAAAACAGTCGGGAAGCTCGATCGGTCGTCGCGCCGCCGCATCCGGTAGGTCGCCGGTGCCCGGCCGGCTGCTTCGCGTCCAGGGGTTTCGGATACGGCTGTCTGTCCGGTGTTCGTAGCGCATCCGTGCCGCCGAATTGCCGGACTCAGGGGTGGATTGCAGTGTGCGTCAGCTGTTCGGCGGCATCGCGCACGGCGGTGGCCGCGTTGTATCGCTCGGTGATCGAGTAGCTGATGATCGCCCCCTCGTGGAGGCTCAGTAGCTGCACCGCGACGGTTTCGTGGTCGGCCGCCCCGGCCTCGGTGAGCAGTTGATCGAACAACTCGTACAACCATGTCTTCTCGGCGACGATCACCTGCCGGCCCGGATGGTCGGGTTCGGGGAGTTCGGCGAAGGCATTGATGAAACTGCAACCTCTGCTGCTGTCCGGGAGCCATTCGGGCAGGACGTCGAACGGTGTCAGGACGCGCTCGACGGGGTCGGTGCGGTCGGCGAGCCGGTTCTCGATCAGGGTGCGCCAGCGGCGGTCGCGTTGTTCGAGGTAGGTGACCAGAAGCCCGTCCTTCGAGCCGAAGCGGTCGTAGAGGGTGCGTTTGGTCACGCCCGATTCGGCGGCGATGGTATCGACGCCGACCGCATGGATACCGCGGGTGTAGAAGAGTTCGGCCGCTGTATCGAGTATCCGCTGAGCCGCCGGTGTCAGTGTCGTATTCGCGTTGTGCGCGGGTGTGGACATATCCGGATCCCTTGCATTCACAGGTCTGTGAACCTAGTCTATCCACAGCAGCAACTTCACAGATCTGTGTAGTGGAGGTAGGTATGAGACGAGCAGCACGGACGGTGACTCGCGCGATGCGGGATTTCGCCCTCGGCATTCATCTCGCCAACGGCATCCGGCACGGCGTGCCGCGCAACACCGATGATGTCGCGCGGCGCGCCGTGTCGCCGGCGCCCGATGCCGGCCGGCCGGGATCGGCGCCGGGTGGGCCGATGGCGCCCGCGTTCACTCAGCCGTTCGCCGATCCGGCCGTGGTGAGTAGTTCCCGGGTGTGATCTCGCAATCGCCGGGCGGCCCCGGGGTCGAATGCCGCACCCTCGATATCGACCGCGTTTTCCTGCATATACGCCGACAGGGGCGCCGTCGGCGGATTGTCCAGATGGCGCATGATCCGGGCTACCGCGGCTTCGACCGGTTGGCCCCGCCTGTGCATATCCTCGACGAGGGCCCGGTCGGTTGCGGAGTATTCGCCGGTGAAGCCGGTCGCGGTGAGGCCGGGATGCAGGAGCAGGTAGCGGATGCGGCTCCGCGGATGGTCTTCGGTGAACGCGACGGCGAGTAGGTCGCTCAGTTTGCCGCACTGGTGCATTACCGCGTCGGGATCGTAGGACTTCGCGAATTGAAGATCGTCCCAGCGGATTCGGGAGAGCTCGCCGCCCGGGCCGGACAGGTCGACGATCATCGGCGTTTCCGCCCGTTCCAGACTGCCTGCCAGTCCATAGGTCAGCAGATGGCGGCTCAGATAGAACAACGCGAAGGATGCCTCGAAGCCTTCCGGCGTCGCACTCCGGGTCGAGCGGTAAAAGCGGGCGCCGAGAACGAGGATGTCCACGACCGGGTAGGCGGTGTGCAATCGGTCGAGTACGCGGTGGTTCTCGGTGACCAGGCCGAGGTCGGCCTGGAGGAATTCGATGCGGTCTGCGGCGCCGAGCCGGGCTGCTGCCTCCATGATCGCGCGCGCCTTGTCCGTGCTCCGGCCGATGATCACCACTTGTTCACCGCGTTCGAGGTGGGTGAAGGCCAGGGCTCTGCCGATTCCGTCCGTTCCGCCGGTGATTACCACGGTTTTCATGAGCGCTCCCTCGTTTGATGCCTGAACTACCGGCACGACTGGTTTTCTGGACTCATGAGTCTAGAACGAAGCGGGGACAAGTTGTACCGGTGGGTCTGGAAAGGTAATCACACCGGTCTACTATTGGTAGGTGACTTCGACCGGGATTCCCGCGCGCCCACGTGGCCGCGTCGACAAACAGCAGGCGATCCTCGCCGCGGCGTTCACGGTTTTCGCGCGCACCGGGTACACGCAAACCCGGATGGATCAGATCGCCGCCGAGGCGGGGGTGGCCAAAGCAACCGTGTACAGCCACTTCGGTGACAAGGAACAGGTGTTCCGGCATGCGGTGCGGGCGCTGTCGGAGGCTGCCCGGCAAGCGAATCTGGCGGTCGTCGAGCGGTTGGCCGAGCCGGGCACGGACGTCCCGGCCACACTCCGAGCCGTGGGCACTGAACTGGTCCGGTGCTACTGCAGCCCTGAATCGCGGGCGCTGCGGCGTCTGGTGTGCGCCGAGGCCGGGCAGTTCCCGGAGTTGATCGAAATCGTCGACGAGGTGTCCGGTCAGGTTCTCCGCGCGCTGGCCGACCGATTCGCCCGGCTGGCGCTGGCCGGCGTGCTGGGACTGGACGACCCTGACGTAGCGGCTTCCCAATGGACCGCGCTGCTCACCGGTGCGCTACCGGTGCGCTATCAGTTCGGCGTCGAACCGCTCCCCGAAACCGAAGCGGACGCCGTCGCGGTGGCGGCGGCGACGACGTTCCTGGCGGCTTTCGGTCGCTGAACTCCGGCGGTCGGAATGCCGGTAGGCCGAGACATCGTGCGGATGCATACCCGGCCACTGGCCGGGGCTACTTGTGCGGCACCCCGGTGACGAGTCCGCCGTCCACCACGAATTCACTACCGGTGGCGTAGGAGGATTCGTCACTGGCCAGGAACAGGATGAAAGTGGCGACCTCGGCGGACTCCGCCGGACGGCCCAGCGGGATCGTCACCAGGTCGTCGGGGATGCCCTCGGTCATCGGAGTACGGATCAGGCCGGGATGGACCGAGTTGACCCGGATATTGTGCGGGGCCAGTTCGAGTGCCGCCGATTTGGCGAGGCCGCGCACGCCCCATTTCGAGGCCACGTAACCATGCGCGAAGGGTGCACCGCGTAGACCCTCGATGGAGGAAACGTTGATGATCGAGCCGCCGCCGGCGGCGATCATCGGTTCGACAGCGGCGCGCATCCCGAGGAAGGTGCCGACCAGGTTCACGTCGAGGACGGCGCGGAACTTCTCCAGCGACAGCTTCTGCAGCGGCGCTCCGTTGACGATGCCCGCGTTGTTCACCAGCACGTCGAGTTTGCCGAACTCGGCGATGGCGGTGCCGACGGCGGTATCCCACTGATCGGGTTCGGTGACGTCGAGTGGGACGTAGCGGGCGGCGGTGCCGAGTTCGTCGGCGAGGGCTTTGCCCTCCTCGTGCAGAACATCACCGATGATCACCTGCGCGCCCTCGGCCACCAGCAGTTTCGCATGGGCCGCGCCCATGCCCCGCGCGCCCCCGCTGATCAGGGCGACTTTGCCGTCTACACGTCCCATGGCGGTGACGGTATCATGAAACTGGAACCTGTTCTAGACACTGTTCCGGTAGGGTGCCCAGGGCTGGAAGCCCGCGGTGGAACCACGTTTTCGCCGCTGCGCCGCTCGTAGGTAGGAGAATCCATGGCCCTTCGCGTCGTCCTCGTCGGCACCGGTAACGCCGGCCGGATCGCCCTGACGCAACTCATCACCGATCCGCGATTCGATCTCGTCGGTGTGGGGGTGTCGACTCCGGGGAAAATCGGCAGGGATGCCGGCGAACTGGCCGGCCTGGACATCGTCACCGGTATCGCGGCCGTCGGCGATATCGGCGAACTGCTGGCCACCCGCCCGGACTGCGCGGTGTACTGCGCGATGGGCGATACCCGGCTGGTCGAGGCGATGGGGGATATCGCCCGGATCCTGTCGGCCGGTGTGAACGTGGTCGGGACGGCGCCCGGCCTGCTCATGTATCCGTGGGGAACGCTGCCGGACAAGCTCTTCGCGGCGGTCGAGTCGGCGGCGGCCGCAGGCGGCGCCAGTGTCTTCGTCAACGGCGTGGACCCGGGTTTCGTCAACGATCTCGTTCCCTTCGCGCTGGCCTCCACCTGTCAGCGGGTGGAACAGGTGCGCTGCCTGGAGATCGCGGACTACGCCACCTACGACGGGTCCACCGTCATGTTCGATGTGATGGGCTTCGGCAAACCACTCGACGAGACCCCCATGCTGCTGCAGCCCGGTGTGCTCGGTATCGCCTGGGGCGCGGCGATGCGTGCCCTGGCCGCCGGACTCGGCGTCCGGATCGACGAGATCACCGAAACCTATGAACGCGAACCCGCACCCGAGAACTTCCGGATCGCAGTGGGGGAGGTGCCGGAAGGGAGTCAGGCAGCGCTGCGGTTCGAGATCACCGGCTGGGTCTCCGGGCGCCCGGCGATCGTCGTGGAACACATCACCCGCCTGCGCGACGACCTGTGCCCCGACTGGGCCCGGCCGGCGCAGACCGGGGGGTCGTACCGGGTGGAGATCACCGGGGAGCCGTCGTACGCCGTGGACATCAGTCCGTCGAGCCGCCGGGGTGATCACAACTATGCCGCGATCCTGGCCGGCGTCGGCCGGGTGGTCAATGCCATACCTGCCGTCGTGGCGGCCGAACCGGGTATCCGGACCACCGCTGACCTGCCGATGTACACCGGACCCGGACTCACGGCGCCCGCCTGACGTGCTGCGCCCGGCCGGCGGATTCGGCGGCGCTCCGTCGACGCGCCTAAGCTCGGAAACCTGAGCGGGCGAGCCGGTGGCTCGTCGCCGACACCAGGAAGGTTGCGCTGAATGTATGAGCCCGACCGGTCCGGCCCGCGTGAGCCGAACCTGTCCGAACTGCGGGAGCGCGCCGCGCACGGTGATTCCGACGCCGTCGCACAGTTGCTCGATATCGGGGACGAACGCACCGATGCCGTCGACCTGAGTGAATACGATATCGACGTGGAAGAGCTCGGGGTGGAAACCGCCGAGGACACGGGCACCGAACGGTAGCCCGCGGACCGGCCCGCCCACGGGCCCGGTCGCTTGTAGGGTGGGGGGCCATGGGAAGCGCTCCGGCCGTCGTACCGCAGCGACCCCCCGCCCCGGGTGCGGACCCGCCGTCCGTGCGATTCGACCGGATGCGGGCCGGGCTGCGCCGGTGGACAGCATCGCCCGGGCGTGTGGTGCTCGGGGCGGCTTTCTGCCTGATCGCGCTGCAACTCGTCGTCCGTACCTGGGTCCTCGCGAACAGCTATTTCTACTGGGACGACCTCATCCTCACCGGCCGGGCCGGCACCTATCCGCTGTGGTCGGCCGAACTCCTGCTGCACGACCACGACGGCCATTTCATGCCGCTGGCATTCGGCGTTTCGTGGCTGGTGACCGCGCTGGCACCGTTGAACTGGACGGCCGCGGCCGCGGTGTCGCTGCTGTTGCAGGTGGCCGCCGCGGGCGCCGTGCTGCGGCTGCTGCTGGTATTGCTCGGCCGCCGCCCCGTGCTGCTGATACCCCTGGCCTTCTACCTCTTCGGCCCGCTCACCCTGCCCGCGTTCACCTGGTGGTCCGCCGCGCTCAACGCCCTGCCGCTGCAGTTCGCGCTCGCCTGGGTCGCCGCCGACGCGGTCCTGTTGGACCGCACCGGCCGCCGCCGGTACGCGATCTCCGGTGTGGTGGTGGCGGCCGTGGCGCTGCTGTTCTTCGAGAAGGCGGTTGTGGTTCCGTTCGTCGCCTTCGCCGTGGTGGTCCTGCGCCGGTATGTCGACGGCCGGGGTTTCGCCTTCCGTGCGGTGCTGCGCCGGGGAGGGGTCCTGTGGGCCTGTTCCGCGACGGTGCTGCTGATCTGGGGGCTGGTCTACTTCGCGGCGGTCGGGATATCGGCCGGTGACGCCGGGTCCGCCGAGATGGCGCAGATGCTGCCCCGGGCGGCATGGGCCGGGGTGGTGACAGCCCTGCTCGGCGGTCCGTGGGGCTGGGAACGCTGGATACCGTCCGCGCCCTGGGCGGTGGCGCCCGGTTGGGCGGTCTGGGCGGCGTGGGGGCTACTGGCGGTAGCGGTGATCGCGACGAGCCGGGCCCGGCCGGTGGTCCGGCCGGTCTGGGTGGCGGCAGTGGTGTACCTCCCCGCGGTGCAGATACCGGTCGTACTCATGCGCGCCGGACCCAACACCGTCGACGAACTCATGATGTCGCTGCGCTACCTGGCCGACGCCGCGCTGGTGCTCACGATCGCGGGCGCCCTGCTGCTGCGGGCCTTCGCCCGCCCCCCGCAACGAACCGTCGCGGCGCAGACCGACCGGCGCAGCGCCCGGTGGCGTGGGCCGATTCCCGCGACGGCGCTGGTCGTCCTGTTCGCCGTGAGCAGCCTGTGGTCGACCTACACGTTCACTCGCAGCTGGTCGGAGGGGCCGACGAAAACCTATGTGACGAACGTGAAATCGGAATTCGCCCACTGGGACGGGATACCGCTGCTGGAGCAGGAGGTCCCTTGGAATGTGCTCAACCCGACCGCCCATCCGCAGAACGAGGCGAGCCGGGTACTCTCGCCGATCGCCCCGCCCGGTGCCTTCGCCGACGCCACCGAACGCCTGCGCATGCTCACCGACACCGGCGAGTTCGCCGACGCGCGGGTCTGGTGGAATCGTGCTGTAATCCCTGGTCCCGTGCCTGGTTGCGGTCA
Organism: Nocardia carnea; assembly: GCF_029868855.1. GTDB lineage: Bacteria > Actinomycetota > Actinomycetes > Mycobacteriales > Mycobacteriaceae > Nocardia > Nocardia carnea_A. The sequence continues at coordinate 5,798 of NZ_JARWOV010000174.1, read as the reverse complement.
CCGCGTCGACGGCCGTATGCCCGTCCGGGTGCCGCTGGACGGCCCTATGATCGCCCACGAATGGACCGCACAGCTCAACTACTTCGCCGACCGGGACGCAACGATCGCGGTTGGTTTCGAATCCGGGAAGAAGGTCGAAGTCCCGGTGCGGGCGGGAATGCATACCGTGTACGCGCGCATCGTCGGACAAGGGTCGGCGCTGCTCGTACAGAGCCGGAACCCGGACCTGGTGCTCTGCCTCGGTACCGGGCCGGTCGGGGTGGCGTCTTACCCATGATGTTCCCAGCTGCGGCAATACCAGTACGGTCCGCGCCACCGGTGGCGTGCCACGGTGGTGTTTGGCGTCCGGGCACCTGCGGCGGGCCGGACGGCGCCACCGGCCGGGTCGCGATCGGCGACACACTGGTATCGGCTTGCGGAGGCCCGCCAGGACGGACTCTGGAGGGAAACCGATGACCGAGGACGGCGGTCACGGTGCCGACGGCGTGACCGTCGATTCGGTCACCGGGCTGCTGGCCAGCCGGCTCGGCGCGGTGGGGGAATCCGCCGGCGAGGTGATGCGCCGTGATGTCCGTACCGCAGCCGGTGGTGCGGAGTCGGTCGTGCTGTTGGTTCAGGCCGATTCCGACGGCGCCGACCGACTCTCGGCGCAGCTTCCGGGCGTGCCCGGGCATATCGCCGGCAGCGCCGGTATCGGCACTGTGCCGGACGGCTCCCCGGAGCCACAGCGGAATCCGTCGGACCGGCCTCCGATCGGACCCGATGGGCCCGCGGCGCCGGAATCCGACGATGATGCCGGGCAGGCCGCTGCGCCCGGTACGGAAAAGACCGGAGTCCCGGACGGCGGAAAGGCGCCGACGGGGGACGACAGTGCCCTCGAGCGGGAAGCGGAGACGCCCGCGTCGGCTGCGGCCGGTGTGCCGGGTTCGGAGCGAACAGAGCCAACAACGCAGGCCGGGTCGAGCGGCGGGCCGGCAGCTCCGGAAAAGGTGGGTCTTCCAGCAGCCGAGGCTCCGGCCGCGGACCCGGCACAGACCGGTGGCCGGGCGGCTGCCGCGGACGCGGGACCGCCCCCGCCCGCACCGGGCCAGACGCCGTGGACGCCCGACCCCCCCGGCAGCGGCCTCGAGCCGGGCCGCAACCAGGTGCCAGGGGCCACACCGTGGAACACCGGGGCCAACTCCTCGATGCCGTATATGCCGAGCCTCCCCGGCGGTCTCCCGGGTTCGCTGACACCCCAGGAAAGGCCACCACGTGGCAATCCCCCGTGGTCCCGGGGGCGTGGTGGCGGAACCGTCTTCCCGCGGGCCCGGCCGGCCGAGCGGCCGTCCGGCCGCATGGATTGACCGAGTGGGCGGTCGACCGATACAGGCCGGGCGGCTCCGATCCACCCGACTACTCGGCTCTACCCGACCACTCGGCGACCGGGCGCTGTGGCCCGGTGCTTCGGTCACTCAGGGACGGCCGGGGAAGGCGGTGGTGGCCGGGTCTGTGCCGCGCAGGGATTGCCAGACCGCACGCCGACCGGCGCTCTCGGTGAGGGCCTCGATCGCGATCCGGCGGGTGGTTTCGGCGTCGGCCTGCTCGACTACCGCCCGCCAGGCCACCGCGGTATCGGTTTCGACAACGATCGCCAGCTGCGCCGCGGTATCCGGATCGGTGACCGCGAGTGGCATCGTGTAGGCCGCCTCGGGCGCCGGTACAGTGCCCCGCCGGTCCGCCAGGACATCGGCGGTCGCGTCCCTGCGGGCCCGGTGTGCGGCGGTGTACTGCGCGACCGTGCGGCTCCGGTCGGCGCCCGCGTGGGAGGCGATGATCCCGTAGGCGTAGACCGCGGCGTACTCGGCGCCGAGCGCATCGGCCAGCGCCTGCTGTTCGGTACCGCTCATCCCAGCAGAACTCCTGCCTGAACAGCGCACGCGGCGCTGATCGAGGCCAGCAATCCCGCGCGGTACCCGGACTGGGTGACCGCCAGGTCGGCGGCCGCGCGCTGGGCGGCGCCGAGCTGGTCGCGCAACGCATCGATACTCGGCGGTGTGGTGGGCGCCGGCGTGGTCGTCGGGGCCGGGGTCTGTACGGCCGGTGTCGTTCCGTCGCCGTACACGCCGATGGCCCGGTCGATCTCGGTGCGCAGGGCATCGGCGTGGGCGGTGCGTTCCGCGGCGATGGTGGTCAGCGCGGCCGAGCGCGCGGGATCGATCGCGATGGCGGCGGTCGCGGCGGCCGCGTCGGCCCGGGCCGAGAACTCCTGGGCGACCAGCACATCCGGCTCGGTGATCGGTTCCTCGGCACACGAAACGAGCGCGGGCACGACCAGAACGCCGACCGTGCCACCACCGGCAACCCGCAGCACGGCCCGGCGATTGATGCGGCGGGAGGCGCTCAGGTCCCTGGTATTCGCAGGTCCGCGAGGAAATCCGGCCGCGGTCCGGTCGGTAACACGCTCGGTCACCGGACCATCGTGCCAGATTCGGGCCCGGCCTCCGAATGGACTCGTCTGCGCCCGCATCCTCGGCCGTGTGGCCGGCAGCCGCCGGCCCGCTGGGTGGGGACGGCCTGCCGCCGCGGTGTGGACAGCGGGGATGGATACCGGGCGGCGGACTTACCGCCGACCGCTGGTCCTTTACCTTCTCGCGGCGCGTTACGCTAGGTCACCGGCACAGAACATTCCGTCCGCGTAACAACTGAACCAGGAGCTGCCCATATGCCGATGCCGACCGAGGAAGGGGTGAGCCGGCTCGTCGCCGGACTCGTCGCCGGTCGAGGATTCGATCTCGAGGGAGTCGAGGTTTCCACCGCGGCGGGACAGACCCGGGTGCGGGTGATCGTGGACAGCGACGAAACCGCGGACCTCGACAGTATCGCCGAACTCAGCTCCGAAGTCTCGGCGCGGCTCGACGAAGCGGACGACGAATTCGGTGCGGTCCGATACCTGCTGGAGGTGACGACTCCGGGCGTGGACCGCCCGCTCACCGCCGACCGGCACTGGCGCCGGGCGCGGGGGCGCAAGGTGCGGATCCGGCTGCGGCCGGGGGTGCCGCCCCCGGAACCCGGTTTGCCGACGTCGTTCGAGGCCAGAGCAGGTGCCCTCGACGGTGACCGCATCGCGCTGGTGCTGGGGGGTAAGCGCGCGCCGCGCCTGGTCACCGTCGCACTGGGGGATATCGAACGCGCTGTGGTGGAGGTCGAGTTCGCCCCACCGAGCGCACGTGAACTGGAACTCACCGGAGGTGTCGCCTCCGGTCGCCCACCCGCGGGAGCGGACGCCGCGGAGCACACCGCCACCACCGTCGACGCGTCCGATTCGACCGAAGGGACCATGGAATGAATATCGAAATCGAAGCCCTGCGCGCCATCGTCGCGGATAAAGGGATCTCGATCGAAACCGTGATCTCCGCGATCGAGTCCGCGTTGCTGACCGCCTACAAGCACACCGAGGGCCATCAGCCCAACGCCCGGGTCGAGATCGATCAGCGCACCGGTCTGGTCCGGGTGCTGGCCACCGAACTCGACGCCGAGGGTCAGGTGATCTCCGAATGGGACGACACCCCCGAGGGTTTCGGCCGCATTGCCGCCACCACAGCCCGGCAGGTGGTGCTGCAGCGGTTGCGCGATGCGGAGAACGAGAAATCCTTCGGCGAATTCTCGACTCATGAGGGCGATATCGTCGGTGGTGTGGTGCAGCGCGATGCGCGTGCCAACGCCCGCGGCACCGTGGTGGTGCGGATCGGCAGCGAACTGCACGGCACCGAGGGGCTGATCCCGTCGGCCGAGCAGGTCCCGGGGGAGAGCTACGAACACGGCGACCGGATCAAGTGCTATGTGGTCGGCGTGTCCCGCGGCCCGCGCGGTCCGCAGATCACCCTCTCGCGGACCCACCCCAATCTGGTCCGGCGCCTGTTCGCCCTCGAGGTACCCGAGATCGCGGACGGGTCGGTGGAGATCGTGGCGGTCGCCCGCGAGGCCGGGCACCGGTCCAAGATCGCGGTGCGGTCCACGGTGGCCGGCGTCAACGCCAAGGGGGCCTGTATCGGCCCGATGGGTCAGCGGGTACGCAATGTGATGAGCGAACTGGCCGGGGAGAAGATCGACATCATCGACTACGCCGACGATCCGGCAACCTTCGTGGGCAACGCGCTGTCGCCGTCGAAAGTGGTTTCGGTCACAGTTGTCGATCCCGATGCCCGCGCGGCGCGGGTGATCGTCCCCGATTTCCAGCTGTCGCTGGCCATCGGCAAGGAGGGTCAGAACGCGCGGCTCGCCGCCCGGCTCACCGGGTGGCGTATCGATATCCGCAGTGATGCCGCACCGGATTCCGGTGGTTCGGTGCGGACGGAGGCCCAGCGCCGTTGATCGCCACCCCGCGCCCGGCGCGTCCCGCACCCACCGGTTCATTGGGCCGGCGGATCAGCTGTGCCGACCCGCCCGCGGCGCCGTCGCCGGGGGCGGGGTTGGAGAGTGCCGACCGGTCAGCGGTAGAGTGGTGTCAGGTTCGGTCCGAGTCTTCGGTTCCCGCCCACGAACGTGGTGACACCGCGGCGCTCCGGCGCCCGGGATATCCGGTACGTACGTGTGTCGGGTGCCGGAAACGCGAACCGGCTGCCGAACTGCTGCGGATCGTGGCACGTGGGCTCGGCACCGGCAACGGTGCGGATGTCGTCGTGATCGTTCCCGACCCGCAGCGCAGACTTCCCGGACGGGGTGCCTGGCTGCACCCCTTTTCGTCTTGTCTGCGCACTGCGGTCCGGCGCCGAGCGATCGGCAGAGCACTACGAGTGTCCGGAAATCTGGATATCTCAGCCCTGGAGCAACACCTCGAGAACAGGCACGAGCACTCATGAGCACACCGTGAAGTACCAACGATGAACGTCCATCGGAGTTAACCCGAGGTCGTGCGGGGCCCCGCCAGCAGGCGGGCGGCGCTGCTCGACCTCTCAGTGAGGAGAGCAGTGGCAGGCAAGGCCCGCGTGCACGAGTTGGCAAAAGAACTCGGTGTCACGAGTAAAGAACTACTCGCGAAGCTCAAGGAGCAAGGCGAGTTCGTGAAGTCGGCATCGTCGACGGTGGAAGCACCCGTCGCGCGTCGGCTGCGCGAATCGTTCGCGGCGAAATCCGCGCCGGCGAAATCGGATAGGCCGAACGGATCCAAACCGTCGTCGGCCCGCCCCGGGCCGGCGGCCGGTGCCAAACCCGGGGCTCCCGGGCCGCGGCCCGGTCCACGCACCCCGGCCCCCTCGGGGAAACCTGGTCCCGCCGAATCCGCACCGGTCGCCGAGACGAAACCGGCCCCGGCCGTCGACGGCGGACCGAAACCGGCAGCGGCTCCGCGGCCCGGCCCGGCGGTGAAGCCGGGTCCCGCGCCCGCGCCCAGCCAGGAAGCGGCTCAGGCGCCGGCGGCAAAGCCGGCCACCCCCGCCGCCCGCCCGGCCGGCCAGCAGCGTCCGGCCGCATCCGGTCAGAGCCCGGCCCGGCCGGGGCCGAAACCCGGTCCGAAACCGCCGCGGGTCGGCAACAACCCCTATTCCTCGGCGCCCGAACGTGAGCGTCCGTCGCCGCGTCCGCAGCCCGGCCCCCGCCCGGCTCCGGGCCAGGGTGGTCCGCGTCCGGGTCCCGCTCAGGGTGGTCCGCGTCCGGGCCAGGGCGGTCCCCGTCCCGGTCAGAACGCTCCCCGGCCGGGCGGCCCCGGTGGCCAGCGGCCCGCGGCTGCTCAGGGCGGTCCCCGTCCCGGCGGTCCCCGGCCGAGCCCGGCCTCCATGCCGCCCCGCCCGACTCCCGGCGCCATGCCCCAGCGTTCGGCG